>CAYZQP010000021.1:1279-8535 GCA_964480545.1 uncultured Mesorhizobium sp. | reverse complement strand
TCCAGTCTTCCTTGCGCTTGCGCAGATGCGACAGCGACTTGAAGCGGGCGATGCCGAGCAGCCAGGTCGACACCTCGGCGCGACCTTCAAAGTCGGCGGCCTTGCGCCAGACTTCGAGAAAAACCTCGTTGGCAATGTCGTCGGCAACGGCCTCCGAACCGGTCTGGCGCGCCACGAAGCGGTACACCCGCCCGTAATGGCGCTGGAATAAAAGTCTCACGGCTGCACGGTCACCCTTCGCTACCCGGCTCATAAGTTCGCGGTCCGAGTTTGCATCAGCAGCGGATCGTGGAGCCGGAATTGCCATTCTTGTTGCACCTGGGTCGTCGGCAGCGGCGAAAAGGTTCACGGAGCGACCGTGATTTTTCAAACTATCCATCAAAAACGGCAGGCTAGCGCATTCGATATCGGCAGGCCAGCGCCCGCAGGCGGCGATTTTCCTGCCGTCCACGTGAACCTTTCGGCTCGTTCCGACGACCCATGTCAGCGCGTCTGCTGTGGAAAGCGCCGGAGAACCCGAATGCCTGCGAACCGCTCCCTCTCATTGACCGTGTCAAAGCACCGGCGTAGCATCCCCGGGTATTTTGAGACATTTTCAAGGGGAGGAAGCGTCGGGCACGACCGGACGCTATCGTCCCGGGATTGTGGAGGGGACATGCGCGGGGAATCTCGTGCGCCTGTTGGCGGACGCGCGCGACGCGGAGCGTCATTGCTGAAGCGCGTCGTCGCGACAGCCGCGCTTGGCCTCAGTCTTATTTCAGCAGCATTCGCGCAAAGCGAGCCCGAGCCGCTGCCACAGGCCGTATCTGCGCCTGAACAGCCCGTGCCATATGCGCCGATCTTCCGGCCCGGATCAGTCGCGCTGACCGGCTTCTCGGGAACGACGATCCCCTACCTTCTCGAGGGTCTGCCGGACGGACTCGATCCGGTCGACGAAACCTTTATCGACACTTTGGCCCCGACGCTGCGGGTCTTCGACGTCAGCAATCTTGGTGGCCCTGCGGCTGGCCAGATGGTCAACACGCCGCCGCCCTTCCATGTCTCGGCTGACCTGATTGGCCAGGTCTTCGGTGTCGCGTTTGACGACGGCCTGCGCGACGGCAAACCATCCGGCGCGCCCAACCTCTACGCTGCCGCAAGCTCGATGCATGGTGTTCGCATCGTGACCCCGGACGAGGATGGTGACGGGCGCGCCGAACGCCAGCGCGTCGGCAAGCCGGGCGCGACTTTCATGGCCGGACAATTCGCCGTCAACAACGGTGGTGGTCCTGGCTCAATCTGGAAGATCGACGGGCTCACTGGTGCCGTCACTCTGTTTGCAAACATCGACACCAACAGCGGTCCGGGGCTCGGCAACATCGCCTTCGATCGCACACGCCAGCAGATTTTTGCTTCGGATCTCGATACCGGATTGATCCATCGTATCAGCCTGGATGGCGCTCTGGTCGATACGTTCGACCATGGCCTCACCGGTCCCGGAACGCGCGGTCTGCCCGAGATCGCCGACGACGGCGCGATCATGGATATCCAGGGCGGATTCAACTCGGAAGACCCGGAAACCTGGGGCATGACCCAGGATGCCCGGCGCGTCTGGGGCCTCGCTGTCCATGGTGACCGGCTCTACTACGCCGTCAGCCATCTCGGCGACATCTGGTCCGTCGGCCTCACCGCCGAAGGCGGCTTTGCCAATGATCCACAGCGCGAGATCGTCATTGAGGCGCCCAACAAGCTGCCCGTCACCGCCATCTCGTTTGATGGCGCGGGTGTGATGTATCTGGCCCAGCGCGGCGCATCCCGCAACGCTTATGACTATTCGGAGCTGGCCGAGAGCGGCAAGGGTGAGGTGCTGCGTTATGCGCCGGAGCAACCAGATGATCCGCAAACGGAATCGCGCTGGCGGCCGGTCCCCGAAACCTACGCCTCAGGCTTCCCGGCAGGCAATCGCCAGTCAAATGGTGGCGTTGATCTGCAATATGGCTACGACAGACAGGGCCGCATCGATCCGAGGGTCTGCACGGGAACAATGGTCAATAGCGGCGACCGGCTGCGCGACAATCCCGAGATGGCGGATCGACTCGCTGCCGGCGGGCCGGCTTCCGTTCAGGGTTTCCAGATGTCGGCAATCCCGCTGGTGCGCCCGCAAAACCAGCCGCCCTTCGGTGCATGGTTTGTCGACTATGACGACATTTTCGATGATGCATCATCGAGGGGCCAGGTCGGCGATATCGCCATCTGGCGGCCCTGCCCCGGTGGCAGCTATGCCGAGGCGACCGACTACCCGATCCCCGAAGATCAGTTCTTCTTCCCCTTCTACGGCGATTCCGAAACCGTCGATCTCTGGCTGACGAAGACAGTCCGCCGCGGCTACGAAAGCTGTGAGCGGGGCTCGATCTGCCGTTTCGAGATCAGCATCCGCAACGCCAGCGCACGCACCTATACCGGGCCGCTGACCGTGCTTGAGACTTATCGCAGCGGCGCACCTGTGTCGTCGCGTGTCTCGCCCCAGGCCTGGCGCTGCGAGCCGGCGGGCGCAGGTCAGTCAGAGTGCACCCACCCAGGCATTGTGTTGCCGCCCGGCGCGTCGACAACCCTGACTGTGGACGCGACAATCGACACGTCCTACGAGGCTGACATCATCGAGAACTGCGCTGAGTTGCGGCCCGTGCGTGGCGAGCGCGACATGCAGAATAACCGCGCCTGTGCCACGCAGCGCACCCGCAAGCCGAAGGACCCGCCACGCATCACCATCGACAAGTCCTGCCCGCTCTTCGGGCCGACCTGCCGCATCACCGTCTCGAATACCGGCGCCGGGCGCGCTGCGGGCATGATCAGCGTCGTCGACGCTGCCGCGCTGATCGGCAATGGCGCGCCGGTCAGCATTACCGGTGTCGCTGCCGACGGCCCGGAATGGGTCTGCGGTCCAACCCCGTCTGCCAGTCTGCAGTGCCAGATCCCGGGTCAGCATCTCGCACCGGGAAGCAGCCGCCATATTGACGTCACGGTGAGTGCACCCGCCGGCGCCCGCTATCAGAACTGCGCCTCCGCGCGCACCAACGACGTAGTGCCACGCACCCACGGCATCGCGCCGATCGGACGCGCCTGCGCCGACGGCAGAATTCCTGGCCCTGACCTTGAGGTCGAGAAGACCGGCGACGCCCGCTGCGTACCTGGTGAGGCATGTTCGTTCACGGTTTCAGTGCGCAATGCCGGTGACGGCCCGTTCAATGGAGAATTGCGCATCGGCGACGCCGTCGAGATTGACGGGATCGGGCGCCTGGATGGCGCGCAGATTCAGTCAATATCGCCGCCGCTTGGCTGCGCCTCCGAACCCACAGCACTGCCGCTGAGCTGCGTCGCCAATGTCAGTCTTGCTGCTGGAGAAACCCGCTCACATGAGATCGTCGTCGTGTTTCCGGATGGCGTCAGCGCCAACGAGAACACAGGCGGCCAGAACTGTGTCGGCTTCGTTCCGCCAGGCACGCCGGTTGCCCTTGCCGGCACCAACATACAAGGGCAAAGCCGCTCCTATGCCTGCCACCGCTTCGAAATCGGCAAGCGCCAGCCGCAATGCTCGCGCGGGCTTGTTGCAAACGCTGATGGACGCTGCGTCTGCCCGCAAGGCACGCGGTTCCGCAATGGCCAGTGTACGCCAACCGAGGTGAATACACCTCCACCGGTCGCACAGTGCCGCTTGCTGCCGGGACAGATCCGCACTGAGTCAGGTCGCTGCGTGTGCCCGCGTGGTACGGAGCTCAAGGGCGGCCGCTGCGTCGAGGATGAGCCGCAGCAGTGCCGTCTGCTCCCGGGGCAGGTCCGTACGGAGTCAGGCCGCTGTGTGTGCCCGCGCGGAACCGAACTCAAGGGCGGCCGCTGCGTCGAGGATGAGCCGCAGCAGTGCCGTCTGCTGCCCGGACAGATCCGCACCGAGTCAGGCCGCTGTGTATGCCCGCGTGGTACCGAACTCAGAGGCGGCCGCTGCGTGGAGGACAGGCCTCCGGTTGTTGAGTGTCGCTTTGATGGTCAGGTGATCGGCCGGAATGGCCAATGCATCTGCCCGCGGGGAGAGCGCCTGATTGACGGCGCCTGCCGTCGTCCGCGCCCGCAATGCGAGATCGAGGGGCAGGTCGTGGGACGCAATGGCCAATGCGTCTGTCCGCGCGGTACGCGCCCGATCGATGGCGCCTGCCGGCGTCCCGCCGCCGACCCGCCGCCGCCGCGCCAGTGCGAAATCCGCGGCCAGTTGCGTGCAGACAATGGTGACTGCTTCTGCCCGCGCGGCACGCGGATCATTGACGGTGCATGCCGCCGACCGGTCGCCGATCCACCGCCACCGCGCCAGTGCGAAATCCCGGGTCAGATCATGACGCGACGCGGCGCGTGCGTCTGCCCGCGCGGGACGCGCGTGATTGACGGTGCGTGCCGCCGCGCAGTGCTGGATCGCCCTCCTCCGATCGATCGCCCGCCGCCGGTTCGCGGCTGTGCGATACCGGGGCAGATCCTGCACAACGGGCAATGTTTCTGCCCGCGCGGCACACGTGTCATCAACGGCGCCTGCCGCCCGCCGGTGCAGATTGATCCACGCATCCTGGATGTCCCGAGACGCCTGCCGAGAGAACCGCGTGTGGAGCCCCGGCGCGAGCCTCGCCTCGACCGAGCCCCGCCGATCCGGGACATTTTGCGTGATCGCCAGACTGGACCGGTCGTTCGCTGAACGACCGGTGCCAGACGCCAGAGATCAGCCGCATTGCATACAGATCAGTTCAATCGTTGGACTCATGCAGGCTGCGCCAAAGCGCCTTGGAGCTCAGGGAAAAAGTTCCTGCAGCGCAGTGTAGATCTTGCGCACCTGGGGCGCATTGCATGAGTAATAGATCATCTGCCTGTCGCGTCTGGTTTTGACCAGATCCAGTTTACGGAGCTTGGCAAGATGTTGCGAAAGCGCAGATTGGCTGAGATGGACGCGTTCGGCTATGTCATTTACCGGAAGCTCGCCCTCCAGCAGAAAGCCGAGAATTGCAATACGTTTCGTGTTTGCAAGCGCCGCGAGAAGCTCCGCCGACCTTTCAGCGAATTCTCCGTCTCCCCTGTCGACCATACATCCCGCCTGTTCAGACAGGTCGACCCGTCCCAAGCCGACCACCCCCTATGGCTGCTTTCTGACGAATTGTATTCAGAAATGCAACCCACGAGACCGCATCAAATACGATTTCGCGTCATGCGAGTGTGGACGACTGCCAGGGAATCGTCAGGATATGGCTAACCCGGATATCCGGACCGGAAATCAGTGCCGGTATTGCTGGATACGGGTAGTGCGAAGACCGGCCAGGCCGAACTCTTCGATTGACGCCTGCCAGGAAAGAAACTCCTCGGTCGTCAGCTTGTAGCGGGTGCAGGCCTCTTCAAGGCTCAACAGTCCGCCGCGCACAGCGGCAACAACTTCCGCCTTGCGCCTGATTACCCACCTGCGCGTATTAGAGGGGGGCAAATCAGCAATGGTCAGCGGACTTCCGTCCGGACCAATGACATACTTCACGCGCGGTCTAACCAAATCGGTCATGCAACTCTCAAACTCAACGCAAAACCCACAACCCGGTGAACCCTAGCGCAACAGCTTTAAAAAATGGCTAAGTCCCCGGTAATCCAAAACTAACGTCTGTGAATCAATCGTTAGGCCTCCGCACGGGTGCGCCGGACCCCCTGACGAATCTCCTGGCCGGGGTTGAGTTCGCTGCTGCGCCTCGCTATGTCAGCCCCACATCATTCAGGTTCAGATTTAGATGAAGAAGCGCATCGCCGTTCTCGGATGCGGATATTGGGGGGCAAATCACATCCGGACCCTGGCGTCCATGGGTGTGCTCCATGCAGAGTCGGACGCAAATCGCCCGCGCGCGGAGGGCTTTGCCAGCGATCAGGACTGCCTCGTCATCGACCCGGATGACCTGTTCGAGCACGACGAAATCGATGCCATTGTGATGGCACTGCCACCTCAGTTTCACGCTGAATCCGCGCGGCGGGCCATCATGGGTGGCAAGGATGTGCTCGTCGAGAAGCCCATCGCGCTGACCGTGCCAGATGCTGTCGCTACTGTCGCGGCAGCCCACGAGCAGAAGCGGGTGTTCATGGTCGGGCATGTGCTGCGCTTCCACCCGGCGTTCGAGCAGTTGAAGGCGCTTATCGATGCCGGAGAACTGGGCGACGTTCGCTACATCCACTCGCACCGTCTTGGTCTGGGCAAGTTTCATACGGAAAACGATGCGCTGTGGGATCTCGCGCCGCATGATCTGTCAATGATCCTCGCGATTACCGGCGTCAAACCGGTCGAGATCCGCGGCGAGGGTGCGGCGCTGCTGGATCATCTCAGCGATTTTGCTCACCTTCACATGAGATTCCCGAACGGCGTGCGCAGCCACCTGTTTGCCTCACGTCTCAATCCCTACCGGGAGCGCCGGCTGACGGTTGTCGGAACCCGGGCCATGGCGGTTTTTGATGATGTCGAGCCGTGGGGTCGCAAGCTGGCCGTTTACCGGCATGCGGTCTGGCAGGACAGCGGGCATTGGGCGTTTACGAATAACGAGCCTTCATACGTTCCCGTCGAGCAGGGAATGCCGCTGACGCGCGAACTCGAACACTTCCTGCACTGCATCGAGACGCGCGAACCACCGCGCACCAGTGGCGAGGAAGCCATCGCGGTTCTCGAAATACTCACCGCAGGCACTGTGACCCATTCCTCGGCCAGGCAGTAATCGTTTCAGGCTGCGCTGGCACGCAAACGACCAAGCATGGTTTCGGCCTCGTCGCTGCGCTGTGAGCGCTCGATAAACCCGCCGCCAAACACCCGGGCCTCGTTACCGTCATCGCTATAGAGCACACAGGCCTGCCCCGGGGCGACGCCCGCTTCGCCGGCGGCAAGATCGACCCACGTCTGGCCATCCCTGTGGTGAAGCGTCACCGGGCGCGGCGGGCGCGTTGAGCGCACCTTTGCAAACAGCTCGAGACCTGTGGCGGGCGTCTCGCCGAGCGACGTATCGCCGAGCCAGTTCACATCGCGCAGATAGACGCGCCGGGTTTCCAGCGCCTCCTTCGGCCCGACCACGACACGCGCCCTCTCGGCGTCGAGGTGAAGCACATAAAGCGGCTCTCCCGAGGCTATACCCAGACCGCGGCGCTGCCCGATCGTGTAGTGCAGCACGCCGTCATGGCGTCCAAGCACCCGGCCGTCGAGATGCACGATGTCGAAATCGGCGGTTACGGCGGGA
>CAYZQP010000021.1:0-1269 GCA_964480545.1 uncultured Mesorhizobium sp. | reverse complement strand
CGACCTCGCCCGGCGTCGCCGCATGCGGTCGCAACCTGGCGATGATATCGGCATACTTGCCCTGCGGCACGAAGCAGATGTCCTGGCTGTCGGGCTTGGCGGCAACCACCAGCCCCATCTCTTCGGCCAGTGCCCTCACCTCGGGCTTCGACATGCTGCCAAGCGGGAAGCGCAGGTAGTCGACCTGGTCCTGGGTTGTGGCAAAGAGGAAATAGCTCTGGTCACGGTCAGCGTCGACCGGCCTGAGCAGGATACGATGCGCGCCATTCTGCTCGCTGCGAATGTAGTGGCCTGTGGCCAGCGCATCAGCGCCAAGCTCACGCGCCGTCTGCAGCAGGTCGGCAAACTTCACAGTCTGGTTGCAGGACACGCATGGGATTGGCGTTTCCCCGGCAATGTAGCTGTCGGCAAAGGAGTCGATGACAGCCTGCCGGAAACGGCTTTCATAGTTCAGCACATAGTGCGGAATGCCCAGCGTCTCGGCAACGCGCTTCGCATCGGCAATGTCCTGGCCGGCGCAACAGGAGCCGGTGCGGTGTGTCGCTGCGCCATGATCGTAAAGCTGCAGGGTGATACCGATCACCTGATAGCCCTGGCGGTGGAGAAGGCCTGCCACTACAGACGAATCGACGCCGCCCGACATCGCAACGACGATACGGGTATCTTCCGGCCGGCCGGGGAGGTCGAGGCTGTTCATTGGCAATCCGCCTGCGCGGGTCTCAAAAATGTGTCAGTCCCATATATGACAATCAGACTCGACTTGCCACCCCACCTGCAGTCAGGCCCACCTGCAGTCAGGGCATCGCGGCACGTCAACAAAACTACTGCGCCCGCGCGCCCTTCGTGGTATCCGCCCGGCGGCCAAAGCAGCAGAGACCCACATGACCCTTAAAGCGCGCGTAATTCCCTGCCTGGACGTCAAGGGCGGTCGCGTCGTCAAAGGCGTGAACTTCGTCGATCTGATCGACGCCGGCGACCCTGTCGAGGCGGCCAAGGCCTATGATGCCGCCGGTGCGGACGAGCTCTGCTTTCTCGACATCACAGCCTCCTCCGACAATCGCGAAACCATTTTTGATATCGTCGCCCGCACCGCCGAGCATTGCTTTATGCCGCTGACCGTTGGCGGCGGTGTGCGTCAGGTGGCGGATATCCGAAAGCTGCTTCTGGCTGGCGCTGACAAGGTGTCGGTCAACACCACTGCGGTGAAGAACCCGGACTTTGTCGCCGAGGCCGCCGACGAGTTCGGCAACCAGTGCATCGTCGTCGCCA
>CAYZQP010000020.1:17773-24775 GCA_964480545.1 uncultured Mesorhizobium sp. | reverse complement strand
GGGGCGGGCGCCATATGACACCGTTGTCACCCATGGCTTCACCATGGCCGAGGACGGCAAGAAGATGTCGAAGTCGCTGAACAATTCAGTGTCGCCGCAGGACGTCATCAAGCAGTCCGGCGCGGATATCCTGCGTCTGTGGGTTGCCACGACCGACTATTGGGAAGATCAGCGCCTCGGCAAGACGATCATCCAGACCAATGTCGATGCCTACCGCAAGTTCCGCAACACGATCCGCTGGATGCTCGGCACGCTCGCACATGATGATGGAACCGAGCTGCCGCTGAGCGAGATGCCTGAACTGGAGCAGCTGATGCTGCACCGGCTGGCAGAGCTCGATCAGGTGGTGCGCGACGCCTATGATGCGTTTGATTTCAAGCGCATCAGCAAGGGCTTGCTGGATTTCATGAATGTCGAGCTGTCGGCCTTTTACTTCGATATTCGCAAGGACGCGCTCTATTGCGACGCGCCATCGAGCCTGCGCCGCAAGGCCTCGATCCAGGTGGTGCGCCACCTGTTCGAATGCCTGGTGAAGTGGTGGGCACCGCTGCTGCCCTTCACGACCGAAGAGGCCTGGCTGGACCGTCACCCGGACGCGCGCTCGGTGCATCTGACGCAGTTCCCGGCGATCCCGGCAGAATGGCGCAATGATGCGCTCGACGCGAAGTGGGAGAAGATCCGGCAGGTGCGTTCGGCTGTCACCGGCGCACTGGAGCTCGAGCGTGCCAGGAAGCGCGTCGGCTCGTCCTTGGAGGCGGTGCCGGTGGTTTATCTGGCCGACAAAGGTTTTGTGAGCCTCATCTCTGCCGATGAATTCGCCGAAATGTGCATCACCTCGGGCGTGAAATACGCCACGGGCGCAGCACCGGCTGATGCGTTCACCGAGAATGGGGTCTCCGTCGACGTCCAGCTGTCAGAAGAGCAGGGGCTGGTGAAGTGCGCGCGCTCCTGGCGCTACACGGATGATGTCGGCTCGGACCCGGAATTCCCCGAAGTCTCCGCACGCGATGCGGCGGCTTTGCACGAATTGCAGGCACTTGGTCGCCTGTAACGGGTTAAAACACAGCGTGAGCGGGGCGACATTGCCCCGCCACGCCGTTTCGGATATGTATGGACTGAGCTTCGAGCGCCAAATTGTCGCCGGATTCTACCGCAACAGCAGGTTTTCATCGTCGGAATTTACCCGGCGTCAGGAATAAAGGCAGCAACCGTGACGTTTTACACCCTGCTTGACCGTCGTGCGCTCGCCTCGACTTCGGTCCTCGCCTCGATTGTTCTTGCATCGGGATGCATGTCATCGCCGACCTATGGCACGGACAAGACGGCTGGCGTGCAACTGCTGGAAGACGTGTCCAACATTGCCAAGCCGATTCCGGAGCGCAAGGCGCCGATAAACTATGCGCCGCGCCCTGAGCTGGTGCGCTCCGAGGGCTCGCGCAATGCGCCGCTGCCCGCGCCCCAGGAGTCTGTTGCAAGTGTCGACAATCCCGACTGGGTGGAATCGCCGGAAGAGCGCCGCGTCCGCGTGCGCGAGGAGGTTGACGCCCGCAACCGCGGTGGTGGGCAGTCGCGTACGGTTGAGAATGGTCCTGTCGCAAGCGATGAGGTAGAGCAGATCCAGGTTGCTGCGGCGGCCAACCAGGGGCGCGTCGGTGAATCGCCGCGTTTCCGTGAAGGCACCGAGCAGGCCCCCAACACGTCGCGCCGCGAGGAGATCAAGCGCCGGCTTCAGGAACAGAATCAGGGCAGCCCTAACTCACGCAAATATCTTTCCGAGCCTCCGCTCGACTATCGCCAGCCGGCAGCAAGCGCGCCCGTCGGTGACATCGGAGAGGACGAGTGGAAGAAGGAGCGCCGCGTTGCGGCCGAAGCGCGCAAGAAGGCCGGAAAGAAGAGCTGGCGCGACTATATCCCGGGCCTATAGGCCGTTCTGAAGTCAGACGCGTCGCGACCGGAAGAAGTTCCGCAGCAGGTCCGCTGACTCGCTTTCGGCTATCCCGCCATAAACGTCTGGCGCGTGATGGCAGGTTGGCGAGGCAAAGAAGCGGACACCGCTGACCACCGCACCACCTTTTTCATCCGTCGCGCCGAAATAGAGGCGGCGCAAACGCGCATGGGCGATGGCTCCGGCGCACATGGTGCAGGGTTCCAGCGTGACATAGAGGTCGGCATCATTCAGGCGCTCGACAGAGAGCGAGCGTGCCGCCTGCGAAATGACCAGCATCTCGGCATGAGCGGTCGGATCGTTGAGTTCCCGCGTGCGATTGCCGGCCCGGGCGATCACCGCGCCACCAACCGCAATGACGGCGCCGACAGGTGCCTCACCTCGAATGGCGGCGGCGCGGGCCTCATCCAGCGCCAGTTCCATGAAATCGGGGCGATTTGCCACCGCAATTCTCCTCGCGTGAATCCTGCGTTGCTGCTATCTACCCGCGCGAAAGCTGAAGGGCCATATGGACGACGATCGAAAAAGACCCCGGGGCGGGAAGCCGCCGCGCGCCACAGCAGGCGGAAACCGGGATGACGCCAGGCGCCCCTATGCGCCGAAGCCCGGACCGAAGGCCGACGGCGAGCGCAAGCCATTCCGCGCCGACAAGCCATACGCCAAGCGGGCTGACGGCGACGCGCCGCGCAAGCGCAGCAACAGTGACCGCCCCGCGGGCGGCGAGGCTGGCAGGCCAAACCGCGGCGGTGAGGGCTTTGCGCCCAGGAAGCGCAGCTTTGCCGATCGCGGCGAAGGCGCAGACCGCAAACCATTTCGCGAACGCACTGGCGATGGCGAGGGCCGCTCCTCGTACAAACCGCGCCGGCCCGATGGCGATCGCCCTCCACGCGACGAAAATGGTCCGCGCCGCGAGGACGGCCTGCCGAAATATTATGGCAAGCGCCCCGGCAGACGTGAGCGCGAGGAAGCGGGCGGCGAGGCTCCGCGCCCCCGGCCAGCGCGCTTTGATGGCGAGCGCACGTTCAAGCCGCGCGATGGCGAGGCTCGTGGCCCACGCAAGTTTGACGGTGACCGTCCACCGCGCCGCGAGGGCGAACGCACGTTCAAGCCGCGCGATGGCGAGGCTCGTGGCCCGCGCAAGTTCGATGGTGATCGCCCGCCGCGCCGTGATGGCGAGCGCAGTTTCACCCCGCGCCCGCGCCGCGACGATGCTGCGGCTTCGACCGCAGAGCCCGAGCGCATCGCCAAGCGGCTGGCCCGCGCCGGCATCTCGTCGCGTCGTGACGCCGAGGACCTGATCGCGCAGGGGCGCGTCAAGGTGAATGGCCGCGTGCTGGACACCCCGGCGTTCAATGTTGCGCACAATGACCGCATCGAGGTCGACGGCAACGAGATACCGGCCATCGAACGCACCAGGCTGTTCCTGTTCCATAAGCCCGCAGGCCTGGTCACGACCAACCGCGATCCCGAGGGCCGCAAGACGGTGTTTGACGTGCTGCCCGAAGGGCTGCCGCGCCTGATGACGGTTGGCCGCCTCGACATCAACACCGAGGGCCTGCTGCTGCTGACCAATGACGGCGGACTGTCGCGTGTGCTCGAATTGCCGGCCACCGGCTGGATGCGGCGCTACCGCGTGCGCGTGCACGGCAAGGTCGACGAGAAGCAACTGGCGAGCCTGAAAGAAGGCATCGCCGTCGAAGGCGTGTTCTACGGCGCGATAGAGGCGTCGCTGGAGCGTGAGCAGGGCACCAACGCCTGGCTGAGCGTCGGTTTGCGCGAAGGCAAGAACCGCGAGGTGAAGAACATCCTCGGCGCACTGGGGCTGGAGGTGAATCGTCTCATCCGCGTGTCCTACGGCCCGTTTCAGCTCGGTGAGCTGGAAGAGGGGCACGTCATGGAAATCCGTGGCCGCACTTTGCGCGACCAGCTTGGCGACAAGCTGATCGAGGAATCCGGCGCGAATTTCGAGGCCGATATTGCCAGACCCTTCTCCAACAAGCCGGTGCGGCGAGGCGAGGAGAAGCGGTTCGACGATGCTAAACCGGTGCGCCGTCCACGTGAGGTGAATGTCGGCGAAGGCGGCCTGGTGAAAGGTTTTCGCCGGGATCGCGAGCGCGCCCGTGAGGAGCTGCGCGACCGCCTGACGACAAGTCCGCATGAGGGCAGGCCAGATCGCAGTGAGCGTGGGGATCGCCCCGAGCGAGCGGAACGAGGAGATCGCCCGCCACGCCGCGACGGACCGCCGCGCGGGAAATTTGGCGACAAGCCAGCCGGCAGAAGCGGTGGCGGCAAGCCAGGTGGCAAGCGCGGGGAGGATGAGACATCGTTCGAGCCGCCAGCACCGCGCCGCGCCAATGTCTGGATGGCACCCGGCGCAAAGCCGAAGCAGCGTGCTTCGGACCGCGCCGCAGCCAAGCGCGACGGCGCATCGAAGGGCGGCTCACGTCCGCCCCGGGGTGACGGTCGGAGTGAAGGTCGCAACGACAGGCCCGGCGGAGGCTTTGGTGGCAAGCCACGCGGCAAGCCGCCACGCAAGGGCTGATCGTGCGGATTGTCGGGGGAGAGTTTCGCGGGCGTCCGCTGGCGACGCCGCGTGATCAGGCGATCCGGCCAACCACTGATCGCACCCGCGAGGCCTTGTTCAACGTTCTGGTGCATCGCCAGGGCGAGCCACTTGAAGGCGCACGCGTGCTGGATCTCTTTGCCGGTACAGGTGCCCTCGGTATCGAGGCGCTGTCACGCGGCGCAGCGCAGTGCATCTTCATAGAGGAATCGGCACAGGGCAGGGGACTGATCCGCGACAATGTCGAGGCGCTTGGCCTGCAGGGACGTACGAAGATTTTTCGCCGGGACGCCACAAAGCTTGGCGATGTCGGTACGATCCAGCCTTTCACGCTGCTGTTTGCTGACCCGCCCTACGGCAAGGGCCTCGGCGAGCTGGCTCTGGCCTCGGCACGGGATGGCGGGTGGCTGGTCCCCGGCGCGCTCTGCGTCGTCGAAGAGGTCGCCAGTGCAGCATTTGGTTCAGTCGAAGGCTTTGCGCTGGCCGACGAACGCAGCTATGGCGAAACAGTGATACGACTTCTTGAGTTCGGGTGAGATTGGCCATCATCGCGCCACAGATCGCCGACAGTCATGCGCACAATTCCATTGCCGGAGGCTTGGCCGGGTGAGACATCTGAAATCTGGGGCCTTTGGCCTCGCCCTGACGCTGGCCTTCAGCGTCCCTGCCTTCGCGCAGACCGAACGACCTAAACAGGCGCAGGTCGAAAACTTCCAGCTGGCGAACGGCATGGATGTCGTGGTTATCCCCGACCGCCGCGCGCCCGTGGTCACGCATATGGTCTGGTACAAGGTCGGCAGTGCCGACGAACCGCCGGGCAAATCCGGTATCGCCCACTTCTTCGAACACCTGATGTTCAAGGGCACAAAGACCTATCCGGCCGGCGAGTTCGACCGCAAGATCGCCGAGATCGGCGGCGATGGAAACGCCTTCACGTCCTATGACTTCACCGCCTACATCCAGACGGTCGCGCCATCTGCACTGCAGACAATGATGACCTACGAGTCGGACCGGATGCGCAATCTGACCCTGACCGACGAGGTCATCGTGCCGGAGCGCGATGTTATCCTCGAGGAGCGCGGTTCGCGCGTCGACAATGAGCCAAGCGCGCTGTTGAACGAGGAAGTCGATGCCACGCTCTACCAGAACCATCCCTACCGTATCCCGGTCATCGGCTGGAAGCATGAGATCGAGCAACTGAACCGCACGGACGCGATCGCCTTCTATGATCGCTACTATGCGCCGAACAACGCGATCCTCGTGGTTGCCGGCGATGTCAATGTCGATGAGGTGCGCAAGCTTGCCGAGGAAACCTATGGCAAGGTGGCGCGCGGACCGGACCTGCCACCGCGCGTGCGCCCGCAGGAGCCCGAACAGAATACCAGCCGCACGGTGACACTGACAGATTCGCGCATCAACCGGCCGAGCTATTCCACGCGTTGGGTCGTGCCATCCTATCGCACTGCCGCGCCCGGCGAGGCCGAGGCGCTGGATCTGCTGTCAGAGATTCTCGGCGGAGGCACCCGCAGCCGCATCTACCAGGAAATCGTCGTCAAACAGCAACTGGCCTCGAGCGCCGGCGCCTTCTACCAGGGCAGTCAGTATGACGCGACATCTTTCGGTGTCTATGGATCGCCGCAGAACCCGGCGGACCTGAAAAAGCTGGAAGACGCAGTCAATGGCGAGATCGCAAAGATCGTGAAAGACGGCGTCACAGTTGATGAGCTGGCGCGCGCCAAGACCCGCTATCTGCGTTCTGTCATCTTTGCCCGGGACAACTCGGCAGGCATGGCCAATCTCTACGGCGCGTCGCTGGCCGTAGGGCTGACCATCAAGGACATTGACGAGTGGCCATCGCGCATCGAGGCAGTGACCCCGGCGCAGGTGCAGGCTGCGGCGACAAAATATCTGGCGCAAGGCCAGCCGGTCTCCGGCTACCTGCTGCCCAAGCCGGAGGCCGCCCAATGATTGCTCGTCCTGTTCTAGCTGTCGCACGGCTGGCCGCCGCGATCAGCGTCGTCCTGCTGCTGACCCTTGCCGCACGCGCCGAGGTGAAAATCCAGGAGGTCGTTTCGCCCAAAGGCGTGAAGGCCTGGCTGGTTGAGGACTACACCGTTCCGATCATCGCGATCCGGTTCTCGTTCGAGGGCGGGTCGACGCAGGATCCGGTCGGCAAGGAAGGCCTCGCCAACCTGATGACCGCGATGTTCGACGAAGGCGCCGGCGATCTCGACAGCGACGCCTATCAGATCAAGCTGGACGATGCCGGCGCCGAGATGGGCTACAGCGCAGACCGCGATGCATTCGAGGGTGGGATGCGTATGCTGGCTGACCAGAAGAACGAGGCGTTTGAATTGCTGCGGCTCGCCGTCAACCAGCCGCGCTTCGACCAGAACCCGCTCGACCGGATGCGTGCGCAGATCACCTCCGGGATCATCGCGCGCCAACGCGATCCGGACTACGAGGCGGGCGAGCGCTGGGCGCAGGCGCTCTA
>CAYZQP010000020.1:2780-17763 GCA_964480545.1 uncultured Mesorhizobium sp. | reverse complement strand
CGGTCCCAGGGCACACCCGAGACGCTGAAGACCATCACGCGTGACGATCTCAAGGCCTTCCACAAGTCGGTGTTTGCCCGCGAAAAGCTGAAGGTCGGCGTGGTCGGTGCAATTGATGCAGCAACGTTGGGAGCGGTGCTTGACCGTGTCTTTGGCGACTTGCCCGAGAAGCCCAACCTGACGCAGGTGGCGGACACCGCGCCGAAGTTGGGTGAGAAGGTCAGCGTTGTGTACGAGTTGCCGCAGACCTCGCTGCAGCTGGTTTTTCCGGGTCTCGCGCGCAAGGATCCGGAGTTCTTCGCCGGTCATCTGATGAACCACATTCTGGGCGGCGGCTCGTTCACCTCGCGCCTGTTTGCCGAGGTGCGCGAGAAGCGTGGCCTCGCCTACAGCGTCGCTTCGGGCCTCTCGACCTCCGATCACGCGAACCTGCTGGCAGTTTCGACGTCGACCCGCTCGGACCGTGCGGTGGAAACGCTGGCCGTGATGCGGCAGGTGATCGCGGATGTCGCGACAAAGGGTGTGACCCAGGCCGAGCTTGATGACGCAAAGAAATACGTCATCGGCTCCTACGCCATCGGCAACCTGAACTCGTCGGCGGCAATTGCCCGCACGCTGGTCGGCCTGCAGGTCGCCGACCTTGGGATCGACTACATCACCAGGCGCGACTCGCTTATCAATGCGGTCACACTGGAGCAGGTGAATGCCGTCGCAAAACGCCTGCTCGACGTCGAGCCGTCTGTCCTCACCGTCGGCCCTGAACAGAAGGCACCGTGATGAACGACAGGTCCAGGACCGCTGACCCGACCTTCGCACTTGCCCTGGGCGGTGGCGGGGCAAGGGGGCTTTCGCATATCCATGTGCTGGAGGTGATCGACGAACTCGGCATCAAGCCGGTTGCGATCTCCGGCACATCGATTGGCGCGATTATGGGTGCGACCTATGCGGCCGGCGTATCGGGCAAGGAGATTCACGACCATGCAAAAACGATCCTGACCAGCCCGGCCGACGTTGCCGCGCGGGTCTGGAAGGCAAGGAGTGGCTTGCGCAGTTCGTTCAGCATCGAGCGCATCCTGCGCGCTTTCCTGCCTGAATCCGTACCGTCGACCTTCGAGGAGTTGAAGATCCCGCTGGAGGTGACGGCGACCGATTTCTATGGCCACAAGCTGGAGGTTCTGGACTCGGGCGACCTGATCTCGGCAATCGGTGCTTCCGCCTCGCTGCCGGCTGTCTTTGAGCCAATCTTTCGCGATGACCGTCTGTTGATTGACGGCGGGTTCTACAACCCGGTTCCCTATGATCTGGTGCTGGACAAGGCCGACATCACCATCGCTATCGACGTGGTCGGTGCGCCCGAGCAGGGCAAGAAGAGAGTGCCGAGCCGCATCGACCTCATGTACGGGGCGAGCCAGTTGGTCATGCAGTCGGTGATCGCACAAAAGCTGAAGCAGTCCAGCCCCGCGATTCTCCTGCGGCCGCCCGTTTCGAAGTTCCGCGTGCTCGATTTCCTGAAATTCGATCAGGTGATGACCGAGTCCGCGTCGATCAAGGACGACCTGAAACACGCCATCGACGTCGCCATCAAGGCCCGCTACGGCGCACCGGACTACTGAGCCGGCGGCCTATTGAAGTGTCGCAGCCTTGCCCGTCGAGAACGGTGATTGCGCCGACGGCGGCGGGGCGGGGGGCGGCTCGTCGGATTTGCGTGCCTCGCCCCGCGCCACGACCCGGTTGATCACAACCTGACCCCAAATCACCGCGATCACGCCAAACACGATGACACCGAGCCCGGCACCCGCCAGCGCGCCTTCAGCGCCGTACCAGTGTGCGCCGGCCCAGACGAACGGGATGACGCCGAGCGTCGAGCGCCCCCAGTTCAGGATCGTCGAGTAGTGCGGGTAGCCTAGATTGTTGAATGAGGCGCTGGTGACGAAGATCGCGCCCTCGAACAGGAAGCGCCCGGCCACAAAAGTGCAGAAGAACACGATCAGATCGCGCGCCAGTGCATCGGCCCCGAACAGATCTACGACCTGTTGTGCGAAGAGCGCCAGCAACGCCCACACGACAACGGCGTAGATACCCACGAAGATCAGCGCATCCTTGAGGGCTTGCCGCAGCCGGTCGAACCGCCCCGCACCGACATTTTGCGCCAGGATCGGGCCGATGGCGCCAGATGCCGCAAACAATGCGACAAAGGCGACGGGCACAAGGCGACCAATCACCGCCATCGCCGCGACCGCATCGTCGCCGAACTGCGCCAGCACAGCCATTGTGTAGGCGTTGCCGACAGGTGTCGCGAGCTGGGTGAGGATTGCCGGCACGCCGATGCTGAAGAACGGCCTGGCTGCCGCCTTGAGTTCAGGCCCGGTCGGCCAGGACAGCAGGCCGTGGATGACGCGCGCGCCATACCAGCCGACAGCGAACATCACGATGCGCGTCAGCACCGTGGAGATCGCAGCACCATCAAGCCCGAGCTTGAAACCGAAGATCAGGATCGGGTCGAGGATCGCGGTCGCAACCGCACTAAGCAGTGTCACATACATCGAACGGCGCGCATCGCCTGCACCGCGCAGAATGCCTGTCGCGCACATGCCGAGCGCCATCAGTGGCGTCGATGCCATGGTGATGTTGAGATAGCGCAGGCCGAGTTCCAGCGTCTCGCCTTTGGCGCCGAGCAGTTCGAGCAGTGGCCGCAGGAACGGCCAGATCGCAGCGGTCGTGATGATGGAGACGAGCGCCATGAACAACATCGACGCGCCGCCCATTTCGGCTGCTGCCTTGCGGTCGCCTTTACCGAGGCAGCGTCCGACCAGCGCGGCAGTCGGGATGGTCAGCCCGATGGCGATGGACAGCATGAAGAACATCAGTGTCGAGGCAAAACCGATGGCTGCCGCCAGTTCCTGCACACCCAGCATGGAGATGTAGAACAGGTTCAGCATGTCCACCGCAAACACCGCGATCAGGCCGATTGAGGCGGTGACAGTCATCGTCAACACATGCCGCATCGTCGAGCCGGTGACGAATTTTGCTGAGTCGCTGGAAGGCGTGTTGGACATCGTCGCCTGCTTTACAGCCCGCGCAATCCTTGCACCAGCCGGTTGCAGGTCATAGATGGTGCGTGGCCAGTTCGGCCAACGGATTCCCTATGAAGCAAAACACCGGAAACAACAGCCTGAATGACCGTGTCTTCGCACTTGTCGAGGCCGCCAAGCGTGCCGGTGCAGACGCTGCCGACGCGGTAGCTGTGATCAGCCGATCGACCTCGGTATCCGTCCGGCTGGGCAAGGTGGAGAGCACAGACGCGTCGGAATCCGACGACGTCTCGTTGCGGGTATTCGTCGGCAAGCGGGTCGCCAGCGTCTCGTCGACCGCCGCCTCAGATCCGGCAAAGCTCGCCGAGCGCGCCGTTGCCATGGCAAAGGTCTCGCCGGAGGACCCGGTTCAGGGCCTCGCCGACGCCGCAATGTTGGCGAAAGAGGTGCGCGACCTCGATCTGTTTGACGACACTGTGGTCAGCGCCGCTGAATTGACCGAGGTGGCGCTCGCGATGGAAGAGGCAGCCCTGGGCGTCAAAGGCGTCACCAACATCACCGGCAGCGGCGCAAGCGCCGGCTCGGGCGGTCTGGTCCTGGCGACTTCTCACGGCTTCCTGGGGCACTACCGGGCTTCGCGCTTCGGCCGCTCGGTCAGCGCCGTTGCCGGTGAAGGCACCGGCATGGAGCGCGACTCCGACTTTTCATCGCGCCTGCATTATTCTGGCCTGGAGAAGCCCGGGATTATCGGTCGCAACGCCGGTGAGCGTGCTGTGCGCCGCCTCAACCCGCGCAAGGTTCCAACCGGGACCGTTGACGTGATCTTCGACCCGCGCGTGGCGCGCGGCATTGCCGGGCATATCGCCGGCGCGATCAATGGCGCTTCGGTCGCGCGCAAGACCAGCTTCCTGCGCGACATGATGGGCAAACAGGTCGCCGCCTCGTCCATCACCGTGACCGATGAGCCGCAAAAGGTGCGTGGCCCGTCCTCGCGCCCCTTCGATGGAGAGGGTGTAGCTGGCCAGCCGCTGGTGATGATCGACAAGGGGGTTCTGAACCATTGGTTCCTCTCTACCTCGGCGGCGCGCGAACTTGGACTGACAACCAATGGCCGGGGCGTTCGCGCCGCGTCATCGGTGAGCCCGTCTTCGACAAATCTGGCGATCGAGCCGGGCAACATGTCGCCCGAAGACATGATTCGAAATCTGAAATCCGGCTTCTATGTCACTGAAGTTATTGGCCATGGCGTTAACATGGTGACCGGTGAGTACAGCCGGGGCGCTTCCGGCTACTGGATCGAGAATGGCGAACTGACCTTCCCGGTTTCGGAGGTGACTATCGCGTCGAACCTGAAGGACATGTTTCTGAAGATGGTTCCGGCCAGTGATGTCGACCGGAGTTTCGGCACAGCCGCCCCCACCTTGCTGATTGAGGCGATGACGCTTGCCGGCAGTTGATGAAGACCTTGCCCTGATCCGCACTGCGGCGGTTGAGGCCGGCCGCATTGCCATGCGCTATTTCGGCAAAAAGCCGGAGGTCTGGCTGAAAGATGGCCAGTCGCCGGTCAGCGAGGCAGATTACGCCGCGGACAAATATCTGCGTGAAACGCTGACGGCAGCGCGCCCTGAATACGGATGGCTGTCAGAAGAAACTGCCGATTCAGCCGCGCGCCTCAAGGCACGGCGAACCTTCATCGTCGATCCGATAGACGGCACGCGCGGGTTTCTCGACGGGCGCAAGACCTGGGGCGTGTCAGTGGCGATTGTGGAGGACGGCCGGTCGCTGGTTGGCGCGCTCGATTGTCCGGCAGCGGGCGAGCATTTCTGGGCTGCGCGCGGGCAGGGCGCATGGATGAACGACCGCAAGATTTCGGTGCGCCGCGACGCTACCAGGTACGAGATCGGCGGACCAGAGAAGTTCTATGATCGATTGCCTGAAGAGTTGCGCGCGCGGTGCAGGCATGCCGGCTATATCCCCTCGCTTGCCTACCGGCTGGCGCTGATCGCCTCGGGCAGGCTGGATGGCACATTCGTGAAACCGAATGCGCGTGACTGGGATCTCGCCGCAGCTGCCCTGTTGCTGGAAGAAGCCGGCGGACAGCTGGTCAACCGGCAAGGCGGCGTCCCGGCATATGGTGCGGAGATCACCAGCCATGGCGCGCTTGCGGCAGGCAGCGGTGAATTGCTGGCGCAGATGTCGGCAGTCATCATGTCGCATAGCGGGTGATAACGCTTGGGCGCGGCTTGAACTGCGGCTAAAATAGCAGCAGATAATCAACTGATTTTCGGAACTGTGGATACGGATATGGCCGAAGAAAAATCCGGCAAACAATTGTTGCACCTTGTGTTCGGCGGCGAACTCA
This sequence comes from uncultured Mesorhizobium sp., assembly GCA_964480545.1. Taxonomy (GTDB): domain Bacteria; phylum Pseudomonadota; class Alphaproteobacteria; order Rhizobiales; family Rhizobiaceae; genus Mesorhizobium_G. The sequence goes on along the minus strand of CAYZQP010000020.1, from coordinate 12,369 downwards.
AGAACCTGCGCGGAACTGACTTCCGCAACCTCGACGAACTCGACATTGTGGGCATCTACCCCGACTACCAGTCGGCGCATGCGGCCTGGAAAGCCAAGGCGCAGGGCAGCGTCGACAACGCGCACATGCGCTACTACGTCGTGCATCTGCACCGTCTGCTTGATCCGGAAACGTCGGCCGGCAAGGAGTCATGACCGCCGGAAATGACGGGGCAGAGGCGTCAGCCGACCAGCCCCGCAAGCAGCCCCAAAAACGGCAAGGTCCGGTAAAGCTGCTGTGGCGACGTATTCGTAAACCCCTCGCACAGTCGCGTTTTGTCAAGGCAGCGATCACCTTCCTGCTGACGCAGTTTTTGCGCCTGGTCGGCGCGACCAATCCGCTGGTCAAAGGGTCACTCGATTTGCGCTCTTCCTACGGCGCCGAGGAACCCGGCATCATCGCGCTCTGGCACGGTCAGCACATCATGGCGCCGGTGTTCTACAAAATGAAGCGACCGCTGGTCGCGCTGGTATCGCGCAGCGCGGATGCCGAACTGAATGCTCAGGTCATCGAGCGCTTTGGCATCGAAACCATCCGGGGCTCGGGCGGGCGCCAGGGATCGGACAATTTCGACAAGGGCGGTGCGCGCGCACTCGTTGCCATGAAGAAGGCGCTCGACGCCGGCAAGAATGCCTGCATGATCGCCGATATTCCTCACGGAACACCGCGTGATGCCGGCAGCGGCATCATCCTGCTGGCTCAGCTTTCCGGTCGCCCCATTGTGCCCGTCGCAATGGCGACCAGCCGCCGCAAGGTGCTCGAGAAATCCTGGGACAAGACCACCATCAATTTGCCTTTCGGGCGCGCCGGCATCGTGCGCGGCGAGGCGATATATGTCCCGGCAAAGGCGACGCCTGAACAGGTCGAGGCAGCGCGTCTGGCGCTGACCGCCGGCCTGAACAAGGCGACCGCCGAGGTCTATCAACTGGTCGACGGTCGGGCATGAGCCAGAAGCGCGCAAGATTGATGCTGTCAGCCTACCGGATGGCTGGTTCTGTCGTCTATCCGTTTATCGGCAGCTACGTTGCCTGGCGGGTCGGTAAGGGCAAGGAAGAGGGTGCCCGCCGCGGCGAGCGCTATGGCAAGTCAGGCGTGGCGCGCCCGGATGGATCGCTGATCTGGGTCCATGCCGCAAGCGTCGGCGAGACACTGGCGGTAGCGCCCCTGATCGAGCGTCTCCTGAGCTATGGCGTCAAGCTTGTCCTGACGACAGGTACCGTCACCTCTGCCCAACTGGCGAAGGATCGGTTCAACGGCAAGCTTATCCATCAATACGTGCCGCTCGACCTGAAGCCGGCGGTGTCGCGCTTCCTGGATCACTGGCGACCTGACCTCGCGATCGTTGCCGAATCCGAGATATGGCCAGTTACCATACAGGAGCTGGCGCGGCGGCAGATCCCGCAAATCCTCGTCAACGGCCGGCTCTCGGATCGAAGCTTCGCGCGCTGGACGAAGCGCCAGCATCTGGCAGAGGCGCTTTTCGAGCATTTCGCGCATGTCATTGCCCAGTCCGATCAGGATGGCGAGCGCTATGCAGAGCTTGGTGCCCGTCCGGTGTCGGTTTCGGGCAATCTGAAGGCCGACGCGCAATTGCCACTGGTCGACGAGAACGTGCTGGCAAAGCTGCAGTCGCAGATCGCCGGTCGTCCAACCTGGCTCGCGGCATCAACGCATGATGGTGAGGAACAGGTGGCTGCTGACGTCCAGCTCGTCCTGAGGAAACATCATCCGGGGCTGCTTACCATCGTCGTTCCCCGTCACCCGGAACGTGCCGAGACAATTGCCGCGATGATGGCAGCAAAGGGCCTGAAGGTGGTGCGCCGCAGCAGTGGAATACCGATTTCTGCCGAGACAGACGTGTTTCTTGGCGATAGTCTGGGAGAGATGGGACTTTATCTTGGCCTTACGGGGATATGCTTCGTCGGAAAATCCCTTACATCGACCGGCGGCCACAACCCGCTGGAACCGGCAATGGCCGGTGTTGCGGTTCTCTCGGGCCCGAACGTGCAAAACTTCCGGGAAGCCTATTCAAAGCTTGTCACTGCTGGCGCAGCCCGCCTCGTGCCTGACGACAAGTCGCTCGCGAAGGCGATCAATCATCTGCTGAAAAACGCTCCCGTACGCCAGGCCATGATGTCTGCCGGCATCGCGACCGTGCAGGAAATGAGTGGTACGCTTGATCGCACCATGAAGGTGCTCGACCCGTTCATCAGGCCGCTGATTGTGAAATCACGCCTGAAGGATCTGGGCAGGAGCTGAGGTGGCGAGCGAAGCGCCCCCGTTCTGGTGGAAACCGGTGGACTGGCGCGCAAGGGCTCTTGGCCCTGCCGCAGCGATCTATGGGGCAGTTGCGGCGAGACGAATGTCGCGCAAGGATGCTCCAGGCGCCGATGCGCCGGTCCTGTGCGTGGGCAACCTCACTGTAGGCGGAACAGGCAAGACGCCGGTGGCCATCGCAATGACGGCGGCAGCGCGCGCTGCGGGTTTCAACCCGGGCGTGGTGTCGCGCGGCCACGGCGGCAGGCAGCGCAAGGCCCATCTGGTTGACCTTGAGCACGACACCGCCGCTGACGTAGGCGACGAGCCATTGCTGCTTGCCCGGCATGCGCCGGTCGCCGTCTCGCCAAAGCGCATCGATGCCGCGCAGATGCTGGTGCGATACGGCTGCGATTTCCTGATCATGGATGACGGCTTCCAGAGCGCACGGCTCGCCTACGACTACGCGCTGCTGCTGATCGATGCGCGCCATGGCGTTGGCAACGGCAGGGTCATTCCGGCAGGCCCGGTGCGTGCGCCGATTGGCGCGCAACTGCGCCGTGCGGACGCTATTGTGCGCATGGGGGAGGGAAATGCCGCAGAGCGCATGGTCCGCTATGCGGCGCGTGCGGCCAAGCCTGTGTTCAACGCCGCAGCCTGTCCCGTTGATGCCGGCTGGGTCGCGGGGCAGCGGCTCCTTGCATTCTCTGGCATCGGCCATCCACGGCGCTTTTATGATTCCTTGAAACAGCAGGGCGGGGAGGTGGTCGAGGCACGCAGCTTTCCGGACCACCACGTTTTCACGCGCGAACAGCTGCAGGAACTCGATGCAGAAGCCAGGAAACAAGGGCTGCGGCTGGTGACGACCGAGAAGGATTACGTGCGCCTGACCGCCAGCCTGCTGCCAAAAGGCTTCCTGGAGCGGCTGCTGGTGCTGAAGATCGCGGCGCGATTTGAGGAGCCCGGTGTGCCTGCTCGCATCATTCAGGACACTGCGGACGCCTATCAGCGGCGCAAATTCGGAGCCGCTAGCGGTTAGCGGCTGCGCAGCGCTGGGTCGGCTTCGATCTCGCGGCGCAGGGACGTCTCCGCATCGAGATAGGGTTCCTGCCGCGCCACACTCCAGTAGCGCAACTCGTCCAGCGGGATCGACTCGCCCGTTACCGCACAACGCACGAAAGCGCCGGGGCTGGTGACCTGAAAGTCTCCATCCAGATAGCGTAGCCGCGCCTCGCGCGCGCCGGGTCCCTCAAAGCGGTTCATGGCCATCTCTTAGCGAATGCGCCTTGTGGTCGCAACGGGGGCGGCAACGGAGGCACAAGGGGGCGATCATCTTCGTCCGAACAGGCGTTCGATATCGGCCAGCTTAAGCTCGATATAGGTCGGGCGACCGTGGTTGCAGGTGCCCGAGCCTGGCGTTGCTTCCATCTGGCGCAGCAGCGCATTCATCTCGTCAGGCTTCATCAGGCGGCCCGAGCGCACCGAACCGTGGCAGGCCATGGTCGAGGCAATGCGGTCGAGCCGCGCCTTGAGGCCATCCACCGTGTCATGGTCAGCAATCTCGTCGGCAAGATCACGCAACAGGTTCTGCACATCAACTTCGCCCAGCATCGCCGGCGTTTCGCGCACCGCAATCGCGCCGGGACCGAACCGTTCAATGCCGAGACCGAATTGCTTCAACGTCTCGGCATGCGTGGCCAGCCGGTCCACATCGTCTGCCGGCAGATCAACGATCTCAGGGAGCAGCAGCATCTGCGCGGGCAGGGCGCGCGCGTGCAGCGAGGTCTTCAGGGCTTCATAAACCAGACGCTCATGCGCCGCGTGCTGGTCGACAATGACCAGCGAGTCCTCAGTCTGCGCCACGATATAATTGCCATGCACCTGCGCTCGCGCCGCACCAAGCGGATTGGCGAGCAGTTCCGGCGCTGCTTCCATCACGCCGACGCGGCTGTCCGCGCTTGGACCCGTCTCGAACACGGCCTGCACCGGCTCGCCAAATCCCAGCGGCCGGTGCATCGACTGGCTCGGGTCAATCCCGCGCGATGGCATCGGGGCGTGGCCAAAGCTTCCGTGCTGCACTGGCGTGCCGGCATAGGGGTTGCCACCGCCACCGGGCCGGAACGCATCGGCCATCGCGGTCGCCGCATCGCTGGCCGGGCGGATACCGGCCATGGTCAGCGCGTGACGGATCGCTCCGATGATCAGTCCGCGCACCAGACCTGGATCACGGAAGCGCACATCAGCCTTGGCCGGATGCACGTTGACATCGACCAGCGCGGGGTCGAGCTCGATGAACAGCGCCACCACCGGATGCCGGTCGCGCGCCAGCACATCCGCATAGGCACCACGAATCGCACCAGCGATCAACTTGTCGCGCACCGGGCGGCCATTCACATAAACAAACTGCTGCAAACCATTGGCGCGACTCCAGGAAGGGATCGAGGCGTAGCCCGTCAGCCGCACCCCCTCACGCTCCGCATCAAGCTCCAGCGCATTGGCTGGGAACTCCTTGCCCAGCACCTGTTCGATACGGCCGAGCCGGTTCTGCGTGGCAGGCAGCTCCATCGTCGAGCGGTCCGGCCCCGAGACCGTGAAGCGCACCTGCGGGAAGGCAATCGCGATGCGCTTCACCACATCGGAAATCGCCGTCGCCTCTGCGCGCTCTCCTTTCATGAATTTCAGCCGCGCTGGCGTCGCGAAAAACAGGTCGCGCACCTCAACCAGCGTGCCGCGATTGGCGGGCGCCGGGCGCACGCTGCCGGTCTTGCCGCCGTCAACCAGCACCTCCGCCCCGCTATCGGCATCTGCCGTACGCGAGCGGATCGTCAGCCGCGACACCGAGCCGATGGACGGCAGTGCCTCTCCGCGAAAACCGAGAGAGCGGATGTCATCGATATCGTCGACAAGCTTCGACGTGCAGTGCCGGCCAATCGCCAGCGGCAGTTCGCCCGGCGGGATGCCCGAGCCATCGTCGGTGACGCGGATCAGCGCCAGCCCGCCGCCGGCAGTAGCAATCTCGACGCGACCCGCACCGGCATCGAGCGCATTCTCGACCAGCTCTTTGACGACGCTGGCCGGACGCTCGATGACCTCGCCGGCGGCGATCTGGTTGATCATCGTCTCTGGAAGCTGGCGGATGGGCATGGTGGGACTATAGCGGATTCGGGCGGGCAGGGCAGGCGTCTTCAAACATTGTGCAAAGGCCTCTGGAATGATACATATGACTACAGTAGTCATATGTGGAGATCGCTATGCGTGAAATCCAGTTGAAGGACGCCAAGGCAAAGCTGTCAGCTGTCGTTGATCAGGCAGTAGCTGGTGAACCTGCTGTAATCACCCGGCACGGCAAGAAGGAGGCAGTGGTATTGTCTTTCGAAGAGTACCAGAGGCTGGCCAAGGTACAGAGCTTTGGTGAACTTCTGGCAGCGTTTCCGGGATTGCCTGAGGATATTCCGGAGCGCCGAAGGAAACCCATCCGTTGGGCCAACACGCCTCTTGGGTTTGGTGAGGAGTAAGGGTGTACCTGCTCGACACAAATGTCATCTCCGCGGCTGCGCCCGGCAGGTCCGCTAGCGCGATGGATATCAATGAGTGGCTCCGGGAGGGTCGTCTCGAACTATACATCTCTGTGGTGTCGGCGTCCGAAATCTTCGCTGGCATTCGCAAAAAGGAGCAAGATGGCGCGTACGCATGGGTAGCCGAAATGCGTGCCTGGTGGTTCCGTATCGAAGCGCTTTACGGCCCTAGAATTCTGCCTCTCGACCTCGAATGCGCTATCGTGGCAGGAAACATGGCATACGAGTACCGCGCCCATGATCCCGGCTACGAAGACATTGCCATTGCAGCCACTGCGAAGGTGCATGGACTGACTGTATTGACTGCCAACGTGCGCCATTTCGAGCCGTTGGGTGTTCCGGTTATCAACCCTTTTGAGCGTCTGCCGCCGCTCGTCTGAGGAGAAAAGATGCGTTATTGGCTTGCCCTGTCCACCCTCGTCGCCCTGACCGGTCCGGCGCTTGCCGAAACGCCCACCGAGGCCGTGCGCTTTTTCTACCTGCCGCCGAAATACGAGCCGGATCCGGATTTGCGCGCCCGCTTCACTGATCCGGCGAAAACGCTGTTCGAGCAAAATGACCGGGCCGTCGAAAAGAACGAAGGTCTCGGCTGCATCGACTTCAGCCCCGGCATTGATGGTCAGGACTACGACGAGAATGAAATCAAGCGCACCCTCAAACTGAAGGAAGCCGAGGAGGGTGACACCGCCACCGTCACGGCAAAGTTCACGCTGTTTCCAAACTCCGACGACGAGGCCAGGCGCGAAATGGTCTGGACCCTGAAGAAGGAAGGCGGCAAGTGGCTTGTCGCCGACCTCGAGTCGGTAACGACGAAGTGGACGCTGAGCGCCTTCACCTGCGAGGAGCCGAAGGGATGAGGCTGGCCCTCGCCGCACTCCTGTTACTCGTGCCTGGAGCGGCTCTCGCCGGGACGCCAACGCAGGCCGTTGAGTTCTTCTACAAGCCGCACCAGTTCGAATTCGATCCGGAGTTCCGGGATCGCTTCACCGGTCCGGTGAAACTCCTGTTCGAAAAGGCTGATGCCCAGTCTTCCGATGACGAAGAGGACGACAATCCGGGCTGTCTGAACCAGAGTCTGGCTCTGGATGGCCGCGATCATGACGAGGAGGAACTGGCGCGCAGCCTGCAACTCTCCGAGACAATTGAGGGTGAGACGGCCAAAGTCACCGCGAAGTTCAATATATTCGCGCCTGAGAACGCGCCCGATGTCGGCCGTGAAATCGTCTGGACCTTGCAGCGTGAGGGTGACCGTTGGCTGATTTCGGACATTGCCTCTGTCACCGGCGATTGGACAGCCAGCGCGATCCCGTGCGAGCCGACGCGCTAACCGCAGCTTGACGCGGCAACGTTCGCCCGGCAGGAGAGCGCCAGCTTCACCTGGACCTGACCTTTGACCGCCGATCCCCGCGCCGAAATCCTGGAACTCTCCACCCTGCGCGACGTGCTGCGCTACGCAGTCTCAACCTTCGCGGCAGCTGGCCTGCACTATGGGCAGGGCTCGGCCACGCCGCTCGACGAGGCTGCTTTTCTGATCCTCGAGACGCTCAACCTGCCGGTTGATGATTTCAACGCCTTCGCAGATGCCCGCCTGACCTCGCGCGAAAAGACGCTGCTAGGCGAGCGCATCGCGTTGCGTGTCGGGGAGCGGCTGCCGGCAGCCTATCTGACCGGCCGCACCTACCTGACCGGCATTCCGTTCCGCTCGGATGCCCGCGCGCTCGCGCCACGCTCCTTCATCGCCGACCTGCTGCAATCATCGCTCTTCGATGGTTCGGGGCAGGGGCTGGCATTGGTCGACAATCCCGAGGAGATCACCTCGGTGCTCGATCTCTGCACTGGCGGCGGGTCGCTGGCGATCCTCGCCGCTTACGCTTTCCCGAATGCTGAAGTGACCGGCATAGACCTCTCGAAGCCGGCGCTGGAACTGGCGGCAGAGAATGTCGCCGATCACGGCCTCGAAGATCGCATCCGCCTGCTGCACGGCGACCTGTTTGCGCCAGTTCAGGGCGAGACATTCGACCTGATCATCACCAATCCGCCCTATGTCGGACGAGATGTGATGGAGGCACTGCCGGCCGAGTTTCTGCACGAACCGGCGATGGCGCTGGACGGCGGCGACGATGGTTTCGACATCGTCCGCCGCATTCTGGCGGAAGCGGGCGCGCACCTGAACCCGGGCGCCGGCATGCTGTGCGAGATTGGCACCGACCGCGATGTGCTGGACGCTGACTACCCTGACACCGGCTTCCTGTGGCTCGACACGGAAGGCAGCGAGGGCGAGGTGTTCTGGGTCACCCGCGAGCAGCTGGGTTGATCACCATGGCTCGACGGTAACTTCCGGCCAGAGGCTCCTGGCCCGCTCACCTTTCGCATCGTGGGTGCGCTGGTTGTCTTTGAGTCGGTTTGGAACCAGCGTAAAAGAGAAGATCGGGTTGAGCCCGAACGGCGCTACGATCTCGAAGCGATGATCCTTGCCATAGCGAACACCGACGGCATGGGTGGTCGAGGCAAAATGCTCCAGTGATTGCGCCGAACTGGTGAATTCCGGGCAGTCGGCCCCGAAGCGATCCTTGTACCAGAGGTGAACTCTCGCCTGATTGCGGATTTCCACCGGAATTGCGACCCTGGAAAAGACAGGCTCAGCCTGCCCGATGATCCTGTCCTCGGCCTCCCAGCTGGTGTCCGAGGCATCGCAGTAGAACAGATCGATATCCTTGATGCCGTAGCCGTGCGGCCTGTCCGTCAGATGGTTCCAGATTGTGTTGTAGATCGCACCCGAAACAATCAGCCAGTCCGGCAGATCGAGCTGCCGCGCTAACTCGACTGCCGGCCAAACGACGTTGTCCGCCCGCAGGATCGTCTCAAGTTCGAGGGCCTGGGCGGCAAATGGTAGTCCGGCGAAACGCAGATGATTCTGCATGTCGGCCAGTCACACCGATTCGCCGCAGCGAAACAATCACGGATTGCTCGCGCCGATGAGCGCACCCAGTTCGGGATCAAGCGGCTGCACCCTCCTTCAGAACTTGCGGCTGAGATAGGGCGAGCCGTCCAATCCGAAACGCCAGGGCAGATCGGCGGCCTTGGTGATGCCGACGCGCGGGCCGTTGAGCAGTGTTCCTGTTTCTTCGGCTCGGCGAAACTCGAACGGCTGTGCATCTATGGCCAGACCATTATGCGCCGGGCCGACACCTAATGCCCTGGCGAGTTTCCCCGGTCCGGAGCAGAGGGCGGTGACCTTCTCCAGCCCGCGCCGCTCGCGCATCTTGTCCAGCCCGTCTGTCGGCTCGATCGCCCGGATCAGCACCGCACCAGCGTCAGCGCATACGAAGTTCAGGCACCAGTGCATGCCATAAATGAGATAGACATAGACGTGACCCGGCTGACCGAACATGGCGGCATTGCGCCGGGTTGGGCCGTGGTAGCTGTGCGAGGCCGGATCGTCACGATGATAGGCTTCCGTCTCGACAATGCGTCCACCGACACCGCTGAGCAGCACGGTGGCACCAATGAGATCCGGCGCGACGGCAAGGGCAGGGCGGTCGAAGAAGCTCACTCGTTCTCTGCACTTTCATAGGCGTGGATCAGGCCAAACCACATCTCGTGTCCATCGTCGGGCAGCAGCTGGCTTTCGAGTTCGTCCGGCACATCGCTGTGAAACTCGTCGTCCTCCAGGTTCAGGCGGTCATAGGGCTGGAGGTCACTCACCTCGGAAACATGAA
>CAYZQP010000020.1:0-2770 GCA_964480545.1 uncultured Mesorhizobium sp. | reverse complement strand
AACATGAACATCCTGCGACACGAGGTACCGTTGAATCCGGGAAACGGCGACATCACCACTGTCCGCCCAGGTAGCGGCAAACATGACACCGCCTTCGCAACCCTCGCGCGTGAGCTCGTCTGATCGAATATCAAGGGACATGAACCAGATCTGGTTGCCGGCCTCCAGTCGCTCGCTCACCACTCCATCACCACCTTGCCGGAATTACCCGAGCGCATCGCATCGAACCCTGCCTGAAAATCGTCAATGCCGATCCGGTGCGTGATCAGCCCGGCCACGTCAAGCGGGCCCTGAACCAGCGCAATCATCTTGTACCAGGTCTCGAACATCTCGCGCCCGTAGATGCCCTTCAGCGTCAGCATCTTGAAGATCACCTTGTTCCAGTCAATCTCGAAGCCGGTCGGCGAGATGCCGAGAATGGCGATCTTGCCGCCATTGTTCATCGTGTCGATCATGTCGCGGAAAGCGGGCGCTGCGCCCGACATCTCAAGCCCGACATCAAAGCCTTCGGTCATGCCGATCTCGTCCATGACGTCGCGCAGCTTCTGCCGCGAGGCGTCGACGACATGCTGGACGCCGACCTTGCGCGCCAGTTCGAGGCGCACGGGATTGATGTCGGTGATGACGACTTTTCGCGCACCGACACACTGCGCCACCAGCGCGCCCATAATGCCGATGGGCCCGGCACCGGTGACCAGCACATCCTCGCCGACGAGGTCAAACGACAGCGCGGTATGTACCGCATTGCCGAGCGGGTCGAAAATCGCCGCCACCTCGTCAGGGATATCGTCAGGGATCGGCACCACATTGTGCTGCGGGATCGCGACATATTCGGCAAACGACCCTGGCCGGTTTACGCCGACGCCGAGCGTGTTGCGGCACAGATGCCCACGCCCCGCACGACAGTTGCGGCAATGGCCGCACACGATGTGGCCTTCGCCGGAAACGCGCTGCCCCGGCTTGTACTCGGTCACAGCAGCGCCGACTTCTGCCACCACGCCGACGAACTCGTGGCCCGTGACCATCGGCACCGGCACGGTCTTTTGCGCCCACTGGTCCCAATTGTAGATGTGCACGTCGGTGCCGCAGATGGCCGAGCGCTTCACCTTTATCAGCACGTCGTTCGGGCCGATCTCCGGAACCGGCACGCGCTCCATCCAGATGCCGGGTTCGCCTTTGGCTTTAACCAGCGCACGCATCATGTTGGACATTGAATTCTATCCATTTGACAACAATCCGGAACGGATTCTCCACCACTTCAAGCCTATCCTGATCAGGCATGACAGTGAAAGGCCCGACCGGCACAATGCAGACTGGCAGCGAGCCGCTGATCATCGATACCGGTGACAACAACTGGGTACGAGCCGTATTCGCGATACTCGGAGCCGGTATCATTTGCGTTGTCATCTACGAACTCGGCAGGGGCGTCTGGCCGCCAAACATCGCCTCGCCCTTCTTTCTGTTCATGATCCTTGGTGCCTGCACCGTCGGCAAGCCGCTGATCTTCGGCTCACTTTTCGGCGAGGCGGCGCGCTGGGAAGTAACACCCGGACTGATCACGATCCACCTCAAGAACCCGTTTAGACAGCGGGTCATGCGGCTGCGGCCCGGGAACGTGCTCGCGCTGAGCGTGGTTGAGCGGGAGGCGATGGAAGGTGACAACACCTGGTTCGTAGAGCTCACAACCGCGAGTGAGCGCTTTTCCACGCCGGATTTCGGCACGCGGGCCCGTGCCGAGCAGCAACGGCTGGAGATCGAGCGGGCATTTGCACGGGCAGCTAGGGAATGATCCCCAGCTCCCGCCCAACCTCGCCAAACGCCTCGACCGCCCGGTCAATATCCGCATCCGAATGCGCCGCCGACATCTGCGTGCGGATGCGCGCCTGGCCCTTCGGCACCACCGGGAACGAAAACCCGATCACGTAGATGCCACGCTCCAGCATCTTCTCGGCCATGGATTGCGCAAGCGCCGCGTCGCCAATCATCACCGGAATGATCGGGTGATCCGCGCCGGCCAGCGTAAAGCCAAGTTTTGACATGGCCGAGCGGAAGCGGGTCGCGTTGCGGATCAGCTTCTGGCGCAACGCGTCGCCACCCTCGACAATCTGGAAAACCTTGAGCGAGGCGGCGGCAATTGCCGGCATCAGAGTGTTGGAGAACAGGTAGGGCCGCGAGCGCTGGCGCAGCCAGTCGACCACCTCGCGCCGTGCGCTCGTGTAACCGCCCGACGCCCCGCCCAGCGCCTTGCCGAGGGTCCCGGTGATGATGTCGACCCGACCCTCGACGCCGCAATGCTCCGCCGACCCGCGCCCGTTTTTACCGACGAAGCCGACTGCGTGGCTGTCATCCACCATGACCATCGCGCCATACTTTTCCGCGAGATCACAGACGCCGCCGAGATTGGCAATGATCCCGTCCATGGAGAATACGCCGTCAGTGGCGATCAGCTTGAAGCGGCTGCCCTCGGCGCGCTTCAGTTCCTCCTCAAGCGCTGCCATATCGTTGTTGGCATAGCGGTAACGTTTTGATTTCGACAGCCGCACGCCATCGATAATCGAGGCGTGGTTGAGCGCGTCGGAAATGATCGCGTCCTCCTCGCCGAGCAGCGTCTCGAACAGTCCGCCATTGGCATCGAAACAGGAGCCATAGAGGATCGTGTCTTCCAGCCCGAGGAAGGCCGAAATCCGCGACTCGAGCTGTTTGTGCTCTTCCTGCGTGCCGCAGATGAAGCGCACCGAGGCCATGCCGTAGCCGTAGCGGTCGAGCGCGG
>CAYZQP010000019.1:4980-25311 GCA_964480545.1 uncultured Mesorhizobium sp. | reverse complement strand
GCCCAAGACCCGCTCCGGCAAGATCATGCGGCGCATCCTGCGCAAGATCGCCGAGGACGATTTTGGTGCACTGGGGGATACCTCGACGCTGGCTGATCCCGCCGTCGTCGATGACCTCATCGAGAACCGTCAGAACAAGAAGGGCTGATCTGGCTGGTCACTTCGTGGCTGGGGAGCTGCTGCGCCGCACAATTTCCTTGACCTGAGTGCGCGTGTGCTTTGTGTTACGCGCGTGACTTGGGATCAGCGAATGCTTGAGCGTGTCTTCTCGTTTTTCCGTGACTTGCCGGAACTGGACCGGCAGCCAGCTGACGATCCGCGCATCGCGGCTGCGGCTCTGATGCATCATGTCATGGACGCCGACGGGTTGCGTCAGGATGCCGAGTGGGACCGCATCAAGGTGCTGCTGGCAGACGAATACAAGATCAAGGGCGACGAGGTCGACCGGCTGGTGCGCGCGGGCGCTGCAGCAGATGATGAGGCCATCGACCTCTATTCCTTCACCCGGGTGCTGAAGCGTGATCTCGATGAGGATGCCCGGGTGCATTTTGTGCGCCTGCTCTGGGATGTCGTCTATGCTGACGGCGAACGCAATGAGCTGGAAGACAACACGCTCTGGCGAATTGCGGAGCTGCTTGGGGTAAGTCAGCGGGCGCGCATTCTGGCGCGTCAGGATGCGGCGCGCGATGCCCATACTGACGAAGCGGGCGAGGACTAGTGCCACAGCCGCGCCAGAAGATCCTTATCATCCTGCATCAGGAGACATCGAGCGCCGGGCGTGTGGGGCAGCTGCTGGTCGAGGCCAGCTTCGACCTGGACATCCGGCGTCCGGCGCTGGGCGATAACCTCCCCAACACACTGGAGGAGCATGCGGGTGCGGTGGTGTTTGGCGGGCCGATGAGCGCCAATGACAGGGATGAATTTGTCCGCCGGGAGATTGACTGGCTGTCAGTCCCCCTCAAGGAGAACAAGCCATATCTCGGCATCTGCCTGGGCGCCCAGATGCTGGTCAGTCATCTCGGTGGCAAGGTTGAGTCGCATCGCGACGGCCTTGTCGAGATCGGCTGGTATCCAATCTCCTCGACGGTGGCTGGCCGTGCGCTGATGCCATGGCCACAGATGGTCTATCAGTTCCATCGGGAAGGTTTCTCCTTGCCATCGGGTGCAACGCTTCTGGCCACGGGCGAGGCCTATCCCAATCAGGCGTTCCGCTATGGTGAGAATGCGTGGGGCATCCAGTTTCACGCCGAGCTGACGCGTGTGATGATGCAGCGTTGGGTCGTGCACGGGGCGGAGCGTTTTACCATGCCCAACGCCCAGCCGGGCCAGGCGCATCTTGAGGGGCGTTTCCTCTGGGATCGTCAGCTGAAGCAATGGCTGGGCGATTTTCTGGGCATCGTATTCCGGCGCAAGGCAGAATCCCGGCTCGCCGCAGAATAGCACTCAGTGGCGACCGTCGAGGTGGTGTATCTGCCTCAGCGCCGGAAACAACCAGGCCCAGATGCCGGCAACCGCGACCGCACCGACGCCGCCAAAGACAACAGCCGGCACCGTTCCTATGAGTGCGGCCATGGTGCCGGCACGGAACTCGCCAAGCTCATTCGAGGCACCGACAAACACCATGTTGACGGCATTGACACGCCCACGCACCTCGTCCGGAGTCCAGAGCTGGATAAGCGTCTCGCGCACATAGACGCTGATCATGTCAGTCGCACCGAGCATGGCCAGGGCGACGATAGACAGCCATGGGATGGTCGAGACGCCGAACACGATGGTGAAGAACCCGAACATTGCGACGAAGAACAACATCAGCGCACCGGCGTGATCTCTGATCGGGTGGGAGGTGAGCCAGAGTGCGACAGCAATTGCGCCGATGCCAGGTGCCGCGCGCAACAATCCGAGGCCCCAGGGGCCAAGCTCCAGAATATCACGCGCATAGACCGGCAACAGTGCGACCGCGCCCGACAGCAGCACCGCAAACAGGTCCAGCGAGATTGCACCCAGTACGACCTTCTCCTTCCAGATGTAGCGGAAGCCTGCAAACAGCGTATCCATCGTCGGCTTGTCAGTTTCTGTGCGCTGGTCAGGTCTCGGAATAGAGAAGATCAGCAGACTGGATGCGAGCATAAAGGCGGTGGCCGTGCCGTAGGCGGCCACAGCCGACAGGCCGTAGAGCAGGCCGCCGGCTACGGGTCCGACAATGGTTGCTGTCTGCCAGGCAGAGGAATTCCAGGCGACTGCGTTGGCAAAATGCTCCTTTGGAACCAGGTTGGCGACCAGTGAGGCGGACGCCGGGCCAAAGAATGCGCGGGCAATGCCGAACACAAAGAGTACCGCGAAAATCGGTAGAGGACTGGTGAGGCCTTCCAGCGTGAGCACCAGGATGGCGAGCGCGCAGCCGGCCTCTGCCAGCGCCGACAGCCCCATGATCAGCCGTCGGCCGAAACGGTCGGCGATGGCCCCGGTGATCAGGACAAGCGCAAGCGACGGCAGGAACTGGATGATGCCGACAAGCCCGAGATCCATCGGGTTGCGGGTCAGATCGTAGATCTGCCAGCCAACCGCGACCGAGACGATCTGTGTGGCGAAGGTCGCCAGAAAACGTGCGATCCAGAACCGCAGGAAAGCGCTGTGCTGGAATGCTGCATATTGCGAAGCAGGCGGATCGTCGGTCATCGCTGCTCATTGGCATGCAGATTCCCATCGCGCCAGTGGACAGCCAAGGGCAACACGATGGGACAGACACCGGTTTTGGAACGACGGTTTGCGTTCGCCACAATTCATCGCTAACGTCGCGACGGATTTTTCAGGGATTTTGGCCGCAGATGAAGCGTCTTTCGGCAATTATTGCATTGATTCTCTTCATGTGCGCACCGGCCTGGGCGGCCAAGAAGGTTGCGCTCATTATCGGTAACGACGCCTATTCAGAAGTTCCGGCGCTGCAGAAGGCGGTGAATGACGCCCGTGCGGTCTCGCAAACCATGGCAACAATCGGCTTTGATGTTGACCTCGGCGAGAACCTGACGCGCCGTCAGATCAATGACAAGTTTTCGCGGTTCCTTGACCGGATCGAGCCGGGCGATACAGCGTTTTTCTTCTTTGCCGGCCACGGCATTGCACTCAACGGTCAAAACATCCTTCTCCCTGTCGATATCCCCGCCTCGGACAGCGCAACGCTGGTGCGTTCTGAAGCACATGTCGTCGATGACCTTATCGAGCAGGTGAAGGAGAAGGGCGCGATTGTCTCCATGTTTGTGCTCGACGCCTGCCGCAACAACCCGTTTGCGGCTTCTGGCAAGCGCAGTCTGGGCGGCACCCGCGGCCTGCAGGTGATGGGACCGCCGCGTGGCAGCTTCGTGCTGATGTCGGCGGGCAGCGGCGAAGAGGCGCTTGACCGGCTCAACGATTCCGACGGTAACCCGAACTCTGTTTTTACCCGCGAATTGCTGCCACTGCTGCGCACGCCCGGACTTACCCATGTCGAAATTGCCAAGTCGGTGCAGTCGAAGGTCGAGACTATGGCAAAGACCATCGGTCACTCGCAGCAGCCGGCCTTCTACGACCAGATCACCGGGAATGTCGTGCTGGTGCCAAATGGTGCCGCACCCAAACCGGTCGAGTCTGCAGCGATCGATCCAGGCCTCGTAACGCCGCCGGTCGCTACCACGCCTGGCCCGGCAACCGAGGTCAAACCCGATACGGCGCTGATCGACTGGAACGCGGTCAAGGACACCAGGAGCATTGCTGTGCTCAGGCAGTTCATTGCCGATCATCCGGGCAGTCGCTACGCCGGCTATGCACAGGCGATGATCGATGAAATGCAGGCAGCGCAGAAGCAGTCTGCGCCGAAGGCGGAGCCCAAACCGCAGCGCGAGCAGCCACAACGCGAGCCGGATCCGCCGCGCAAGCCCAAGGAAACCCAGACTGCGCGCGTCGAGCCACCTGCGCAACAGGGTGGACTGGCGACGCGCCGGGTCCGCTCCGGCTGGTATGTCGTCATGGGGTCGTTCCCGCACAGTCA
Source organism: uncultured Mesorhizobium sp. (assembly GCA_964480545.1). Lineage (GTDB taxonomy): Bacteria > Pseudomonadota > Alphaproteobacteria > Rhizobiales > Rhizobiaceae > Mesorhizobium_G. The sequence goes on along the minus strand of CAYZQP010000019.1, from coordinate 21,290 downwards.
GGCAGGCAAGGCGCGCCAACGGGTCAATATGGTCACCGGGCGTGGCTATCGTGTCTCGATCATAGACACGGATGATTACAGCGGTCTGACCGGTGGACTCTATGCGGTTGTGATGGGCCCCTACAGCCGCGAAGGGGCACAGGCTGCTGCCGAGCGCGCCAAGTCGGCAGTCGGTGACGCCTATGTCAGGCAGGTGCGGTGAAGCGCCTTTCGCTTTCAGCTATTCTCGTGCTGGCACTGGCTGGAGCCGGAACTGCATCTGCACAGGATATCATCACGCGAAAGCAGTGGGACGCTGCGGCTCCGGTACTACCCATGACCGTGCAGAAGCCAAACCGGATTACGGTGCATCACACGGCTGTCCGGACCAACCCGGGGTCTTCCATCGAGCGAAAGCTCAGGAACCTGCAGGCCTTTTCGCAGAGCAAGGGGAAGCTGGCAGACGGCCGAACCAAGAAGCAGTGGGCTGACATTCCCTACCACTACTACATTTCAGTTGACGGCAAGACGGCCGAGGCGCGCGAGGCCCGCTATGTCGGCGATACCAACACGAAGTATGATCCGACCGGACATATCACGATTGTCGTCGAGGGAAATTTCGAGATCGAGAAGCCGAACCCGGTTGAGCTGGTCGCGCTGCGCACGCTGATTATCGGCCTGGCAAAGGAGCATGGTATTGCGGCGGGCCGGATCGGCGTGCACAGCGACTTTGCGCAGACCGCCTGCCCGGGCAAGAACATGGTCGAGGCTGTCCGCAAGATTGCGGCCGAGGTGGGCGGCAAAGGCTGAAACGAAAAAGGCCGCCCCTGAGGCGGCCTTTTCCAAATCTAGATGTTTGCCGGATTACTCGGCGGCAGGAGCCTCGGCAGCGGCCTTCTCGGCGGCTTCAGCAGCAGCCTTTTCAGCAGCCTTTGCTGCGGCTTCCTCAGCTGCCTTCTCGGCGGCGAGAGCCTGTGCTGCTGCAACCTTCTCGGCTTCCAGGCGGGCCTTCTCAGCCTGCTCGGCGGCGCGCTCGGCGTCGTTCAGCTTGCGGGCGCGAACGCCGGTGTTCTCGACAATACGAGCCGACTTGCCGCGACGATCACGCAGGTAATAGAGCTTGGCGCGACGGACCTTGCCGCGGCGGACGATCTCGACGCCTTCAACCAGCGGCGAATAGACCGGGAAAACGCGCTCGACGCCTTCGCCGTAGGAAATCTTGCGAACGGTGAAGCTCTCGTTCAGGCCAGCGCCTGAGCGGGAAATCACAACGCCCTCATAGGCCTGCACGCGGGTGCGGCTGCCTTCTGTGACGCGCACGTTGACGCGCACGGTGTCGCCCGGCTGGAACTCCGGCAGCGTGCGCTTGGCTTCGATCTTGGCGGCCTGTTCGGCCTCGAGCTGACGGATGATATCCATCTGAAAAATCCACTTCTTGCTTCTGCGACTGCCAGAGCGCCCCCACTCGCCGACCAGTTCAAACCCGCTTCGGGTAACCGTTCAGCTATGCCTTTCCGGGTGGATCGACAGGAGCGATTTCGCCGTCTTTCATTGACGGGACCAGGTATTTTCCTGATTTCGTGGCGGGCGATACACCATCGCGCAGGCTTTGTCACCACCGGCAGCGATTTTTAAGTGGCGTACCGGCTGGCTCAACTGCCGGAGCTTGCGTCGCGGGACGGTCCCCCATACACGGACTGCAGCATGACAATCTTCGACGGCATCATTCTTTTTCTGGCGGGCTTTGTGTCCAGCGCGGTGAACGCGGTGGCGGGCGGCGGCACCTTCATCACGTTCGGCGCGATGAGTCTGCTCGGCGTTTCGCCCGTGCAGGCCAACGCGACCTCGTCGGTTACGCAGTTCCCGGGCTATGTGACCTCGACGCTGGCCTACTGGAACGACATCAAGCATTTCTGGCGGCAGGCGCTGCTGCTGTGCGTCATCTCTGCGCTGGGGGCGCTGGCGGGCGCGCTGATCCTGCTGTCGCTCGACAACCCGTCCTTCCGCGTCATGGTGCCGTGGTTGCTGCTGGCGGCGACCCTGCTGTTTGCCGCCGGTCCCTGGCTGAAGCCGAAACCGCAAGCCGGCAAGGCTGTGCTGTTTCCCGGCCCGGTGGGCTGGCTGCTGCAGTTCCTGACCGCGATTTATGGCGGCTTCTTCGGTGCCGGCATGGGCGTGATGATGCTGGCTTCGCTCGGCCTGACGCAGGAGGGTGACTATCACCGCCTGAACGCGCTGAAGAACATGCTGGCGGTGGTGATCGCGGCCATCGCAATCCTGATCTTTGTCGGCGGCGGGGTGGTGTCATGGCCGCATGCGCTGGTGATGATCCCCGGCGGCGCGCTGGGCGGTTATGCCGGTGTCTGGATCGCCAAACGTGTGCCGCAGATGGCCGTGCGCGCCTTCGTCATTGCAGTCGGGTTGTTCCTGGCGGCTTATTACTTCGCGACGGGGTGAACCCTTTCGTCACGAAGCCGCTGCTGCTGCGAGTGCTTCCTCTGCCCACTGATTGAGGCTCTTGCCGGACAGTTCAGCTGCCAAAGCAGCCTTGCGGTGAAGGTCGGGGCTGACCCGGAACATCATCTTGCCCGAGTATGGTTTCTGTGGATCCTTGCCAATCCTGGCGCAAGTCTCGACATAGTCGTCAACAGCTTCATGAAAGGCCGAAATCAAGCCATCTACGGTATCGGCGTGAAATGTCACACCATCCCGGATACCCGCAACGCGGCCGAAGAAAATCTTGTCATCAGCATCGAATTCGATGACAGCCGCATAATCTTTGTAGACGAGCGCCTTCATGGTGTTATTCCAATCCTAGTAAGAAAGTCCCTCGCAGCCCTGACCTGGTATCGCTTCGCTTCCTTCTCAGGGTGAGGGCGATGGAAGAATTCCGCCTCATCCCCACAAACGAAGCGAACGCGGGAACCGCTGCCTTCGATGACAGTTGCCCCAGCGGCCAGCAACAAGCTCTCTATATCAGCCCAGTCAATCGTACCAGAAACAGGGTTCCTGAAGACCGCTGCCAGCGTCTTTCTCTGCCTGCTGTTCATGCTTGCAAGATATGCTAGCGTACCACAATATGCAAGCATATTGTGATAGCAAAGAGGGGTTACTGAGTTGGACCCATGGCCATTCAGCACTTCGCCTTGGTGAGGTCAGGCCGTCGCTCCTGCGTCAGCTTGCGCGCCTGCTCAAGGCGCCACTCATCGACCTTTTTGTGATTGCCTGAGGTCAGTACCTCGGGGATTGTCCGGCCCTCGAACTCGGCGGGTCGCGTGTAATGCGGATGCTCCAGCAGCCCGTTCTCAAAACTCTCGTGCGTGCCCGAGAACGCGTTGCCCATGACGCCCGGCAGCAGCCGCACAACGGCATCGAGCAGGATCAGCGCCGCAGGTTCGCCGCCTGAAAGAATGTAGTCGCCAATGGAGACCTCCTCCAGTCCTCGTGCCTCGATCACCCGCTGGTCCACGCCCTCGAAGCGCCCGCAGACAATCACCACGCCGGGGCCAGCACCGAGTTCGCGGACCCGCTCTTGCGTCAGCGGGGTGCCGCGTGGGCTCATCAGCAGACGCGGGCGGTTGTCACCCTCGGGCGTAGCATGGTCGATAGCTTTCGCCAGTACATCGGCGCGCAGCACCATACCCGCCCCACCGCCAGCAGGCGTGTCATCCACCGTGTGATGCCGGCCAATCGCGAAGTCGCGGATTTGCACCGTGTTCAACGCCCAGGTTTCGGCCTCCAGCGCCTTGCCCGCCAGCGACAGGCCCAGCGCGCCGGGAAACATCTCCGGATAGAGCGTCAGGATGGTGGCGCGGAAGGTCATTGAGTAGACCCGGAAAAGTTGGCGGGAAAGCGCTGTCCCGCAGCAATTTCATCCATGGCAAACCAACTCACCGGTTGCCTCCGGCATCGGTCGGGCCACGATTGCGGCGCTTGGGATCAAAGCCCTGGCTTGGCCGGCCGCGATCCGAACTGCGGCTCTCCGGCTGGCCGTCCTCATCCTCATCGTCCACCAGCCCGGCAGCAATTATGTCGATGCGGACATATCCGTCGCCGACAAACACCTCCGGCACGGCCGCATGCGTGAACGGGATCATCACACCCTTGCGGCCAACAATGTGCAGCTCCAGCAGATCGCCGCCTCCGAAATTGTGCACGCCGAGCACCTTGCCGATTTCCGCGCCGGTTTCATCGCGCACTGACAGGCCAACCAGATCATCGTGATAGAACTCGCCCTCTTCTTCAGGCGGCAGTTTCGAGCGGTCGACATAGAGCTCGACGCCGTTCAGCGCCTCGGCGGCGTTGCGGTCGGTGACGCCTCTCAGCCGGGCAACCACGACCTCCTTGTTCGGCCGCAGTGCCTGGATCACAAACTCCCGCCCCTGCGCGTCTGACAGCGGGCCGTAGTCACGCAGGGCCATCGGGTCGCCGGTAAAGCTCTTGATGCGCACCTCGCCCTGGATGCCATGGGCTGCACCCACCACCGCCATCTTCACCGGCTTTTCCAGCTTCGCCATCTTTCACCGCTTGCTAACTTCATTCAGCGAACAATGCTGTATTCCAAATGATGCAGCGCCGCCAATGCCCAATACCGAGCAATTCCTGATCTCCGCCAAGCCCGACCTGCAGGCGGCACGCGAGGGCTGGCTGAAATCACTCGGCAGCGAGCGCCGGCTGTCGGCCCTGACGGTGGATGCCTATGAGCGCGACTCGCGCCAGTTCCTGCAGTTCCTGACCGGGCATTGCGGCGGTCCACCCGGCCTCTCCGACATCAAGGCGCTGCGGCCTGCCGATCTGCGCGGTTTCCTCGCCGCGCGGCGCAACACAGGGGCTGGTGCGCGCACACTTGGGCGTGGTCTGGCCGGCGTGCGCTCGCTGTTGCGCTTTCTGGAAAAGAAGGGGCTGGTCAACGCTGCCGGTGCCGCAGCACTGCGTGCACCAAAGCAGCCGAAGTCGCTGCCCAAGCCGCTGACAGTGCCGGACGCGCGCCGTGTCGTGGAAGACCAACTCGCGGATGAACCGTGGATCGCCGCGCGCAATGCTGCCGTTATGGCGCTGCTCTATGGCTCGGGCCTGCGTATCTCCGAGGCGCTGGGCCTCACCGGCGGTGATATGCAGGGCGAGGCTGTGCTGCGCATCACCGGCAAGGGCGGCAAGACGCGGCTGGTGCCGGTGCTGCCGGTCGCCACGCAGGCCGTGGCCGAATACCGAAAACTCTGCCCGTATCATCTGGATGCCGCTGGCCCGCTGTTTCGGGGTGCCAAGGGTGGCGCGCTGAACCCCGCGATCATTCAGCGCGAAATGCAGAAGCTGCGAGCCGCCCTGAACCTGCCGGACACGGCGACGCCGCACGCCTTGCGCCATTCCTTCGCTACGCATCTGCTCGGCCGGGGCGGGGACCTCAGAACCATCCAGGAATTGCTCGGCCACGCCAGCCTGTCGACCACGCAGATCTACACCGGGGTCGACACCTCGCGGCTGCTGGACATCTACGCCTCGGCGCATCCCCGCGCCTGAAGCAGATCAGTCCCGGCCTGGTCGCTTGACCGTCGCCTGAACCCACTCGCGGTCCGAGCCGCGATTGGGGTCGAAGTTGGGATCATTGGAACCCTGAAGGTTGCCATCATGATCCCTCCAGACGTGATCGTAGTGATTGCTGATCTTTTCGTTGGCGCTGTTTACGGGGTTGTGAACGGTCTGCTCCTCGCGCATGGCGTCAACAAACTGGTTGTGGCTGGTGTAGTCCGACCCCGCGCCCGTGCCGACCATTTCTGCGGCGGAGAAGGTTGATGACGTCTGCGTCCAGATCGGGTTCTCCATCGCGTCGACACGGCGCTGCTGGGCATCGACATAGGCCTGATTGCGCGCCATGAACTCGCGGCTTGCCTGACCGTTGGCGCGCACCTGCTGCCAGCCCTGCTCCAGCAACTGGTTGGTTGCCTGGTTGGCTTGCGCCAGCATGCCGCTGACGCGCTGCTGGAGCAGCGCCTTCCATTGCGGGTTTTCCTGCCAGGATGCTTCCATTCGGTCGAATATCGGTATCGCCGCGTCCAGTCCGTCTCCATTGGTGCTGAAGCAGCGCACTTCTGCGAGTTGCCAGAATGTCATCGCCGGCATGCCCCAGCCCATCGGCGGCATCACGACCACGATCTGCCGGGCACGAAATTCCTCGTGTCTGGTTTCTCCATTGAACTCGAAACTGATCCGCGCTGTCGCTTTGAAAGCACGGGCCTGCGCCTGAGGTGCGCGCGGATCGGATGGCGCTGCAACTTCCACCGCATTAGCTGACAATACCTGCAGGTTCTGGCAACGCCCGCGCATGCCCGGCACAATCAGCCGGGTCATGGCCTCGACCGGTGCCGGCGGCTGCATCTGGATGATGCCGTCGGCATTCTGCCCGGGCATGGTCATCGGTGCGGGCGGCCAGGAATAGCCCTGCGTCGGCAGGAATTCGCAGGCAAGGCTTTTGTCGGGGGTGGCAGCGAAGGCGTGCACCATTACCGGCGACTGCTTCTGGTGGAGGTTCCATGTGACCCGACTGTCGGCCAGCCAGCCAGCCGGGTGTTCAAACAGTGCAACCGGCATGCCCTGATGCGCGGGGTCGGCTATGACGTAGCGGGTCCAGTCCTGGCTCATCTCGACAGCCTAGGCTGCGGCTTGAAAAAGGCAACGGGGCACGAGATCGGGTGCAACCGAGGCTGACAAGTTAACGGTTTCTATCGGATTGCCCGCTACACCGGCAGCATGGACAATTTCGAGCGCATTGCAGATCGCTATAGTCTGACCGTCATGAAATTCATGGCGGTGCTGCATCTCGCGCTGTTTTTTTGGTTTGCGCAAATTCTGGTGGGGGCAACGAGCGCACATGCGCAGGAAGCTGCGTCGTGCCGCGCTGTGGACATGATGCCGAAGCTGGAGGCAGCCAGCCCGGGCGCTGGCGAGCGCATCGCTGCCGCAGCTGCCAGGACGCTGAACGGCAAGGGCCTGCTCTGGAAGATCGAAAAGGATGGTGTCGAGCCATCCTGGCTCTATGGCACCATGCACATGTCGGATCCGCGTGTGACAAAGCTGTCCGCGACTGCGCAGGCGGCCTACGACAACGCCGCCACGGTGGTCATCGAGACGACCGACGCGCTGGACAAGACAAAGTTTGCGGCGCTGATCATGTCCGAGCCAGGGCTGACCATGTACACGGGTCAGGAGACGCTCAAGACCGCATTGCCTCCGGGCCAGTTTGCCGAGCTTGAAGCCGGCCTGAAGCAGCGCGGCGTCCCGATGATCAGCATCATGAAGATGAAACCGTGGTTTTTGACGACAATGATGGCTGTCCCAGCCTGCGAGATGACCCGACAGGCAGCGGGCCTCGAGATGCTCGATGCAAAGCTCGCCAAGGATGCCCAGGCGGCAGGCAAGGAAGTGGTCGGGCTTGAGAAGGGCATCGACCAATTGCGCGCCATGAATGCTGTGCCATCGGAGTTCCATGTCCAGGGGCTGTTGGGATTGCTGAAAATTGGCGACGAGATGAACGATATCTTCGAGACGATGATCCGCATGTATGCGAATGGAGACGTCGGCAAGTTCAAGCCGCTGTTCACTGAATCGGAGGCGCTTGCGCCCGGCATGACCGGCGGCGAGAGCTATGCCGAGTTCGAGCAGATCATGGTCGACAAACGCAATGTCGTGATGGCCGACAACTCGATGCCGATCCTGGCAAAGGGCAACGCTTTCATTGCCGTAGGCGCGCTTCATCTGCCCGGCGAGAAGGGTCTGGTGGAGGAATTCCGCCGCCGGGGCTATACCGTTACGGCAAACTGAAGGGCCTCACGTTCGGTTGCAGGGCGTGGCTTTGCATGCCGTGTCGTGCCATGCTGCCTCCCTACGATTTGGGAGGATCGCATGAACGAGCAGCCAAAACGTCCAAAGCCGGAATATGCCCCGCCACCAGTGAATGGCGATTTCTACCGCATCAATGATGTGCTCAGCCCCGGGGAGCAGAAGGTCACCGCCAAGGTGCGCGCCTTCATGGAGGCCGAGGTCGCGCCGATCATCGAAGACTTCTGGATGCGCGATGCCTTCCCTCACGACCTCGTGCCGAAGATCGCCAGGCTCGGCATCGGCGGTATCGGCTATGAAGGCTACGGTTCTGCCGGCGGCTCGATGCTGCTCAACGGCATGGTCTGCATGGAGCTCGCCCGCGTCGACGCCTCCATCGCAACCTTCTACGGCGTGACCACCGGCCTGTGCGGTGGTTCGATCTACATCTGTGGCGACGAGGAACAGAAGCAGCGCTGGCTGCCTGACCTGATGGCCTTCAAGACCATCGGCTCGTTTGGCCTGACCGAACCGCTGGTCGGCTCGGCCACTTCGGGCGGGATGATGACCACGTGCAAGCAGGATGGCGACCACTGGGTGCTCAACGGCGAGAAGAAGTGGATCGGCAATTCCACCTTCGCCGACATCAATGTGATCTGGGCGCGCGACGTCGAGTCCGGCCAGGTGAAGGGCTTTGTCGTCACGCCCGACAATCCCGGTTTCTCGGTGAAGAAGATCGAATCCAAGATGGCGCTGCGGGTCGTGCAGAACGGTTTGATCACGCTGAAGGATTGCCGCGTGCCGGAGGCCGACCGGCTGCAGAATGCCAACACCTTCAAGGACACCGCCAAGGTACTGAAGCTGACACGTACCGGCGTCGCCTGGTTCGCGGTCGGCTGCGCCATGGGCGCCTACGAGCACGCGCTGCGCTACGCCCAGACGCGCCAGCAGTTCGGCCGGCCCATCGGCAGCTTCCAGGCGGTGCAGGACCTGCTCGTCAGGATGCTCGGCAATGTCACGGCCACACAGGCAATGATGATCCGGCTGTCGCAGTTGCAGGATCTCGGCCAGATGAATGACGAGCACGCTTCGCTGGCCAAGGCCTTCTGCACGGTGAAATGCCGCGAGACGGTGGGCTATGCGCGCGAATTGCTCGGCGGCAATGGCATCCTGCTGGAGAACCATGTCGGGCGCTTCGTGGCCGATGCCGAGGCGATCTACTCCTATGAAGGCACGCGCGAAATGAACACGCTGATCGTTGGCAAGGCGATCACCGGCCTCAGCGCTTTCGTCTAGGCTGAACTTGCTGATTGCTGGCGTGCGGCGCCGGTGCTAGGCGGCTGGCATGGAGCCGGTCGCCAGCAAAACGCCGATCATGAGCGAGCGCCGCGTCGGGGTTATCGGCGCGTGCCTGACCATGCTCGGGCCGTTCTCGATGTCGGTCTATACGCCGGCGATGCCCGAGATTGTGGAGGCATTCGGAACCACAGCATCGTCGGTGAAGCTATCGCTGTCGCTGTTTTTTGCCGGGTTTGCTTTGGCGCAACTCGTGTGTGGCCCGCTCTCGGACGGCCTGGGGCGGCGTCCGGTGACGGTGGCCTTCGCTATCATCTACACTGTGGCCAGTCTGGCCGCTTTGTTCGCGCCGAACATTGAGTGGTTGATCGTGTCACGCTTCCTTCAAGGCATTGGTGCGGCAGTTGGCGTCGCAGTGTCGCGTGCGATTGTTCGCGACCTGTTTACGCATGAGCAATCTGCACGGATCATGAACCTGATCGGCACGATGCTGGCTGTCGGCCCTGCGCTTGCGCCAACAATTGGCGGACTCACAATGGAAGCGTTTGGCTGGCAGGCGATTTTCGTGGTCATGGCGCTGGCCGGCGTTGGTATTGTCGTGATGGCAATTTTTGTACTGCGCGAAACGGTCACCTTCGATCCTTCACGCATCCGGCCCGGCAAACTCTTGCGAGGCTACAGGGCGATGCTGGCAAGCCGGTGGTTCATGAGCGCAGCATTGACCAATGGCTTCGCTACTGGCTCGCTCTACGCCTTGGCGACAATGCTGCCCTTTGTGCTTATGGATCGCGCAGGATTGAGTCCGAGCCAGTTTGGACTGGCCATGCTTCTCCAATCCTGCAGCTTCTTTGCCGGCACCTTGGCATTGCGCGGCCTGATGCGTCGGTTTTCGGCTGGCGCGCTGGTTCCGGTTGGGCTGTTCTTTGTCGGGTCAGGCTCGCTGCTGTTAGCCCTGCTGACCAGAACCGGCGAACCCTCCGTGTTGACCATCATGATGCCTGTTGCCTGTATCGCATTTGGCATCGCGTTTATCGGCTCGGCCATGATCACTGCAGCACTGGCACTATATGGAGCCAATGCCGGCGCTGCGGCCGCCATGTCAGGCTTTCTGCAGATGACGCTCGGTATGGCCGGAGGCCTGATTGCAGCCTGGCTTGGCGATCCCGTGCTGGCGATTGGCACAGTCATTCCTTTCATGGGTGCGATGGCAATTCTATCCTGGTTGACCTGGAGAGGGCTTGCAGGGCAACAGCTTTGAAAGGCACCCGCTTCCATCTGACCCATCACTTCTGGAACACAGGTTCTTCAAACCCGGCGCTGCGGATGCTATCTGGCCAGGGAAGCGCCGATGCAGGCGCGCTTTCCCAACGGGGATTGTGAAGGGATGTCAGCTTTGTACTTCACCCGGCGGCGGCTGCTCGAGAGCTCCGCAGCCTTGCTTGGCGCAGCGTTGCTGCCGTCGGAAGCTCTCGCGCAATCGTCCCGCCGACTGGTCGTTGCAGCGGATTCCGAGCCGCGCAATCTGAACCCGGCGATGGTCGCATCCAACGGCGTGTTCTTTGTCTCGAGCAAGGTGGTTGAGCCGCTGGCCGAGGCGTCGTTCGACGGCCCCAATGGCCTCAGCCCACGACTGGCAGTCGACTGGAGCGGATCCGAGGATGGCCTGAGCGTCACCTTCAAGTTGCGGGAAGGCGTCAAGTGGCATGACGGGGCACCTTTCAGCTCTGCCGATGTCGCTTTCTCTGCGATGCAGATATGGAAGCCGCTCCAGAACCTGGGCCGCATCGTGTTCAAGGATCTCGAGGCAGTCGAGACGCCTGATGCGCTGACGGCGGTCTTCCGGTTCTCAAAGCCGACGCCCTTCCAGTTGATCCGCAACGCATTGCCGGCTCTGACCAGCGTCGTGCCGAGACACGTCTATGAGCAAGGCGACATCGCGGCCAATCCCGCCAATGTTGCGCCCATTGGCACCGGCCCCTTCAAGTTCGCCGAGCACAAGCCTGGTGAATATTACCGCCTGGAGCGAAACACGGCCTACTGGAGCAAGGACGAGCCGAAGCTGGACGAGATTATTTACCGCGTGCTGCCGGACCGCGCAGCTGCTGCGGGCGCGATCGAGACAGGCGATATCCAGCTTGCCGCGTTCTCCGCTGTACCTCTGGCCGACCTCGACCGTATCGCCAAGGTCGAGGGGATCGCTGTTATCGACAAGGGCTACGAGGCGCTGACCTATCAGTTGATCGTCGAGATCAACCATCGCCGGAAAGAGTTGTCGGACATCAGGGTTCGCCGTGCCATCGCCCATGCGATCGACAGCGATTATGTTGTTCGCACGATCTTCCTTGGACATGCGACGACCTCGACCGGCCCCGTACCGAAGAACGATGCACAATTCTACACGGCCGACGTGCCGCTCTATCCGTATGACGTTGCGCGCGCCAATGCGCTGCTTGACGAGGCGGGCTACCGTCGCGACGCCAACGGCAAGCGTCTCACACTGAAGCTGCTTCCTGCGCCTTACTTCAGCGAAACGCGACAGTTCGGGGACTATCTGCGCCAGGCTCTGGCGGAAATCGGCATCGATGCCCAACTCGTCAACAATGATTCAGCAGGGCACCAGAAGGCGGTCTATACAGATCACGATTTTGATCTCGCTGTCGCACCGCCGGTTTTCCGTGGCGACCCCGCAATCTCGACGACCATCCTGGTGCGCAGCGGTACGCCGGACGGTGTGCCCTTCTCCAACCAGGGCGGCTATCAGAATGCCGAGCTGGACAGCCTGATTGACCGTGCCGCATCGACCATCGACGAGCAGGCGCGGACTGCGCTCTACAAGGAGTTCCAGCGCAAGGTGGCAGAGGATTTGCCGCTGATCAACGTGGCCGAATGGGGCTTCATCACAGTCAGCCGCTGGGCGGTGAAAAACGTCTCCAACAATCCGCGCTGGGCGGTGTCCAACTGGGCGGACACCGAGGTCGTGGAGTAGCGGCCCTGCTGGCCGCCTCGCCACGGTGAGCCGCCTCGCTGCGCTTGTTCTGCGCCGCGCGCTGGGCGCTGTGCCGGTGCTTGCGATTGTTGTCGTCGGGACCTTCATTATGCTGGAGGCTGCGTCCGGCGATGCAGTCGATGCCTACATCCTGTCCACCGGCGGTGGCGATGCCGGGCTGATCGAGCAACTCCGCAAGGACTGGGGCCTGGATCAATCACCGGCGCGACGTTTCTGGTTGTTCGCAACCAGCTTGCTCAGCGGAGATTTTGGCTGGTCGGTCAGCTTTTCGCGACCGGTGCTGTCCGTCATTGTTGAAAGATTGCCAAACACGCTTCTGCTGATGACCGCAGCAACTGCCCTGTCGTTTCTGGCCGGGGCTGCGCTTGGCGTGGTCGCAGGATCGAACCCCCGAAGCTGGCTCGACCGCCTGCTCTCTTTCGGCTCACTTGCGCTCTATGCCGTACCCAGCTTCTGGATGGGGCTGATCCTGATGATTGTGTTCTCGATCCAGCTGCGCTGGCTGCCATTGAGCGGCATCGAGACGCTGGCCTCCGGCAAGCAGGGTCTCAGCCGCGCCGCTGATATTGCGCGCCATCTCGTTCTGCCAGCGACGTCGCTCGGGCTGATCTACCTCGCACTCTACCTGCGCATGATGCGCGCCGGCATGGTTGAAGCCTGGCGCTCCGACTTCGTCCGGGGTCTGCGGTCGCGCGGATTGCCGGAGAGCAGGGTGCGCAGGCATGTCGTGCGCAACGCACTGTTGCCTCTTGTTACAATGCTTGGTGTGCAGGCAGCGGCGATGCTTGGCGGTTCGGTTGTTATCGAAAGCGTGTTTGCAATCCCTGGTCTCGGGCGGCTCGCCTATGAGGCCGTATCCTCCCGCGACACGCCGCTTCTGCTCGGGATTATTATCGTCAGTGCGGTGGTTGTTGTGCTGGTGAACCTGCTGGTCGACATTGCCTATCTACGGCTCGATCCACGTATCGGCGCGAGCGGAGAGACGCTGTGACTGGCGTCAGGCGTTTCCTGGCTCTGCCCGAAGGCGCAGCGGGCGCGTGCCTGCTCGCTGTGCTGGCGTTTGCTGCATTGGCTGCGCCCTTGCTGTTTCCCGGCGATCCCCAGCGCATTGCCGGTCCGCCGCTGCTCCGGCCGTTCGTGGATGCTGCACATCTACTGGGAACCGACCGGCTGGGGCGCGACGTCTTGGCAGGAATCTTTCACGGTGCGCGCGTGTCGCTGATGGTCGGACTTGCGGCAGCAGCTTCGGCAATAATTGTTGGCGCGGTTGTGGGAACGCTGGCCGGCTTCGGCGGGCGATGGCTCGACGAGACGCTGATGCGCATTACCGATGCGTTCCAGACCATACCGGGTTTTCTGCTGGCGCTCGCCTTTGTCAGCACGGTCGGGCCCTCGCTGCCTGGCGTGATTGCAGCGATTGCCCTGGGAGCCTGGCCTGCACCGGCGCGAATGGCGCGCGCCGAGGTCCTTTCCATAAGGGAGCGCGATTTTATCGCGTCGGCGCGCGTCGTGGGCATGCGCCCGCTGGAAATCGCGCTGAAGCAGGTGCTGCCAAACGCGTTGCCGCCGGTGCTCTCGCTCGGCGCGGTCATCGTTGCTTCGGCGATTGTTATGGAGGCTGCGCTTGCCTTCCTCGGGTTGAGCGACCCGAACCGCGTGACCTGGGGCGGTATGATCGCCGAAGGGCGTACCGTGCTGCGTAGCGCGCCCTGGCTGTCGATCATTCCTGGCATCGCGCTGATGTTCACGGTGCTCGGCGTCTATCTGGCTGGCGAGGCGGCCGTAGAGGCGAATGCCGTCAGGAGGAGCGAGGTATGAGCCAGCTCGTCTTGACACGCCTTGGCGTTGCCTATCCCGATGCGGAACGCCCTGCCTTGACAGATGTCTCGCTGCAGCTTTCTGCCGGCGAAACTCTCGCTGTGGTTGGCGAGAGCGGCTCCGGCAAGAGCACGTTGGCACTCGCGGTTGCAGGGCTCCTGCCGCCCGGGGCGGTACAGACAGGCGTGATTGCCTGGCAGGGTGGCAAGCAACCGCGGCGAGGCATCGATGTCGGTATCATCTTTCAGGACCCGGTCGCCAGCCTCGATCCAGTGATGGAGGTTGGCCGCCAGATCGCCGAGGTTGCGCGCGTGGCCGCAGGTATGTCCCGAACGGCGGCGGTGGAGGAAGCCGGGCGGTTGCTGCGACTGGCGGGCTTTGACGATCCCCGGACGGTTCTCCCGGCATTTCCGCACCATCTTTCGGGTGGTCAGGCGCAGCGTGTCGCGATTGCCTGTGCGCTGGCAGCGCAGCCAAGGTTGCTGATCGCGGATGAGGCTACCAGCGCGCTCGACACGATCGTCCAGGCAGGAATCGCGAGGTTGCTGGAGCAACTCGTGGAGACAGAAAACCTCTCGCTGCTGTTCATTACGCACGATCTGGCGCTGGCCCGCCGGATGAGCCGGCGGGTAGTGATCCTGGAGGGTGGCCGGGTGGTTCGGGACGCGTTGTTCGATGAGGCCGAGCGGGATCCCGGCGGTAGCTATGTCGAGCGGCTGTTTGCAGCCCGGATCGGACTGAACAGCGCGAGGCTGGCATGACGTTATTGTCGGTCGATGGCGTCTCCCACACATTCATGCGCAACCGCCAGCCCATCCATGCGGTTGATGACGTTACCTTCGAGATTGGTGCCGGCGAAACCCTCGCATTGTGTGGGCCATCCGGAAGCGGCAAATCGACGATCGCCCGTATTGTCGTCAATCTCCTGAAGCCGGATCGCGGGACGGTCCGGTTCATGGGCCTTGACTGGTCAACACAATCGTCAGAGACATTGCGGCGCAATCGCCGGTACCTGCAGATGGTGTTTCAGGACCCCAATGCTGCGTTCAACCCGCGCGCCACCGTCGAGGCTGTGATCGGCGATCCGCTGCGCGTTCACGGAATCATTCCGCAAGCGGAGCAAGATGGAGAAATCACGCGGTTGATGCAGCGGGTCGGGCTTGACGCATCGCTGCGTTACCGACGACGGCATGAGCTGTCCGGTGGCCAGCGCCAACGCGCCGCCATCGCGCGAGCCATCGCCTCGCGGCCAAACCTGATCGTGCTGGACGAGGCAACGTCAGCGCTTGATGCGACGCGCCGCAGCGACATTCTTCGGCTTCTGATCGAGCTGCAGCAGGAACTCGGCGTTTCCTATCTGATGATCTCGCATGACATTGCGCTCGTTCGTGCCGTTGCACACCGTGTGGCGATTCTCGACCATGGCAAGGTAGCCGAGACCGGAGATGCAATGGCGGTCATCGACAATCCGCGGTCGGCTATCGGGCGCGCGCTGGTTGCCGCTACGCCATGATCCTTCGCCAGGCTCCGCGTAACGGATATCCGCTGGAAGCGGTTGTCGGTGAGGTTATTGCGCCGCCGCGTGTCGTCGTTGGCTGATTACCCGGCGGTTGCCTGCGCCTTGCGGATGGCGGTGGATGACAGGCTCGATCTCGGGCCGTGGATGAAAGTCCAGGCCGGTGCCTTCATGTGGGCGAGGCGCTGCGCCTTGTGTTCATCGATGCGGGCATAATCGAAGGCCTTCGCCATCAGCGATGAAATCAGCGAGACCGACGAGCCCGGACGATCAACAACGGCAATCGGGAAGGTCGTCGCGATCTCGCGCCAGCGCTGCCATTTGTGGAAATCGCGCAGGCTGTCAGCGCCCATGATCCAGACAAAATCGATGCCAGGGTTGCGGGCCTTGACCAGCGCCAGCGTGTCCGCCGTGTAGCGGATGCGGTGCGCCGCCTCGAATGCAGTGACCTTGATGCGCGGGTCCTCGGTAATCTTCTCCGACCACTCGAGGCGCTGCGCCAGCGGTGCCAGTTCCCGCGTGCTTTTGAGTGGGTTGCCCGGCGTGACGATCCACCAGAGCTGATCGAGATTGAGCCTGCGCATCGCAAGTTCGGCCACCAGCACGTGTCCGGCATGCGGCGGGTTGAACGATCCGCCAAACAGACCAACCTGCATGCCCCTGGCTGCATAGGGCATGCGCAGGTATCGAGCGGGAATGGCGGGCAAAGGCGACATTGCTGAAAGGATGCTATCCCGCCCGCACCTGACCGGAACCCCGCACGCGATACTTGAACGAGGTCAGCTGTTCGACGCCAACCGGCCCGCGCGCATGCATGCGGCCCGTGGCTATCCCAATCTCCGCGCCCATGCCGAACTCACCGCCATCGGCAATCCTGCTACA
>CAYZQP010000019.1:0-4970 GCA_964480545.1 uncultured Mesorhizobium sp. | reverse complement strand
CCGGGGCGGGAGCGGCGCCCGCCGTCGGGGCCATCGTGGTCGCGCTCGTCGCCATGCTCGTGGTGCACGGCCCCGATCTCGGCGACCACCGCCTCGGTGTGATGCGAGGAGAAGGTTTCGATATGGTCAATGGCTTCGCCAACGCCATCCACCAGCCTCACGGAGATGATCGCGTCGAGATATTCGGTCGTCCAGTCGGCGTCGGTGGCCGGGCTGGCAGCGGCCCAGCGGGTGCGCACTTCTTCGGAGCCGCGTACTTCGCAGCCGGCGGCCTTCAGGGCATCCAGAAGCGTGCCCAGCAGAGCATCGGGTGCCGCGCGATCCACCAGCAGCGTCTCGGCGGCACCGCAAATGCCGGTGCGACGCATCTTGGCGTTGGTGACAATCTTCACCGCCATATCGGCGTCAGCCGACTTGTCGACATAGATGTGCACGATGCCCTCCAGATGCGCGAAGACCGGCACACGCGCCTCGTTCTGCACGCGCCCGACCAGACTGCGACCGCCGCGCGGAATGATCACATCGAGATTGCCAGAGAGGCCCTTCAGCATCTCGCCGACGGCGGCGCGGTCGGTGACCGGCACCAGCTGGATCGCGTCTTCGGGCAGATTGGCAGCGCGCAGGCCCTCAACCATGCAGGCATGGATCGCCTGCGATGAGTTCAGCGAATCCGAGCCGCCGCGCAGGATCACCGCGTTGCCGGCCTTGAGGCAGAGCGCGCCGGCATCCGCCGTCACGTTGGGACGGCTCTCATAGATCACGCCGATCACGCCGAGCGGGGTGCGCACGCGCTCGATATGCAACCCGTTGGGGCGGTCCCATTCGGACGTCACCTCGCCCACGGGATCGCGCAGCTCAGCGATAGCGCGGACACCGTCGGCCATGCCCCTGATGCGCTCCGGCGTCAGCTGCAGGCGATCCATCATCGAGGCCGCAAGCCTGGCTTCCTCGCCATTCGCCATGTCGATGGCATTGGCGTCGAGGATAACCTGCTGGTTGCGCAGGATCGCATCGGCCATGGCCAGCAGCGCGGCTGTTTTGCTCTCCGGCGTTGCCAGGCTCAACGGTCGCAGTGCGCCACGCGCCTTGCGGCCGAGATCGGCCATCAGGGTTGCGGTGTCGGTGCTGCGGTCGCTCTTGGTCAGCATGGTCGGCTCGTATGATTGCGAGCCTCATCTATACGTTCGGGGCGGCCAAAACAATGTTCGGCAGGCGATGGGAATATGCCCGTTCGATGCCGTTTGCCGGATTGGCATCAAAGGTCATTTCGATGACCTCGCTCAAAGGTCAGTTGCCCGCCACAATCGAAAGGACTAATGAGGCATCATGACTGACGCGGCCGCCGCACCAAGAAAGCTCTCCGATCTCGCCAACCCGACGCGGTTTCTGGCGTTCGCCGCAACGCTGATACCGTGGCTGGCGGCGATCACTGCAGTCCTGCTTGTTACCGGCCTTTACATGGGGTTCGCAGCGCCTGCCGACTATCAGCAGGGCAACACCGTCCGGATCATGTACATCCATGTGCCTTTCGCCTGGCTCAGCATGATGTGCTACACGGTGATGGCCATCTCGGCTCTGGGTACACTCGTGTGGCGTCATCCGCTGGCGGATGTCGCGCTGAAGGCTGCGGCACCGATTGGCGCAACCTTTACCGCGCTCGCGCTGATTACCGGGTCTATCTGGGGCAAGCCGATGTGGGGGACATGGTGGGTCTGGGATGCCCGGCTCACCTCGGTTTTCGTACTGTTCCTGATCTATCTCGGGTTGATTGCGCTGACACGTGCGCTTGATGATCCGTCGCGCTCGGCGCGCGCTGCGGCCATTGTTACCCTGGTCGGGTTTATCAACATTCCGATTATCAAGTTCTCGGTCGATTGGTGGAACACCTTGCATCAGCCGGCGTCGGTGCTGACGCTGGACGGACCGAAGATCCATTCATCCATGTTGTGGCCGCTCGTGACAATGGCACTGGGCTTTACGCTCCTGTTTGTCACCCTGCACCTGATGGCGATGCGCTTGGAGATATGGCGCCGGCGCGTAACGGCGATGCGCCAGGTCGCGGCGCGCCGCGCGGACCGTGCAGTATGAGCGCGCATGACTGGTATGTGGGCGCGGCCTACGGGATCTCGGCGCTGGTGCTGACCGGGCTGGTTGTTTCTATCCTCGTCGACCAGCGGGCGCGCAAACGCGAGATTGCCGAGCTTGACGCTGCCGGCATTCGCCGTCGATCGGACAAGGCATGAGCCACGAGCCAGAAGCCGTTCGGCGGCCACGTCCCCTGCTGGTGCTTTTGCCGCTTTTGATCTTTCTGGCGCTCGCGGGAATATTCTTCTTCCAGCTCATTTCCGGGCGCGACGCCGCAACGGTGCCCTCGGCCCTGATCGGCCAGACCGCACCCGAGACCAGTCTGCCGCCCCTGGAGGGAATGAACCTGCCAGGCCTCGAATCCCCGGCATTCGCCGGGAAGGTCACTCTGGTCAATGTGTTCGCTTCCTGGTGCGGACCTTGCCGCCAGGAGCACCCGTTTCTGCTCGATGTGTCGAAGGATCAGCGTCTTGCGGTGTCCGGCCTGAACTACAAGGACCAGGCCGAGAATGCGCGCCGCTTTCTTGGCGAACTCGGCAATCCCTATGGCGCCATCGGCGTGGATGACCGGGGCCGCGCGGCAATCAACTGGGGCGTCTATGGCGTGCCAGAGACCTTCCTTGTCGGCAAGGACGGCGCAATTCTCTACAAGCAGGTTGGCCCGCTTTCAGAGGCAAGCTATCAGGCGCTGAAAGCCGAGATCGACAAGGCGCTGGCGCAGCCATGATGCTGTCGCCGGCATTGGCAAAGCATTTTGAGGGACAGGCCAATGGATGCGAGCAGCTAGGCTCGCCCTTCACGGCACGGCTTTGCCGACTACTGCCTGAAGCCCTGGATGAACTGACCAACCTCGGCCAGCGCGTCGCCAATTGGCCGGGTGATCCCTCCGCAGATGCCCTCGCTCTGCGCCTGTGTGGCGGTCTGCATTATCTGGCAATCACCGAACAAGACCAGACGCTGACGGTCGTTTATCCGCCATCTGTCACGCATGATCTGACGCTTGCTACGGCTGTCAAGGCAGCGTTGCGCCGCAACGAGATCTTTCTGAATGCCTTTATCGACAGCCCGCCACAGACCAATGAGGTGGCGCGGGCGGGCATGCTGCTACCAGGTTTTCTGGAGATCGCGCGACAAACCGGCCTGCCGCTGGATATCCACGAGATCGGCTCGAGTGGCGGCTTGAACCTGCTGTTTGACAGGTTTGGCTATCGCTACGGCGATACCGGATGGGGCGATCCGCTGTCGCCGGTGCAGCTTGCGCCGGCGGTGCGCGGTGAGCCGCCGCCGCTGGCAGGCGAGCTCGATATCCTCAAACGCGATGGCTGTGATATTGCCCCGGTGGATGTGTCAGATGCCAAGGCTCGGCTCCGGCTGCAGAGTTATGTATGGGCGGATCAGGAGCTTCGGCTGCAGCGGTTATGCGGCGCGCTGCAATTGGTGCGGAGCGAAAAGCCGGATGTGATGACAAGCGATGCCGCAAGCTTCGTCAGGCAAAAGCTGGAGACCCGCAGGCCGGGCGCTGCCTTCGTACTGTTTCATTCGATCATGTGGCAATACATGCCGGCTGATGATCAGGCGAGGATCAAGCATTTGCTTGAAGCCGCCGGTCGAGGCGCCGATGCAACATTACCTATCGCATGGTTGCGCATGGAGCCGGTGGACTTGAAAGCGCCCTATGCGACGATTCTGCTCACCAACTGGCCATCCGGTGAAACGCGCGAACTGGCGCGCTGCTGTTTCCACGGACGCTGGATAGAGTGGTTGGCAGCAGGGTAATGAACTGTCCCGCCGGCGCATGACTGATCATGCTGACCGGCAGGTGTTGGAGCCTCTATCCCTTGCGGGAGAGGCTCCGGCTTTCGGATACTAGCGACCGTAAACTTCAGCGTAGGCTGCACGCAGCATTTCTTCGCGGTTGCCGTTGAAGTCTGCCAGATCGCGCGGGGTGAGCGACCTGATCTCGTCGACCATGCGGGAATAGCGGGCGCGCTTTGCGATACGGACTTTCAAATTCTCGAACATTTCAGGTTCCTTTCGGTTTGTGGCGCCCCCAAAGCGCCTGTTCTTTCCTCCCGATGGGAACGCTCCGAATATGAGGCCGGGCATTGTGCGGCGCAACAAAGAATGCGGCAACGCAGCATTGCACCAAGCGCATGGCTTTGGTCATAATTTGTTAATTAATTCGATTGATTCGACGTAAGTGATGCGAATTTGTGCAGGCTGAATGGTTTTTGGACGGCGCAGCGTGATCGGGAGCGCATTCTGGAAGAATTTGCGAGCACATACAAAAAAACCGCCCGGTGGGCGGCTTTTCCGATTGAAGAAGTCCTGGTCGCCTAGCGACGATAAACCTGAGCGTAAAGGCTCGTCAGTCCATCAACGTAGCGGCTGTTCATCGCATTGAATGGCTGGGCCTTCTGGACCGGAACGCGTTGTCCGGCGAGCTGGGTAAGAATGTAGTTCAGCATTTTGTCTGGCCGACCACCGTCGGCCCCTTTCTGTTTGTATATACATAATATAGTTGATCTGGCTTGATTTGTGAAGCCTTCGGCTGGCAGGGCTGCCATGCAGGGCGCGCATTTCGCAGTACCCTGCGGCAGGGGCCTGGCGATCAGCCTTTCCTGAACATGTCGTCGGTTGAATGCTTCATGATCAATGGCATCTGGCTGAAGGTAAACAGCAGCGTGATCGGCATGATGCCCCACACCTTGAACGCCACCCAGAAATCCGTCGAGAAATTGCGCCAGACGATCTCGTTGACCACCGCGAGGAACAGGAAGAACAGGCCCCAGCGCAGCGTCAGTTTGCGCCAGCCTTCGGCATCCAGCTTGAAGGCGGAATCGAAGACATAGCCGAGCAGAGATTTGCCAAACAGCAGGCCAGCC
>CAYZQP010000018.1:7109-25364 GCA_964480545.1 uncultured Mesorhizobium sp. | reverse complement strand
GTGGAACGACCCGGCCACCGGCGTCATGCGCCACGCCGATGCGGGCTATGACATAGCGCTCGATTGCGCCCGCGAGCATCAGCTGAATTTGCCGGGGATACTTGGATAGGCTGGCGGACACGCGCTACAAGAAAGCATGCGCCTGATCCGCTCCTCATCCTACATCCGTCAGCCGTGGAAAAACGGCCTTGGTGAAACCATCGAGATCGCCGCTTCGCCAAAAGGCGCGACGACGGCGGAGTTTGACTGGCGCGTGTCGATGGCGAAGGTCGAGGCAGACGGGCCCTTCTCGGCGTTCCCCGGCATTGATCGCACCCTGACCGTGCTGGACGGGCAGGGGATTGAACTGTCGGTTGAAGGGTTTGACCCCGCCACCATCACAGAGCGCCCGCACAGCTTTCCGGGCGATGCTCCAACCTCGGCAAAACTGCTGGATGGCTCGATCACCGACCTCAACGTCATGACCCGGCGCGGGAGCTTTTCGCATCGGGTCACGCCAGTCAGCCTGACCGGTGCGAAAGACATCATCGTCATGTCGCCGGTCGCGCTGCTCTATTGCCACGCCGGAAGCATCGAGGTGGAGGAGGAGTTTGTGGCCTCTATCCCGGTTGCGGCGGGCGAGACGCTTCTGATCGAGGGCATGCCGAACGGCATCAGCATGCATGCGGTTGAGCCGTCACGCCTCTACCTGATCGAGATCAGCCGCGCGAAAGTGTGAAGGCCTCGCGCTCGGACACTGCACGCCACCAGCGTTCCAGTCGGGGATAACCGGCCATCATTTCCGACGCGCCCGGTACTTGCAGAAACAGCGCAAACATTGGCGCGAGGTGCAGGTCGGCCAGCGTGATGCTGTCGCCGCACAGCCAGATGTCATCGTCGATCAGATCGGTCAGTGCCTTCAGGCAGGTGGGCGCGAGTTCCCATGCAAGCGCGACCCTGGCGTCATCGGCAGCCTCGCCGCGCTCCGCTCTGGACACCAGCTCGACATAGAGCCCCCACACGAGGTGCGGATAGACATAGGCGTCGGCAATACTGATGAACTGGTTCATTCGCGCGCGTTGGCGCGGTTCGACCGGCTGCAGGCGTGGGCCGTCAAACGCCTCGTCAATGTAACGGGTGATTGCACTGGTTTCGTAGAGCCTGAAATCGACATGTTCGAGCGCCGGAATGCGCCCGAACGGATGCAGCGTCAGATAGGCATAAGGCACGCGATCGTCGGCAAAAACATCAACCGGAACAAGCTCGTAGGCAACGCCCTTCTCGTGCAGCGCCATGCGTCCGGCCTGGACGTAGACGCTGTATGCGGCCCCGTAGAGCCGCACATCGGCCATCAGCCGCGCTGCCGCTTGTCGTAGAGCGCGAGCTCCTCCAGAACGGTCTCGCGCACATCCTCGCGACCCAGCGCCATATGCAGGTTTGCTCCGACAAACCCTGCCGGCGAGCCGCAATCAAACGTGCGGCCCTTGAACTCGAACGGCCGGATTTCCTGGCTGCCAAGCAGCTTGATGATCGCGTCGGTCAGCTGGATTTCGCCGCCGGCACCCGGCTCCTGCGTCTCCAGATAGTGGAAGACTTCCGGTTGCAGAATGTAGCGGCCAGAGATGAACAGGTTTGACGGCGCGGTGCCCGGCTTCGGCTTTTCCACAAGTCCGCTGATCAGTGTTCCATCCGGCCCTTCGACCAGCGAGACAATGCCGAACTTGTGCGCCAGTTCGGGATCGACCTGCTCGACCGCAATGACGTTACCGCCGCGGGTGGTGTGGATGTCCATCATCGATTTCAGGCAAGGCTCGGAATCGACCATCAACATGTCGGGCAGCATCACCGCAAAAGGCTCATCGCCAACGATGTGGCGGGCCGACCAGATAGCGTGGCCCAGACCCTTCGCCTCCTGCTGGCGCACAAACGACATTGTACCGACCTTGGGAACATTCGCAGCGAGGCTCTCTGCGATTTTGTCCTTGCCATTGCGGCGCAGCGACGTGTCGAGCTCGAAGGCGACATCAAAATGGTCTTCGATCGCATGTTTCATGCGGCCGGTGACCATCACCACATGTTCTATGCCCGAGGCGAATGCCTCGGCGACGATGTAGTCAAGTACCGGCCGGTCTACGATGGTCAGCAACTCTTTCGGGATGCTTTTTGTCGCCGGCAACATACGCGTACCAAATCCCGCGACCGGAACTACGGCCTTGCGAACCTTTTGACTCATTTCGTCTCCCGTCTGAAAATCGCCCGGTTTGGGCGGAACTAAGCGCTGATATACGCCGTTTGCAAGATGTAGCGAGCCGCTAAGCCAAACAGATGTAGAAATTGTGTCTGACCCGTTGCGGTCCCATGCCGTAACGCTAAAGACGAATTACAAGTCACGACGACAGTGGCTGGAAGTGCAGGGACAATCCGGAAATGAACGTTCAGACGCGTGTAGACGAGCGGGAGGCCATTGCGGTCATCCCCGCCGCTGGTCAGCCGATTCGCGCCGATTTCCTGTCCGAGGACAAGCTGCGCAAGCTGGGTGAGCAACTGGCGCGCGGCGAGATACGGGAATTTTATGGATTGACCGCCCGCGATTTCCTTGCCCGCAACAAGGACAACGCAGCGCGCATTCTGGAAGTCTATCGTGAACTGAACGCCGCGCAGGCCAAGGGCGAGTCCGTCACGCCTGCGGCACAGTGGCTGCTCGACAATAATTACGTGATCGAGGAAACGATCTTCCAGATCAGGCGCGATCTGCCGCCGCGTTTCTTCAGGCAGCTTCCGGCGATGGATATCGGCAACGGCCAGCAGGCCCCGCGCGCCATGGCACTCGCCTGGCTCTACGTCGCCCATGTCGACTCCAGCGTTTCGTCGCAAAGTTTCAAGGTGCTGGTCGATGGGTATCAGTCGGTTGAGCCGCTGATGATCGGCGAGCTCTGGGCGCTGCCGTCGCTGCTGCGCTATGTGCTGGTCGAAAACCTGCGCCGTCTGGCCGAGCGCGTTTCGCGTGCGCGAAAGATGCGCTCCCAGGCAAATGCGCTGGCAGATCGGCTGTTGTCGCTTGATGACGAGGGCGACATCGCCCTGCTGAACGACTATCGGGCGCAGGCGCAGGATTATACCTTCGCCACGCAACTGCTGTTCCGGTTGCGCGATGGCTCGCAGAACTCGGGCCGCGCGCTGCTCTGGCTCGAGCAGGAGCTTGAGAGCCAGGGTTCCGACGCCGAGGAAGTCATTGCTGACGAGCACCGCAACCTGTCTGCAGGCAATGTCACCACCGGCAATATCATTCGTGGTCTCAGGCTGATCAACGACATCGACTGGAGTGAGTGGTTCGAGCAGGTGAGCCGTGTCGATGCGCTGTTTCGCGAGCGCACCGACTATGCCGAGCTCGACTTCAAATCGCGCGACCAATATCGCACGGTGATCGAAGATCTGGCGCGCCTGTCCGAAGCGACCGAGTATGAGGTCGCCGAGAAGGCGATCGAGCTTTCGTCCGCCGCCGCGTCTGCAAGCAACGTTTCTGCTGGCGTGCAGGCGACCAGCGATGTCGGGTTTTTCCTCGTCGGCGCCCGCCGCGAAGAACTGGAGCAGGCGGTCGCCTACAAGGTTCCGGCGGGCCTGCGCTTCAAGCGCTATTTCCAGTCGCTCGGCTGGATCGGTATTTTCCTGCCCGTGATGGCGATCACCATGCTGCTGCTCGGAATGACTGCCGCAGCGTTGGAGTCTGCCGGCCTCTCAACGACAACCGTCATCATCCTGCTTGCGCTGTTTGCGCTGCCGGCGGGCGAGGGCGCGATGAGCCTGTTCAACACCATTGTGTTGCTGTTCCTGAAGCCGACGCGTCTCGTTGGCTACGAATACAAGGATGGCGTGCCGGAGGCCGCGCGCACGCTGGTTGTTGTGCCGACCATGCTGGGCTCGCGCGACGATGTGGACGAGGCGATCCGCACCATCGAGGTGCATCACCTTTCGAACGCACAAGGCGATCTCTATTTCGCGCTGCTGTCCGATTGGCCTGATGCGCAGGTCGAGTTGCGTCCGATCGACACTGAAATCCTGGCCTACGCGAAGGAGGAAATTGACGCGCTGAACCAGCGCTTTGATGCAACTCTGGAACCCAAATTTTACCTGCTTCACCGCAAGCGGCTTTATAACAAGGCGGAAGGCTGCTGGATGGGCTGGGAGCGTAAGCGCGGCAAGCTGCAGGAGCTGAACCTGCTGCTGCGCGGCGACGCCGACACAACCTTCCTGCCGACCGAGCACCCGCTGCCATCGGGTGTGGTTCACGTGTTGACGCTCGACGCCGACACGCGCCTGACCCGCGACAACGTTGCCAAGATTGTCGGCAAGATGATGCACCCGCTGAACCGTCCGGTGATTGGTGCGGATGGGCACAGCGTGGTTGCCGGCTATTCGATTATGCAGCCGCGCATCACCGCGTCACTGACAACGGGTGCCAACGCCTCGTTCTTCCAGCGCGTGTTCTCCGCGCATCGCGGGCTGGACCCGTATGTCTTCGCGATTTCGGATCTCTACCAGGACCTCTACGGGCAGGGGACTTTCACCGGCAAAGGCCTCTACCATGTCGATGGGTTTGAGGCCGCGATTGCAGGCAAGATCCCGCAGAACGCTATTCTCTCGCACGACCTGCTGGAAGGCTCGCTCGCGCGCGCCGCCCTCGTCACCGACGTAGAGGTTGTCGAGGACTACCCGACGCAATACTCGGTGGATGCCTCGCGGCAGCACCGGTGGGCGCGTGGCGACTGGCAGCTGCTGCCGTTCATCTTCGACCCGAAGCTGAACATCCCGCCGATTGGCCGCTGGAAAATGGTGGACAATCTGCGCCGCTCGTTGACCCCGATCTTCTGGGTCGCGGCATCGATTGCCGGCTGGGCACTGATGCCATTCACTCTGGCGGCGCAATGGCAGGCACTGCTGATCCTGACCTATTTCATGGCACCGACCTTCGACATCGTGAACTCGATCATTCCGCAGTCGAACGAGGTGACATTACGTGGCCACCTGACCGCGCTGATGCGCGACATTGTGTTCGGCACCGCCATGGTAGCGCTGAAGGTGGTGCTGATGGCACATCAGGCCTGGATGATGGGCGATGCGATTATCCGCACGTTCCACCGAATGTATTTCAGCCACCAGCATCTGCTGGAATGGCGCACAGCCTCGCAGGCTGCCAGGGGCGGCGGCAACACGCTTGCCGGCTACTACAAGGCAATGCGTGGCGCGGTCATCATCGCCATCGTCGGTCTGGTCATCCCGCTTATGACTGGCGCGACGGGCGTCTTCGTGGCGTTGGCGTTTGCCCTGTTCTGGGGCGGCTCGCCGGCTTTCGCCTGGCTGATCAGCCGCTCGGCCGAGGTGGATGACCAGGTCGAGTTGAGCAGTGCCGACAGGAAGCGCCTCCGCATTATTGCCAGGCGCACCTGGCATTATTTCGACACGCATGTGACCGCGGAGCACTCCTTCCTGCCGCCGGACAACATGCAGGAAGTGCCGCATCCGATTGTTGCCAACCGCACCTCGCCGACCAATGTTGGCGTGTACCTGCTGTCGGTTGTATCGGCGCGTGATTTCGGCTGGATCTCGATGTTCGACGCGGTCACCCGCATGGAGGCAACGCTCGGCACGCTGGAGCGCATGGATCAGCATCGCGGCCACCTTTACAACTGGTACGACACCCGCACGCTCTACCCGTTGATGCCGCGCTACATTTCGAGCGTCGACAGCGGCAACCTGGCGGGCCACCTGATCGCCATGGCCGGTGCCTGCGACGAGTGGGCCGAAGCGCCGTCCGTCTATCTGCAGGCCGATCTAGCCGGCATGCTGGACGTGATCTCGGTGGTGGAGGAAAGCCTCGCCGCCGTTCCCGACGACCGCAAGCCGCTGCGCCCGCTCCGCCAGCGCCTCGCCGACCGTATCGAGGGCATGCGCCGCGCCGTCGAGACGCTGATGGCAGAGCCCGAAATGGCCGCCATCCGCTCGATCAATCTGGTGGTTCTGGCAGGCGAAGTCGCCAAGCTGGCCGAAGGCATCCATCACGAAGCGCAGTCGGCGCAGTCCGGCCAATTGGCAGACTGGGCCGCAAAACTTGTCGCCAACGCTGAAGCCCATGTCGATGATGCCGGCTCGGACAAGGCGCGTGTTGACGAGTTACGCACCCGTCTTGAGGCGATTGCCGGCAGGGCGCGCGCCTTCGCCAACCGCATGGATTTCTCTTTCCTGCTGCGCCACGACCGCAAGCTGCTGTCCATCGGCTATCGTGTGGACGAGCATCAGCTGGATGAGAGCTGCTATGACCTGCTGGCTTCCGAATGCCGGATGACCAGCCTCTTTGCGATCGCCAAGGGCGACATCCCGACCGACCACTGGTTCAAGCTTGGTCGCCCGATTGTCGAGATCGGTTTCTCCGGCGCGCTAATGTCCTGGTCAGGCTCGATGTTCGAATATCTGATGCCGCCGATAGCCATGAAGGAGCCGGTGGGCGGTATCCTGAACCAGACCAACCACATGATCATCAAGCGCCAGATGCAGTATGGCGCGCAGAAGGGCATTCCGTGGGGCATCTCGGAAGCGGCCTACAACGCTCGCGACCACGAGATGACCTACCAGTACACCAACTTCGGCGTGCCAGGTCTGGGCCTCAAGCGCGGCCTCGCGCAGAACACCGTGATTGCGCCTTACGCCACCGTGCTTGCCGCACAGTACATGCCGCGTGAAGCCGTCGAGAATCTTGACCGGTTGAAGGGCATCGGTGCGCTTGGCCGCTACGGCTATTACGACGCTATCGATTACACGCCGCAGCGCGTGCCCGAGGGGCAGGATTTCGCAATCGTCTACAACTATTATGCCCACCATCAGGGCATGTCGATTGCGGCCATCGCCAACGTTGTGTTTGACGGCCGCATCCGCGACCGCTTCCATGCCGACCCGCTGATCGAAGCATCCGAACTGCTGCTGCAGGAGAAGGCACCGCGCAACATCCCCATCGCCACGGTTCGCACCGAGGCAGCCGAGCGCGTGAAGACCGATGTGGATGAAGTGGCACCAGACACCCGTCTGATCCTCGAGCCGAAGACGGCTATGCGCGCCACCTCGATCATGTCCAATGGCAGCTACTCGGTCATGCTGACCTCGACAGGCTCGGGCTCCAGTCGCTGGGGCGAACAGTCGATCACCCGCTGGCAGGCCGACCCGACCGAGGATCGCCTCGGCACCTATATCTTCCTTCGCGACGTTGCGACCGGCGACTGGTGGTCTGCCACCGCCGAGCCGAAGTCGATCCAGGGCGAGCGCAGTCAGGTGCTGTTCAGCGACGACCGCGCGACCTTCGCCAAATATGTCGGCACGTTGCGCTCCGAGGTTGAAGTCATCGTCGTGTCGGAAGGGCAGGGGGAGGCGCGCCGCGTCACGCTGCACAACGAGGGCACTGCAGACCGCCACATCGAGCTGACCTCGTATGCCGAACTGGCGCTCGCCAATGAGGCGAATGACAGCGCGCACCCGGCATTCTCGAAAATGTTCGTGAAGACCGAGATCGCCGCCGACAACGGCACGATCTTTGCCGAGCGCCGCAAGCGCTCGTCGGGTGAGGCGTCTATCGCCATGGCGCATTTCGTCACCGATCCGGCCAGCAACGGCCGCGAGGTGGAGGCCGAAACCGACCGCCGCGCCTTCCTTGGCCGGGGCCGTTCCATTACCGATGCCGCCGCCTTCGATGCCGGCGCAAAACTCGGCGGGGCCGATGGCTTTGTGCTTGATCCCGTGATGTCGCTGCGCCGCCGCGTGCGCGTGCCAGCAGGCAAGAAGGTCGCGATCACCTTCTGGACCGTCGCCGGCAAGGACCGCGCCGAGGTGCAGGAGGCCATCGACCACCTGAACCACACGGAATCCTTCGAGCGCCAGACGACCTTGTCCTGGACCCGTTCACAGGTGCAGACGCGCCACGTCGGCATGTCGCTGAACGATGCTGCCAATGCGCAGAAGCTTGCGGGTTACCTGATCTATCCGGAACCCTTCCTGCGCATGCCGGCAGAGTCGATCACGGCGGGCTTGGGCAAACAGTCCGACCTCTGGGCGACCAGCATTTCGGGCGACTTCCCGATCTTTGCGCTGCGTATCGGCGATGTCGCCGACATCGAGATCGTTGCTGCCGCGCTGCGCTACCAGGAATATCTGCGCGTGCGGGGGCTGCTGTTTGATCTTGTGATCGTAAATGAACAGGCAGCGTCCTACGTGCAGGATCTGCAGAACGCCATCGAGGCGCTGTGCGACAATGCGCGCCTGCGTGGCCGCGAGCTCGGGCCGCGCCAGCACATCTTCGCGGTGCGCCGCGACCTGATGGACCCGCAGACCTACCGCACGCTGCTGTCGGTGGCGCGCATCGCCATGCACACCCGCAACGGACGCGTGTTCGATCAGCTCGAACGCGCCGAGACCGCCGCCGTGCAGGCGCGCGAAGCAGCGTCTGCTCCGGCAGTCGCCACCATCGCGCCAGTCAGCGAGCCGAAGCCCGTCACGCAAAAGCAGGCGATCTCGCGCACCGCGCGCGCCGGCGCATTCGAGTTTGCCAGCGGCGACGGTTTGCAGAACTGGAACGGCTTTGGCGGCTTCGACAAGGGCGGCGCAGAATATGTCGTGCGCCTGACGGGCGTGCGCACCACGCCGCAGCCCTGGATCAACGTCATGTCGAACAGCGGCTTCGGCTTCCATACCTCGGCGGAAGGCGCGTCCTTCACCTGGAGCCGTAACAGCCGCGACTTCCAGCTGACGCCGTGGAGCAACGATCCGGTGACCAACCGTCCGGGCGAGGCGATCTACATTCATGACATCGACAGCGGCGAAAGCTTCTCGCCTTACGCTTGTGTCGTGCGCGACCCGGCGCTGACCTACGAGGCGCGGCACGGTCAGGGCTACAGCACCTTTTCAACCGCCTGGAAGAACCTGACGGCGGAAGCCACACAGATCGTTGACACCGACGATTCCGTGCGGCTGACCCGCCTCAGGCTGAAGAACGCCGGCAAGTCGGCGCTCAAGCTGCGGCTCTACGCCTATGCCGAGTGGGTGATGGGCAACAACCGCGCCCGCACTGCGCCGACCATCATCCCGACGCACGATGCCGCAACCGGTGCCGTGCTCGCCCGCAACCCGTACAGCCTGGACTTCGCGGACCGTGTCGCCTTCCTGGCCGCCGATACTCTGCCAACGTCGTTCACGGCAGACCGCCGCGAGTTCCTTGGCCGTGAGCGCACCACGCTGCGCCCCGGTGCGGTACTGGAAGGCCGCGCGCTGTCAGGCAATGTTGAGGCGGGCGTTGATCCATGTGCGGCCATTGCGCATGAGGTCACCGTGCCAGCCGGCGGCGAGATCGAACTCGTCTATTTGCTCGGCGATGCTGGCTCGGCGGATGAAGCCGCAGCACTGGTCAACAAGCACAAGGCAAAGGCGTTTGCCCAGCGCCTGACCGACAATGCCAAGACCTGGGACAAATTCCTCGGCACCTTGCAGGTCGAAACGCCGGACCCGGCCTTCAATGCGATGGTCAATCACTGGCTGCCGTATCAGAGCCTGTCGTGCCGCATCCGCGCGCGTTCGGCCTTCTACCAGTCGAGCGGTGCTTTTGGCTTCCGTGATCAGTTGCAGGACACGCTGGCGCTGATGCTGCAGGACCCGTCGCTGGCCCGCGAGCAACTGCTGAACGCCGCGCGGCGTCAGTTCCCCGAAGGCGATGTGCAGCATTGGTGGCTGCCGCGTACCGGCGCAGGTGTGCGCACGCTGATCTCGGACGATGTCGTCTGGCTCGGCTACGGCGTTTCGCACTACATGGCGGTGACCGGCGACAAGGCCATTCTGGATGAGCAGATTGCCTTCATCGAAGGCGCGCCACTCGCACCCGGCCAGCACGATTCGTTCTACACGCCGGAAATCTCGAAGGAGAAAGTCTCGCTCTACGAGCACTGTGCCCGCGCGCTCGATCTCGGCATCAAGCGCTCGAGCGAGGCTGGCCTGTCGCTGATCCTTGGCGGCGACTGGAACGACGGCATGAACCATGTCGGCGTCGAAGGCAAAGGCGAGAGCGTGTGGCTGAGCTGGTTCCTGTTGAAGGTGCTCGGCGACTTCACGCCGATTGCCGAGGCGCAGGGTGACAAGAAGCGCGTTGCAGCCTGGAAGAAGCACGCGGTCGAGCTGAAGAAGGCCATCGAGGCGACCGCCTGGGACGGCGAGTGGTATCGTCGCGGCTCGTTCGATGACGGCGCACCGCTAGGCTCGCACACATCGGATGAGTGCCGCATCGACTCGATTGCGCAGTCCTGGAGCGTGCTCTCGGGCGAGGGCGATCCGAAACGCTCGGCGACTGCAATGGAGTCGGTGAAGAAGCACCTCGTCGATGACGAGCTGAAGCTGATCCGCCTGTTCACGCCGCCCTTCGAGGACAGCCCGCACGACCCCGGCTACATCAAAAGCTATCCGCCGGGCGTGCGCGAGAATGGCGGGCAGTACACCCACGCCGCCACCTGGGTGGTTGCCGCGCTGGCCGAGATCGGGCAGGGCGATGACGCCTACCGCTGCTTCTCGCTGCTGAACCCGGTGAACCACGCGCTGAACGCGGAAGCCGCCGAACTCTACCGTGTCGAGCCCTATGTCGTCGTCGCCGATATCTACTCGGAAGACGTGCGCGCAGGGCGCGGCGGCTGGACCTGGTACACCGGCTCAGCCGGCTGGCTCTACCGTTCGGCGGTCGAGTACATCCTGGGCATCCGCCGCAAGGGCGATGTGCTCACCATCAACCCGGTTCTGCCAAAGGCCTGGCCGGGCATATCGGTGACGCTGCGCATCGATGGCGGCGAATACCGCGTCAAGGTCGAGCGCAAGAAGGACGCGAAGGCGACCAGGCTGCTGGTCGGCGGCAAGGAGGCCAAAGACGGCATCCCGCTGAAGAAGGGCAAGCCGGTCGACGTCGTGGTGCAGGTGGCGGGGTAGGTCCGGGACTATTGGGTGCGGCGGGGTCAAACTGCCGCACTCGCCGCCGTCACATCGCCGCTTTTCGCTCCTACATCCTGGCCCGACGTCATAAAGACGTCATTCACCGCAATGCATTAATTGCATGGCTCTAATGCAACCATATGCACTGTCGTACGTTGAATAATCTAACCGATTTATGCTAATGGTGCGCTGCACAATCCCGAGGGATAGGGAATAGCCGGTGTCTTTGTTTCAGGTATATGTTCGAGCATTGGCGTATCTCTCCGCCGAGAAGCGCAAGGTGTTTTTCATCTGCGCCGCGAACATCGTTCTCGCACTGGTGGTGATCGCCGAGCCAATCCTGTTCGGCAAGGTCATCGAGGCCATCACCAACAAGCAGGATGTTGTGCCGACGCTGGCGCTCTGGGCAGCGCTTGGCGGCTTCAATATCATCGCATTCGTTCTGGTCGCGCGCGGGGCTGACCGTGTAGCCCATGCCCGTCGCGCGTCGGTCATGACCGAATCGTATGAGCGCGTGATCTCGATGCCGCTCTCCTGGCACCAGCAGCGCGGTGTTTCCAACTCATTGCACACCATGCTGCGCGCAGTCGATACGCTGCAGGGCCTGTGGCTCGAATTCATGCGCACACACCTCTCGACTGCGGTGACGCTGGTGCTTCTCGTGCCGACCGCACTCGCCATGGACACACGCATGTCCGCTGTTCTGGCAGTGCTTGCTGTCGTCTACGTGCTGATCGGCCGCTTCGTCATGAAGAAGACGAAAGAGGGCCAGAAGAACGTTGAGGCGCATCACCACAATGTTTTCGCGCACGTCACCGATACGGTGTCCAACGTCTCCGTGCTGCAGGGTTACAACCGCGTGCAGATGGAAACCGAGGCGCTGCGCAACTATTTCCGCAAGCTCCTGGCTGCCCAGAACCCGGTTCTCGACTGGTGGGCTGTCGCGAGTGCTGTGAACCGCCTGTCGGCCACCATCTCGATGATGGTCGTGCTGGTGATCGGTTCGATCCTGGTCATGCGTGGCGAACTCGCCATCGGCTCGGTCATTGCCTTCACTGGCTTTGCCAACCTGTTGATTGCGCGTCTCGACCAGATCACTGCCTTTGTGAACCAGATTTTTGATGCGCGCGTGAAGCTCGAAGAGTTTTACAAGATGGAAGCCGATGCCGCTCTGTCCGAGGAGCCGGCTGGCCTCGCCGATCTGCAAAACGTGCAGGGCCGCGTGACCTTCGAGAATGTCGAATTCACCTTCGCCAATTCGGAACAGGGCGTCCACGGCGTCAACTTCGAAGTCGAGCCTGGGCAGACGGTGGCCATCGTTGGCCCAACCGGTGCTGGCAAGACGACGCTGATCAACCTTTTGCAGCGCGTGAACGACCCGGCGGCTGGCCGCATCCTGATCGACGGCGTGGATATTGCAGGCGTGTCACGCAAGTCGCTGCGTGGCTCGATTGCGACCGTGTTCCAGGACGCAGGTCTGTTCAACCGCACCATTGAGGACAATATTCGTGTTGGCCGCGCCGATGCCTCGGATGATGAGGTACGTCACGCTGCGCGCGCGGCGAGCGCCGAAGATTTCATCACCACCAAGGCCAATGGCTACGAGACGCTGGCCGGCGAGCGCGGCGGCCAACTGTCCGGTGGCGAGCGCCAGCGTCTGGCCATTGCCCGCGCGATGCTGAAGGATGCGCCGATCCTGGTGCTGGACGAGGCAACCTCTGCGCTCGACGTTGAGACCGAAGCCAAGGTCAAGCACGCCATTGACGGTTTGCGCGACAACCGCACGACCTTCGTGATCGCGCACCGTCTCTCGACTGTGCGTGATGCCGATGTGGTGCTGTTCATGGATTCAGGTCGCATCATCGAGCAGGGCGGGTTTGATGAGCTTGCTGCCAAGGGCGGCCGCTTCACGGACCTGCTGCGCGCCGGTGGCTTGCTGGCCGAAGAGCCGAAGAAGCCAGCGCTCTCGGTCGTCAGCTAAATCAATACGTAACCGTGATCGTCACCGTGTCGGCATAGCTGCCGGCCAGTGGCGTCGTTTGTGCCGGAACGCGACCGTAGAGCGTCACGCTTTGCGCCGCCCCGGTTCCGGTTCTGGCGACCGTGTTCGTTCCGACTGTATTGCCCCAGACCGTGGTACGCCCCGAATTGCTGTAGATTGTGTAGTTCACGGTGTTGGATGACGGGGCAGTCATCTTGCGTGAGGCGACTGTTGCGCCGGCACCTGTGCCAACGCCAAGTCCTATCGAGTACGGGGTCGTGTTGGTGCACCGGACGGAAAGTGTTGTCGTCGCATCGAAGTTGGAGCCGAGCAGCCCACGGGTGCCAAAATTCATGTCCGTCGGCTTGGTGACGATACAACTGCTCTGGATCGTTATGCGCGAGCCGAGCGACGTCGTGGTCGATGCAGCTGTCGCGACCTCGGCAGAGGAGGCGACAAGCACAAGAATGCCGGCAACAATCGTCGCCGGCCGCAACTGTTTCCCAAGTCCAGTCAGTTGATGCATTGGCTCAGATTACGTGCCGGATATTGAGGTAAGCCTAACGCTGGTTGCAGGTGACTGCGCCAGACCGTCGCAGCCGACGCATTCACGCCGCTTCGATCTCCTTCTGCAGCGCGTCCATATGCGTTGCGGCAGCGCTGGTGGCGGCGCGCTCAATGGCACGGAAGCGGCTGATCACAGAAAGACCAAGCGGCGTCAGCTGCGCGCCACCGCCGCGCTTGCCGCCGGTCTGTGCAGCCAGCAGAGGCTTGCCGAACAGCTGGTTCATTTCATCGACCAGATCCCAGGCGTGCTTGTAGCTCATGCTCATCGCGCGGGCCGCCGCCGAGATCGACCCTTCAGAGGCGATATGTTCCAGCAGCTCGATTTTGCCGGGGCCAATGCGGCCTTCAGGGTCGAGATTGATGCGCAGGCTGAGTGACGGCATTTCCGGGGTCTCACGTTTTCGGCGCAGCCGAAGGACGCTCGAAGCTTACCGTCTTGATCACTGCGAATACAGCCCTGCCGTCCGCGATCCCCAGCGCCTGCGTTGACTGCCGGGTGATGCGCGCAACGAGGATCGCCTCGCCGCAGGCAATGTCGATCTCCATCTGCGCGCTGCCAGCCGGGCGAACGGCGACGACCTTGCCCGGCAGCACGTTGAGCGCCGAGAGCCCGCGTGGCTCTTCCGTCGCCACCATCACGTCGCGCGCCCGGATGCGGAGCCGAAGTGCTGCGCCATCAGGTGCATCGACGGCCGGAACGATGAACGCGCCCGCCGGGGAGGTAAGAACGGTCATGCCGTTGGCTGGATCCTGCCGCGCGACGCGCGCCTCCAGCACAGCCCCGCCCTCGGCCTGATCCTCGACCGGCAGGAGGTCTGGCCTGCGCATCACCTGACCGGCACTGCCGGCGACGACGACTTTGCCGTGCGACAGGACGACGATGTCCGTTGCCAGCCGAGCCACCTCGGAAATCGAATGGCTGACATAGACGATGGGCACCTTCGTCTCGTCGCGCAGCCGCTCGATATAGGGCAGGATTTCCCGCTTGCGCGCCTCGTCCAGCGAGGCCAGCGGCTCGTCCATCAGCACCAGGCGCGGGCTGGCGAGCAACGCCCGGCCAATCGCGACGCGCTGCTTTTCGCCGCCGGAGAGGGCCGAGGGCTTCCGCTCCAGCAGCGCGCCGATGCCAAGCATGTCGACGATGGCACCCATGTCGGCATAGCGCTCGCCAGATGGCGCAAACCAGCGCCCGTATTTCAGGTTCTGCGCGACGGTCAGATGCGGAAACAGCCGTGCGTCCTGAAACACATAGCCGATGCGCCGCTTGTTTGGCGGCAGCACGATGCGGTTGGCGGTGTCCACCAGAACGCGTTCATCGGCGCGGATCAGCCCACGCGTGGGGCGGGCCAGCCCGCCGATCATGTTGATGATCGACGTCTTTCCCGAGCCTGACGGCCCGAACAGCGCCGTCAGCCGCCCGCTGCTCTCGAACTTTGCTGCAAGCTCGAAACTTCCCAGCCGGTTCTCGACATCGACAACGAGGCTCATTCAGCCACCTGCCGACCAACGCGCCGGGCCAGCATTTCAGAAGCGATCAGCGCGCCCATCGCGATGATGATCGAGATGATGGTCAGCCGGAACGCGCCCGCGTCGCCGCCCGGCACCTGCGTATAGGTGTAGAGCGCCGAGGGCAGGGTCTGTGTTTCGCCGGGAATGTTGGAGACGAAGGTGATGGTGGCGCCAAACTCGCCCATCGCCTTGGCAAAGCACAGGATCATGCCGGCAATGATCCCGGGCAGGATGAGCGGTAGCGTGATCGTCGCAAACACCCAGAGCCGGTTCGCGCCAAGCGTTGAGGCTGCGGCCTCAAGCTTGGTATCGACCGCCTCGATGGACAGCCGAATCGCGCGCACCATCAACGGAAAGCCCATCACTGCGCAGGCGAGCGCTGCCCCCTTCCAGTTGAACGAGAAGGTGAAGCCGAAATGCTCCTGGAGGAATGCGCCGACAGGTCCGCGCCGCCCGAAGGTGAGCAACAGGATATAGCCGGTCACCACCGGCGGCAGCACCAGCGGCATATGCACAAAGCCGTTGACGATGGATTTTCCCCAGAACTCCGTGCGCGCCAGAAGCAGCGCCGTCAGAATGCCGAGCGGCAGGCTGGCCAGCATCGCGACGATACCGACGCGAATGGACAATTCCACTGCCGTCCACTCTTCGGGCGACAATTCAAACCAGGACAAGACGCTATATCCACCAAGACATAAGGCGGACAATGGCGGCGCGGCCAGTGCTGGTCAAGTCTGCGGGTCAAGTCTGACGGCGCAGGTTGCACAGGGAAGCTTGCGGTCCGGCGTCAGACGCCGAGATAGCGCAATTGCAGGTCCGGCGTCAGTTCAGCCGCATCGCCGCGCCACACCGTTGCGCCCTTTTCCAGCACCACAATGCGGTCAGCCACCGGCAGCAGTTCGGACAGGCTCTTGTCGACCACCAGGATTGACTGGCCCTCGGCCTTCAGCGTGCGGATCGCCGCCCAGATATCCTTGCGGATCACGGGAGCAAGTCCCTCGGTGGCCTCATCCAGAATGAGCAGTCTCGGGTTGGTCATCAACGCGCGTCCGATTGCCAGCATCTGTTGCTCGCCGCCCGAAAGTGTGTTCGCCATCTGGAAAAGGCGCTCCTCCAGCCGGGGGAAGAGCCCGGTGGTGCGCTCCAGCGTCCAGCTGTCGCCACGCGCGGCGGCAACGAGATTCTCGCGCACGGTCAGGTTGGGGAAGCAGCGCCTTCCCTCTGGCACAAGGCCGATCCCGAGCCGTGCCGTCCGGTGCGCGGAGAGCTGTGCAATTTCCCGACCGGAGAAACGCACAGTGCCGCTGCGGGGACGCACCAGCCCCATGATCGAGGCTATTGTGGTTGTCTTGCCCATGCCGTTGCGGCCCATCAGTGCCACCACCTCGCCCTGCGCTATGTCGAGGTTGACCCCGAACAGCGCCTGTGAAGGGCCGTAGAAGGACTGCAGGTCGCGCACCGCGAGCAGCGTCATGCGTCTTCTCCGAGATAGGCGCGGCGCACGTCCGGGTGGCCGCGAATCTCGTCGACGCTGCCAGTCGCGATAACACGGCCATAAACCAGCACCGAGATGCGGTCGGCCAGCGCAAACACCGCCTCCATGTCGTGTTCGACGAGCAGGATCGGCGCTTGCGCACGCAGCCCGTCGAGAAGGTGCGTCAGCTCTCTGGAGCCTTCCGGCCCGAGCCCGGCCATCGGCTCGTCAAACAGAAAGGCTTTTGCGCCCATTGCCAGCGCAATTGCGATCTCCAGCTTGCGCCGCTCGCCATGCGACAACTCGGCGGCAACAATCGAGGCCCGGTCAGCCAGCCCGACGCGCTCCAGTGCCTCCATCGCAGGGCCCGTCAATGTGCTGTCGCGCATCACCGGCTGGAAAAAGCGGAAGCTCGAACCTTGCCGCGCCTGCACAGCGAGCATGACGTTGCGCAGCGCTGAAAACTCTCCGGTCAGTGACGAGATCTGGAAGGATCGTGCCAACCCCAGACGTGCGCGCGCCGCCACCCCCAGCCGCGAAACCTCCTGTCCGAGAAAGCGGACTTCACCACTGTCCGGCTTTTGCGAACCCGACACCTGGTGGATCAGCGTGGTCTTGCCTGCACCGTTGGGCCCGATCAGCGCATGGATCTCGCCAGGTCTGAGATCAAGCGACACATCGTCTGTCGCCTTCAGCGCGCCAAAACTCTTGTGGAGGTTGCGGATCGACAGGATCGGCTCAGTCATGGCGCGCCTTTCCGGCCAGCGCCCCGACGATGCCGCCACGCGCAAACAGCACGACACCAAGCAGCGCCAGTCCGAGAAAGAACTGCCAGCGCTCGGTCAGCCCGCCCAGCCAGTACTCCAGCAGCACGAAGGCCATCGCGCCCGCCACCGGCCCGAAAAGCCTCGCCGTTCCGCCGAGAATGATCAGCACGATCAACTCTCCCGACATGTGCCAGGACAGCATGGACGGGCTGGCGAAGCGCGTCAGGTCTGCATAGAGCGCACCGGCGACGGCGGTGATCATCGCCGAAATGACGAAGGCGGCGAGACGGATCGGAAAGACCTCGATCCCGACGGCGGCTGTGCGCTGCTCGTTCTGCCGCGCTGCCTGCAGCGCCGCACCAAAACGCGAGTTGCTGATCAGCCGGAACAGCCCCAGAGCCAGCATCAGTATGGCAAAACAGGCAAGGAAAAACTGCAGCGGGTCGGCGCTGTTCAGACCAGGCAGGGCACTGCGCATGGCGATCGGCAACCCGTCCTCACCGCCGTAGGCCGGCCAGGAGATAGCAAAATAGTAGATCATCTGGGCGAAGGCGAGCGTGATCATGATGAAGTAGACGCCGGAAGTTCTGAGGCTGATCGCGCCGGTTGCACCGGCCACAAGGCCGGCCACCAGCATAGCGACAAGCCAGCAGACCAGCGAACTTTCGCTGCTGCCGATCTCGATTGGCCAGGTGATCACCGGCGTCATGTTTAGCGCATGGTGCGACAGGATGCCGGCGACATAGCCGCCAATCCCGAAGAACGCCGCATGGCCAAACGAAACCAGT
Organism: uncultured Mesorhizobium sp.; assembly: GCA_964480545.1. GTDB lineage: Bacteria > Pseudomonadota > Alphaproteobacteria > Rhizobiales > Rhizobiaceae > Mesorhizobium_G. The sequence continues at coordinate 7,301 of CAYZQP010000018.1, read as the reverse complement.
CCGCCAAGCCCGAGCGCGAGGTTCAGTCCTACCGCTGCCAGCGCCAGGATTGTCATCCGGGTGGCCAGCGTCACGTAAAATGTTTCTCCGGCGAACGATGCCCAGACCGCGAGACCTGCAAGCAGCGTCGCCAGCGCGACATTGACGAGTATCTCGCGCATCACGCGTTCGTTAAGGGCGGGGGTCATCACC
>CAYZQP010000018.1:4897-7099 GCA_964480545.1 uncultured Mesorhizobium sp. | reverse complement strand
AGGATGTAGATCAGCATCGAGGCGACAGCTGCACCCGCCGTCGCGCCTTGCGATGGACCGAGCACCAGCGCAAACGCTTTTGGCAGCAGGAACCGTCCGAGCGTGTCGATCACGCCAACCAGGATCGCTCCCACCAATGCGCCCTTGATCGAGCCAATGCCGCCGATGACGATGACCACGAAGGCAAGGATCAGCACCGGTTCGCCCATTCCGACCTGCACCGATTGCAGTGCGCCAACCATCGCCCCGGCCAGCCCGGCCAGTGCGGCGCCCAGCGCAAACACCAGCGTGTAGAGCGAGCGGATGTCGACGCCGAGCGCTCCGATCATCTCGCGGTCCGACTGTCCGGCGCGGATGCGCATGCCGAGCCGCGTTCTGGCAATCAGCAGATAAAGCCCGAGCGCCACCAGCACGCCGGCGATGATAATCGCCAGCCGGTAGAGCGGATAGGTGAGGCCGCCCGGCAGCGTCACCGCGCCGGAAAGGGTAGGGGGAATGTCGAGATAAAGCGGGAAGGAGCCGAACAGCCAGCGTGTGCCTTCCGAGAAGATCAGGATCAGCGCGAAAGTCGCCAGCACCTGGTCGAGATGGTCGCGCGCATAGAGCCGGCGGATCACCAGTATCTCCACCAGCGCGCCGGCCGCCGCAGCGGCTGCGAGACTGGCGATCAGCCCCAGCCAGAACGAGCCGCTCCATGCGGCGACTGCCGCGCAGGCGAACGCGCCGACCATATAGAACGAGCCATGCGCCAGGTTTATCAGGCCCATGACGCCGAAGATAAGCGTCAGCCCGGCCGCCATCAGGAACAGCATGACGCCGAACTGCAGGCCGTTAAGCAATTGCTCGAGAAGAAGAGCGGTGGACAAGTAGCTATCTCAGGGAAGCGGGTTTCAGCGGCGGCCATCGCTGCGCGCCATGGAGGATGCGCAACAAAACAACGATGCCGTTGGACGAGTAGATAACGATATACGGCGTTCGCTGGACGACAAGCTCGCGCGTTCCTCCAACCCGGCCGATGCGACCGCTGAGCGGGAACATGCGCAGCTGTTGGGTCTGCTCTTCGAGTTCCATCGCCATCCGCTTTGCTGCAGCGGGGCTTGCCTGCGCGATATCATCGACAATGCGCTCGAAATCATCCAGATAGTCTTGGCTTCGCAACAACGTCACGGTCAGCTGTCTTTGTGATCAGTGCGTTGGTCAAGCCACGCCATCTTCCGCGAAAACCATTCGTCCCACTCAGCCTCGCCGATTGTTCGCACCGCCCCGCTTTGCACGCCTTCCAGCGTCCGCTGAACCTCGCCCCGGAACCAGGCGTCGTGTTCGGCGGCCTCGCGCATTTGCCGATGGCGCTCGGCGGTATCCGGGCGACGGCGATCTTCCGCCCCGATATCCAGCTCATCCATGTCGACCTCAAAGCGCGACACGCCAAGCTCGCCCTGCACAAACGCGGCGGCGGTGTTCAGGTTGCGCCACAGCCGCATCTTGCCGGAGCGCTGGGCGGCGATTGCGCGCTCCTGGTCGCCATAGCGCACCACCACGGCGAAGCCGCCCGGCTGGCCGACAACCACCGCGCCAGCCAGCGCCCGGGCCTCCACCAGCCCCTTCACCACCTTGCCGTCTACCGTCGGAAGCATCGCCGTTCTCCTGATCTTGCACTGCAATCATCAGCTAATTGCAGTACGTTGTCCAGATAATCGCGTTACTTCAGTGAGCAGTCCTTGGCGTAGGCGTCGCCATGGTCCGTGAAGGCTGTGCCGACGATCTTGTTGGTCAGCACATCGCCTTCCTTCACCACTTCGCGCACATAAAGATCCTGAACCGGGTGGTTGTTGGTGTTGAACTTGAACTTGCCGCGCACCGACTGGAAATCGGCCGCCTTCAGCGCGGCGCGAAACGCTGCCGGGTCCTTGACGCTGGCCTTGCCCGCAGCCGAGACGATCAGGTTGGCAGTGTCATAGGCCTGCGCGGCGTAGATCGAGGGCAACCGGTTATAGGCCTTCTGGAACTCCTCGACGAATGTCTTGCTGGCCGGATTGTCGAGGTCTTTAGACCAGGAGGCAGAGTTCCTCGCGCCGAGTGCCGCATCCCCGATGGCGCCGAGCACATCCTGGCTGAAAGAAAAGCCGGGGCCCATCAGCGGCGTCTTCACGCCTGACTGGGCGTATTGCTTGACGAAGGCGATGCCCATGCCGCCCGGCAGGA
>CAYZQP010000018.1:0-4887 GCA_964480545.1 uncultured Mesorhizobium sp. | reverse complement strand
CGCACCGGCGTCGCGGATCTGCGCGATCTCGGCCGCGTAGTCGGTCTGGCCCAGCTTCGTGTAAACCTCGCCAGCCAGTTCGCCCTTGTAATAGCGCTTGAAGCCATTGAGCGAGTCAGTGCCGGCCGGATAGTTGGGGGCCATGATGAAGACCTTCTTCAGCCCCTCCTTGGTGGCGTATTCGCCCATCGCCTCGTGAAAATTGTCGTTCTGGTAGGCCACGTTGAAATAGTTCTCGTGGCACTTCGCGCCGGCCAATGGCGACGGGCCGGCATTGACCGACAGGTAGAATTTTCCCTGTGCCACGGCATTAGGCACCACCGCCATGGCCAGGTTCGACCAGATAATGCCGGTCAGGATATCGACCTTTTCCTGCTGGATCATCTTGTCGGCGATCTGTACGGCGAGTTCCGGCTTCATCGCGTCATCCTCGGTCACCACCGTGATGTCCGGGTTGTTTGCCAGCTTGATCGCGAGGTGAAACCCGTCGCGCGCGTCGACGCCGAGCCCTGCGCCGCCGCCCGACAGTGTGGTGATGACGCCGATCTTCACCGGCTCGGCCAATGTCGCGCCTGTCAGCGCCAATGCCGAAATGCCTGCGACCAAAACTCGTTTCATTGCTGCTCTCCCTCTGTGTGCGCGAGTTTTCCCTGCGCTTGCTTGTCTGAAGTCTGTTGCGTCCAGTTTCCACAGTTCCGCGAACAATTCCACTGCCAGTCGCGTCAAATCTTGCGCCTTGCGCCAGCGCGTCATCTCTGCCTCTTTTGCAGCAGCCAAGGGAGAGACCGCATGCCACTTCACAAGGTCGCCGACTGGATCGACGCCTACGCCAACATTCCAAACATTGCCGGCGGCGAGCGTTGGCCTGGCGTCTGGGGCGAGGCAGCGAAGCCATACCGCGCAAGATTGGCGGAGCAGGGCCGAGCCCGCCTCGACATCGCCTACGGCCCGCGCCCGCGCAATCTTGTCGACCTGTTCCTGCCCGAAAGCGAGCCGAGGGGGCTCGTCGTCTTCGTGCATGGCGGCTTCTGGCGCATCCTGCACAAGAATTTCCATTCGCATTTCGCTGCCGGGCCACTGGCACATGGCTGGGCGGTGGCGATGCCCACCTACACGCTCGCACCGGAAATCCGTATCACAGAGATCGCCCGCGAGGTTGCGCAAAGCGTTGAAAAGGTCGCCGGTCTGGTCGACGGTCCGATACGGCTCATCGGCCATTCCGTCGGCGGCCAGATCGTCACCCGGCTGGTCACCACGACCTCGCCACTGTCACCGGATGTCGTCGGGCGCATCCGCCATGTCGTATCGCTCGCAGGGCTGCACGACCTGCGTCCGCTGGTTCATCTGGCAATCAACGCGGACATGCGCATTGATGACGAGGAAGCTGACGCCGAGAGCCCGGCCTTGTTGCGACCCGTTGCCGGCACACGGCTTACCGCCTGGTGCGGCCAGAACGAACGGGCCGAGTTTGTGCGCCAGAGCGAACTGATCGCCAACATCTGGAAGGGCCTCGGCGCGGCCACCGATTTCCACGCCGAGCCCGACCGACACCATTTCACTGTGGTCGAGGGTCTGACCGAGCCGTCTCACCCGCTGGTCGCAGCATTGCTCTCCTGAATCATTTTGCGAAGTTCTGTCTTCAACACCTTGCCGTAATTGTTGATTGGCAGGCTTTCGATGAACACGTAGCGCTTCGGGTGCTTGAAGCGGGCGATGTGCTCGCCGGCGAAGCGCCCAAGCTCCGCCGCATCGGCTTCACTCTCCAGCACCACAAAAGCGACAACCTGCTCTCCCCAGTCGGCATGCGGTTCGCCGACCACCGCCACCTCACGCACTGCCGGATGCTCCAGCAGGACTTCTTCCACCTCGCGCGGGTAGATGTTTGTGCCGCCGGAGATGATGACGTCTTTCGAGCGGTCCGTCAGCGTCAGAAAGCCGTCTGCGTCGAGCTTGCCGATATCGCCGGTGTGCAGCCAGCCGTCGGCAAGCGTGTCTACCGTCGCCTGCGGGTTGTTCCAGTAGCCTTTCATCACGGTTGGTCCCGCGACCAGGATCTCGCCCGGCTCGCCTGCGAGCAGGTTTTTCGCGTCGGGCCCTACCACCCGAACGGTCACGCAGGCCTGGGCAAACCCCACCGATGCGCGCCGCGCCTGCCAGTTGGGGTGCGCACGGTCGGCGACAATTGCGCGTGGCAACACGGTAATCGTCATCGGCGACTCACCCTGGCCATAAATCTGCACGAAGCGTGGCCCGAACTGCTCGAGTGCGGCGTCAATGTCGGCACCGTACATCGGCCCGCCGCCATAGACGATAGTCTTGATCCCCTCGCCACTGTAGCCAGCGGGTTTCGCCGCGTCGATCAGGCGCTTCACCATGGTCGGCGCGGCAAAGAAAGAAACGCCGCCGAGATTGGGCGCCAGTGCCATGATCTCGGCTGCATCGAAACCGCGCGAGACCGGAACTACATGGCGCGCGCCAGCCCGCACAAACTGGAAATTGTAGAGCCCGGCTCCATGCGACATGGGTGCGGCGTAGAGCGCGCAGTCTTTCGGCTCTACGCTATCGACATCTAGGCAGTAGGTCGTCGCCATGGCCTGGATATTGCCATGGGTGATCATCACGCCCTTTGGCCGCCCGGTCGTGCCGGACGTGTAGAACAGCCAGGCCAGGTCATCCGCAGCCCGATCAACCGGCGGCCCGCTGCGCTCGCCGCCAGCGAGCGTCCGAAACTGCGCGGAATCAAACGCCAGTTCCGGGCAGGGCAGGGCGACCTGCCGGCCAAGCTCGCCATCATCAGTGATGACCAGCTTTGCACCGGAGTTTTCAAGGATCCACACGGCCTCTGCCGGATGGAGCTTCGCATTGATGGGCACGACAGCAGCACCACCCCAAAGCACCGCGTATAGCGCGACGAGGTAATCCGTCCGGTTCTTTGCAAAGATCGCAACGCGATCGCCGGGCGTGACGCCAAACGCCTCGCTGAGCCCGACAGAGAGCGCGGCGCTGCGCTGTGCGAGATCGCGATAGCTCGCATCCAGTGTGGATCCTGTGAGCAGCGCAGGAGCTTCCGGGTGACTGCGCCCAGTCTGCCAAAGCCAGGTCGATATGTTCATATATAAAAAATATCCTCCCCTGTGCAGATTCTGCGACTTCATCGATTGACATACACTAGGCCCGTGATGACCATGATGCCAGATCAGGGAGGATCAGGTGAAGACGCGAACGATTGGCCGCACTGGCCTTGAGGTGACGAAGTTCAGCTTTGGCGGAGCTTCGCTCGGCAACCTGTTCCAGGCCGTCACGCGCGAGGCAGCGATGGAGACACTCGACGCGGCCTGGACTTCTGGCATGCGTTACTTCGACACCGCGCCGCATTACGGCTTTGGTCTCTCCGAGCGGAGGTTCGGCGACTACCTGCGCGACAAGCCGCGTGACGAATATGTGCTGTCCACCAAGGTCGGCAGGCTGCTCGTCCCGGCCCCGCGCGATCAGGTGCCTGGCCTCGGCTTTGTCGACCATTTCGATTTTCGCGAGGAGTACAACTACAGCTATGACGCGATCATGCGCTCGGTCGAGGACAGCTATCAGCGCCTCGGCCTGAACCAGATCGACATCCTCTATGTCCACGATATCGGCGTTTACACCCATGGCATCGAACTGACCGATATCCACCTGCGCCAGTTGTTTGACGGCGGCGGCCTGAAGGCGCTGGAGGCACTGAAATCCTCAGGCGCGATCAAGGCGTATGGCCTCGGCGTCAACGAGGTGGAGGTGTGCCTCAACGTGCTGCGCCGCGCGCCGCTCGACGTCATCCTGCTCGCCGGCCGCTACAGCCTGCTCGACCGCAGCGCCGAGGCAGAGCTCATTCCGCTCTGCCGCGAGAAGGGCACGTCGCTGGTCATCGGCGGCGTGTTCAATTCCGGCATTCTCGCAACCGGCCCAAAGCCCGGCTCGAACTTCGACTACGGCCCGGCTCCGCAGGACATTCTTGACAAGGTCGCCGGCATGGAGAGGATCTCCGCCGAGGCCGGCTACCCGCTGGCACAGGCAGCACTTCAGTTCCCGCTGGCCGAACCCTGCGTCGCCTCTATCCTGATCGGCACGGCAAGGGCGTCGAGCCTGACGCGCAACATGGAGCTTCTTGGAACAACCCTGCCGGCAACCGAGTATGCAAAATACGCGGAATTCACCACAATTCAGGGTAAACTGACCGGTGCGGTGCGGGAATAGTGGGCCGTACTCACACCCTTGCTCAAACCTGGCCGGGAGGCCGCAGGAGCGTTAGCGCGAGCCTCTGGTACCGCGCGTAGGCGTCCTCGTACGCATCCTGCTGAGCGGCAACCGGCTCGATTGTCTCTGCCGTCTTTGGTGGAGTACATATGCTGAAAGGATCGACGCCCTCCGCCGCAATCAGCCCCAGCCGCGCCGCGCCGAAGGCCGCGCCAAAATCGCCGTCTGCCGGCAGGTCGACGGGAACACCCAATGCTGTCGCAATCGACTTCAGCCAGTAGCGCGAGCGTGAGCCGCCGCCGATGGCGGTCACCCGCGTGAGGTCGGTGCCCGCAGCCTTGAGCGCCTCGAGGCAGTCGCGGAAAGCAAAGGTGACGCCTTCCAGCACAGCCTGGGTCAGGGCCGCCCGTCCGCTCTCGTGGCCAAGTCCGCTGAACGCGCCACGGATCGCAGCGTTGTTATGTGGCGTGCGCTCGCCGGAGAGGTAGGGCAGGAAGGTCACGCTGCCCGGCGCACGCAGATCATCGCCAAGCTCTGCCGTCAGTTCGCCGGCGCTTTTGCCGGTAATGCCCGACAGCCAGTTAAGAGAGTCGGTGGCGGAAAGGATCACCCCCATCTGATGCCAGGTTCCCGGCAACGCGTGGCAGAATGTGTGCA
>CAYZQP010000017.1:23805-25372 GCA_964480545.1 uncultured Mesorhizobium sp. | reverse complement strand
CGCTTGGCCGCACTTTAGCACGTGCAGAGCCATCAGGGCATCAACCCGGATGGTGTGGAGGAGGCGGACGTCTTTGCTGTCTATCAGGAAGGCGGCCAGACCTGTATCCAGGTGTTCTTCTTCCGCACCGGGCAGAACTGGGGCAACCGCGCCTATTTCCCGAAGGCTGATCCCGCGCTGGAGGGGGCCGAAGTGCTGGGCGCGTTCCTGGCGCAGTTCTATGATGACAAGCCGGTTCCGCGAAACGTCATGCTCTCGACCGGTATCGAGGAGCAGGAACTGCTGGCCGAGGCGCTGTCGACCAAAGCCGGCCGCAAGGTAACCATTCTTTTCCCCCAGCGCGGCGAGAAGCGTGACCTTGTCGACCACGCCTTGCAGAATGCGCGCGAGGCACTTGGCCGTCGGCTGGCCGAAACCTCGACCCAGGCGCGGCTGCTCGACGGGCTGGCCCAGACCTTCGGCCTCGAAAAGCCCCCGCAGCGCATCGAGGTCTATGACAATTCCCACATCATGGGCACATCAGCCGTCGGCGCGATGGTCGTTGCGGGGCCCGAAGGTTTTGTGAAAAACCAGTATCGCAAGTTCAACATCCGCTCGACCGACATCACGCCGGGCGATGATTTCGGCATGATGAAAGAAGTCATGCAGCGCCGCTTTTCGCGCCTGATCAGGGTGCATGAGCAGGGCGGGGAGATCGAGGAGGGGAGGGACGCCGGCTTCCCTGCCTGGCCAGACCTGATCCTGATCGACGGCGGGCAGGGCCAGGTCAGCGCCGTGCGTGCCATGCTGGCCGAGCTTGGCATCGAGGACAAGATCGAGGCGATCGGTGTGGCCAAGGGCCAGGACCGGGACGCGGGACGCGAGCGCTTCATCGTCAAGGACAAGCCGTCCTTCTCCCTGCCGGTGCGCGACCCCGTACTCTATTTCATCCAGCGCCTGCGCGACGAGGCGCATCGCTTCGCCATCGGCACGCATAGGGCGAAGCGCAAGAAAGAACTGGTGAAAAACCCGCTCGACGAGATTGCCGGTATCGGGCCGACGCGCAAGCGCGCACTGCTGCACCATTTCGGCACCGCAAAGGCTGTTGGCCGCGCTGCGATGGAAGACTTGATGGCGGTCGACGGCATCTCCGAGGCAGTCGCGCGGCAGGTCTACGACCATTTCCACGAGAAATGATCACAATGCGGTGTGGCGGGTCGCAAAACGGACGTAAAGCGGCTGGCATAGGAGTGGATGATTGACCGCCACCTCCAATCTTGATTGACGTATAGCATGACCGACGCAGCCAACAGAACTTCCAAGGCATTCAACCTGCCAAATATGCTTACCTACGCACGCATTCTTGCGGTGCCGCTGGTTGCGCTCTGCTTTTTGAATCCGCACGCATTTGAATCCGGAAATCAGGCTCGCTGGACCGCGCTCGCCATCTATGCTGTTGCCAGCATCACCGACTGGGTTGATGGCTATATTGCCCGCGCCTGGAACCAGACCTCCAACATCGGCCGTATGCTGGACCCGATTGCCGACAAGCTGCTGGTTTCGGTCTGCCTGCTGCTGCTCGCCGCCG
>CAYZQP010000017.1:18897-23795 GCA_964480545.1 uncultured Mesorhizobium sp. | reverse complement strand
CTCTGGGCCGCCATCATCATCCTGTGCCGCGAAATCCTGGTCTCGGGCCTGCGCGAATATCTGGCCGGCCTCAAGGTTTCGGTGCCGGTCTCGCAACTGGCAAAGTGGAAGACCACCGTGCAGATGGTCGCCATCGGTTTCCTGCTGGCTGGTCCCGCGCTCGACAAGCTCTGGTCCTACGGCACGCAGTTCGGCATCGGCCTGCTGTGGATTGCTGCGATCCTGACGCTCTATACCGGCTATGACTATTTCCGCGCAGGCATGAAGCACCTGGTCGACGAATGACGGTGAAGCTCAAATATTTTGCCTGGGTGCGCGAGCGCATCGGTGAGCGCGAGGAAGACGTCACCTTGCCTGGCGACGTCAGGACCGTCTCCGATTTGCTGATCTGGCTGCAGGGCAGGGGTGAGGGCTATGCCGAGGCGCTGCGAGAGCCGAAGGTGATCCGCGTGGCGATCAACGAGGAGCACGTCGATCACCGCGAACCGATCGGCAATGCGCGCGAGATCGCGCTGTTTCCTCCGATGACCGGCGGCTGAGACCATGGTGGCGGTTCAGCCGCATATCCGTATCCAGGCGGAAGATTTCGACATCAGTGCAGAGATTGCGCGCCTGACGGCGGGCAGGGCAGATGTCGGCGCGGTGGTCACGTTCTCCGGCCTGTGCCGCGACGAGGGCGGTGTGCTGGCGGCGCTGGAACTCGAGCATTATCCGGGTATGGCGCAGGCAGAGATCGGGCGCATTGCTGCCGGGGCGATTGCGCGCTGGCCGTTGACTGGCCTTACCGCGATCCACCGTTTCGGCCGGATACTGCCGGGCGAGAACATCGTGCTGGTCGCGACCGCGTCCGCGCATCGTCATGCTGCATTTGACGCTGCATCGTTCCTGATGGATTTTCTGAAGACTTCCGCGCCCTTCTGGAAAAAGGAGCACCCCAGGCTCGGCCCCGCTGCCAAATGGGTAGAGGCGCGTGAGGCTGATGACCAGGCCACAGAAAGGTGGCGCCGGGACTAATGTGTCGAGGGTCGTCCGTATTGACCCCTCACATAGCATTTCTGAGTTAGCGGTTTGCCAACCCTCTGCCTGTATTGTTGGCGAGGGGCTGGAAAGGGTTGCGTGAGCGTAGTGTTGTTTGAACCGACCTTTTGGATCGCAGGCGCTGCAGCAATTGCTGGCGCAGCGACGGTCTTCGCGCTTCGCTCGCGCCGCGCTTACGATCAGGTAAGCGATGAATTGCAGCGTCAGTCCGAACTGATCGCCAACCTCCACGAAGGCGTCTATCGCTCCTCGCTGGACGGTCGTCCGCTGAGCTCAAATCCCGCCATGGTCCGGCTGAGCGGATTCTCGTCGGAAGAGGAGCAGATGCGCAGTATCAAGGATTTCGGCGACGAGTATTACGTCGATCCTGATCGCCGGAAGGAGTTTCAGGCTATTCTGGCGCGTGACGGCAAGATCGAGGATTTCATCTCCGAGATTTACCGGCACAAGACACGCGAACGGATCTGGGTGACTGAGTCTGCCCGTGTCGTGCACGACCGCCGCTCCGGCGAGGCGCTCTACTACGAAGGGTCGATCCACGAAATCACACAGACGATGGAGCGCCTCCAGCTGGAAGAGCGCTTCCGAAAATTGACGGACCATCTGCCTGTCGGCCTGTGCCAGTTCGAGGTGAAGGGTGGACGCGCCCGGACGATCTACCTCAACCGCCGCTGGGAAGAGATCACCGGCATTCCCCGGCTCAAGCAGATGCATGATGCAACCGCATTCCTGAAGCTGATACACGCCGAGGACCTGGACACGTTCGAAAGCAAGCTGGGCGACGCGGTCAGGGCGGTAGCCCGCTTTGAATGCAAGTTTCGGTTTCACAGACAGAGCGGCCAGACCAGTTGGTTGAAAATTGCCTGTGAGCCGGAAGTCGACGGCCGCAAAATACGATACCATGGCTATGTGGTCGACATATCGGACACCATGGCGCAGCAGCAGGAAATCTCCGAACTCGCCTATTTCGATCCTTTGACGCGCCTGCCGAACCGACGCGAGTTCTTCAGGCAGATGGCTGCTGCATTGGCGCTTCGCCGTCAGCGCAACGATGTCGGTATGCTGCTGTATATCGACCTCGACAACTTCAAGACATTGAATGACACGCAGGGGCACGAGATAGGTGACGCTTTCCTGCGCGAGGCTGCGCAACGCCTTCTCGCAGTGGTCCGGCCGCAGGACACCGTTGCGCGCATCGGCGGAGACGAGTTCGTGGTCATTCTCAATGGCGCGGGCGTGGAGGCCAGGGGTGCCGCAGACTATGCGACAGATGTCGCGCAGCGTATGCTTGCCGCAATCCGCGCCGGCTTCACCTACAACAACGTCAGGCACATGACTTCGGCCAGTATAGGCGTGGTGCCATTCGGCGTCGCGGACGATCGGGCGGAGGAAATTCTGAAGCGCGCCGACATGGCGATGTATCGGGCAAAATCGGCCGGGCGAAACAGCATCGGCCTGTTCGATCCGTCTGATATCGAGGCCGAGTCTGCACGCTACGCGCTTGCCATTGACCTCGCAGACGCGCTCGCAGCCCGCAAGCTCGAGCTCTATCTCCAGCCCAAGATCGACAGGCTGGGCCGGGTGCAGGGGGCCGAGGCACTGCTGCGCTGGAACCACCCGGAGCACGGAGTGGTCTCGCCGGATCGCTTCCTGGCGATTGCCGAACGGTTCGGCCTGTCAGCCGACATCGAGCGACTGGTGCTGGTCAAAGGCATGCAGATACTGAAGTCCTGGGCGGAGCATCCAGCAACCGCCAGCTACAGGCTCGCCCTCAACATCACCGCCCATTCGTTCGCCAGCGATGAGTTTGTCCCGCTGGTTCAAAACCACGTCAGAGAGGCCGGTATCGAGCCAGACCGGCTGATCTTCGAACTGACCGAACATGTCATGGCCAAGGACCAGAAGAGCGTCGCCGAAAAAATGCGCGCCCTCAATCAACTCGGCATCCGGCTCTCGCTGGACGATTTCGGTACAGGCTACTCCTCGCTGTCCTATCTCAAGGAAATGCCATTTGATGAGGTGAAGGTCGACGGACGTTTCGTTGCCGACATTGAAACGGACGAAGGCAACCGCGCGCTGGTCAAGACAATCCTTGTCATGGCACAGACCCTGGGTCTGGAAACCGTGGCCGAGCATGTCGAAACCCATGCACAGGAGGACTTCCTGCGCGAGGAAGGGTGCGATTACTTCCAGGGTTATCTGTACAGTCCGGCTGTTGAGGTGAAGCGGTTCAGCGAGATGGTCGCCGCACTGGCAAAGCCGGTGACGACAGGCAAGAAATCACCCGCCAAAAAGAAAAAGGCCGGTTGAACCGGCCTTTTCCCTGTCTTTTCAATTCGCTCCGGCCTTGGCCGGATTCAAACTCTCAGCCGACGATCTCGGTGCCCGAGAACCAGTAGGCGATTTCCTGCGCAGCGGTTTCCGGAGCGTCAGAGCCATGCACGGAGTTCTCGCCGATCGACAGCGCGTGGACCTTGCGGATCGTGCCTTCGTCAGCATTGGCCGGGTTGGTTGCGCCCATCACTTCGCGGTTTTTGGCGATGGCGTTCTCGCCTTCCAGAACCTGCACGATGGTCGGGCCTGAAGACATGAACTCGGTCAGTTCGCCGAAGAAGGGGCGCTCCTTGTGCACAGCGTAGAAGCCCTCGGCTTCGCGCAGGCTCATCCACACGCGCCTGGAGGCAACGACGCGCAGGCCGGCATCCTCGAGCATCTTGGTGATCGCACCGGTCAGGTTGCGCCTGGTTGCGTCCGGCTTGATCATCGAGAAGGTGCGTTCAATCGCCATGTGGTATCCTTGTTTTTGTCTGGTGTTCGTAAGAATTTTGCGGCTCTATATCTGCACCTTGCAAGGCAGGCAAGGCGCAGGGAATCAAGTTCATGAACGCTTCGCTTGCCAGGCAGATTTGCCTGGTTCTGGTTTTTGCTGTGGCAGCAGCATTGCTGCCGGCTCGCGCCCAGGAGGCGCGCACGATCTCTGCGATCTCCGGGCAACTCCAGCGCGAGAGCGTTTTCAAGCGGCTCGGCTTCTATGTCGAGGAGCGTGGGGGCCAGGTCGTCGTCACCGAGGTGGCACCGGACACACCGTTCTTCGGCCTGCAGCCGGGCGACATGATGGTAAGCTTCGCAGACCGCGACATTGCCAGCATTCCTGACCTGATAGGCGCCGCGTCGCGGGCGCAGAACGCCGGTCTGAAAACCATCAAGCTTGTTACGAGCGGCGGAGACGTTGAAGGCAAGCACCCTGCGGGCCTGGCACTTGGCCTGACGCTCGGCACCGCGATAGGCAACATCCCGCGCAGCGCCGACGCTATTGAGGCGCGCCTGTCAAACGGCGAGGAGCTCTCGCCCGAATATGTGGCCAATGCGCTGCTGGCCAACCCTGAGGAACCTTGGGCGCAGGCGCTGGCGCAAAAATCCGGCACGTTCGAGCGTCTGGCGAGCCTGCCGGCTCCGGCCGCCGCAGCGCCGGTCCCTGCGATCGTCCTCACCGATGCGCAGAAGCGTATCGTTGCGGTTCAGCGCAAGGGCGCTTTCGGAAAACTCGGCTTCACGGTCCAGGAAGCCGATGGCCACCTGACGGTATTTGATGTCGATCCATCAGGGTTCTTCCCCGGTTTGCAACCTGGTGATGTGATCTCTGCCTTTGTTGGCGACAAGGCTGAAACAATCCCGGTGCTGGTGCGCAACGCTGGCGACCTGGTTGATGACGTCTTTTACAATCGCGACCGCAAGGTCGACATCCGGGTCTCGCGCAACGAGGAGCCGCAAGTCATACCGGCCGTCAAGCGCAACGCACCACTTGGCATGACACTCGGCAACAGCTTGCGTTTTCCTCCGGCATCCGAGGCCGAAGCCCG
>CAYZQP010000017.1:15362-18887 GCA_964480545.1 uncultured Mesorhizobium sp. | reverse complement strand
CGCAAGGTCGCAGAAAAGGCCATGAGCGACGGACAACCACTGGCGCTCGCAAACATGATCCTGCTGTTTCCGCAGGCACCCTGGGCGCAGGAATTTACGGCTGTTCTGCTAGGCGAGGTCAAGGCACCTGAGGCGGCAGCGCCGGCTGCGCCACCCGAAGTTCCGGCTCCTCCTGTCGCTCTGCCGGCACCAGCGCCAGTTGATGCGCCGACAGCAAATCCCGTCGAACTCGTCTCAAACGCATTCCAGAGCGCACCGAAACACGTCATGGAGGTCGTCCCGCAGATCGGGCACAGCGCCACGCCGCGCATCATCCGCTTCTCGCCCGACGGCAAACTGATGGCGACTGGCGGTGGCGCAGATACCCAGGTGCTTGTCTGGCGCGTTGCCACCGGTGAGCTGCTGCGTCGCTTCCGCGTCCACCGCAAAAAGATACGCGACATCGATTTCTCGGCGGATGGCCGTCTCATCGCCAGTGCCAGTGAAGATCATACCGTGCAGATCTGGGAGCCAACCACTGGAAAGGTGCTGGCAACCGTGCGCGAGGCCTCCACCGACTGGGCCTATTTCACGGCAGCCAGATTTACGGTCAAACATCTGATCACCGGCGATCAAACCGGGGCCATTGCCACATGGGATGTTTCCGCCATCAACGCCAGGGGCGAACCTGCGAGCCTTGGTACGGTATCGACCAGCGGCTCGGGTGAGGTCATTGCGCTCTCCGTAAACGAGTCCGGGCGCATCTCGGCACTGCATGACAATCTGGCCACGACGATTGCTTCCGGTGGCACTGGCACCGAAGGCAAGCTCGAGCAGGGCATTCTCGAGCGCGGCACGATCTCGCCTGACGGCAGGACAGCGCTGACGGCGCAGACGTTCCAGGTTTTCCGCTTCGCACTCTGGGACATCCAGACCGGAAAGCGCATCAGCGAAATTCCGGCCGAGGATCAGCTTTCGGCAGCCGTTGCTTTCTCCGATGACGGCAGGCTTTGGGCGGCAGGCCCGACAAGGGGGAAGATTGAACTGCGCCGCATAGATGCGCCAAAGCCTGTTCTGTCGATTCCTCTTCGCCCGGAGGGCTCGCCTTACGCGCTGGCTTTCACGCCCGACGGCAAGGCGCTGGCCTATACCGAAGGCGGCCCGATCCGCATGGTCTCCGTCGAGGATGGTCGAGAGTTGCGTGTCTTTGCAGGCGGCGAGAAAAGCGGGCAGGTCAGTATGGCCGCTGATGGTGTCACCATGCTCACCTCGTCATTTGAAGCGGCGACACTCTGGCGGCTGGACGACAACAGCATCATCCGCACGTTCTCCGCAACCAGGCAACGTGGCACCGTCGGCGGGATGCTGTCGCCGGACGGCAAGATGTTCATGACTGGCCTGTTCAGCGGTCGTGGGGTGCCGGTCGAGTTGGTCTCGGCAGAAGACGGCAAGCGTCTGGCGAGGTCCGGGCTGGAGGGCGTGGAAGTCCGGACCGTGGCCTTCTCGCCAAACTCCGCCTCCGCCTTCCTGCCCGGCGGCAGCGGCACAGGCCATCTGTTTGACCTGAAGCCGATGAAGCGACGTGCAGTTATTGGCAAGGAAGGTGACGGGCGGATCTGGTCGGCCACCTATTCGCCGGACGGTGAGACCATTGCCGTCGCCGACACATCAGAGCGGATTGAGCTGATTGAGGCACGAACAGGCAGGGTGCTTGGCAAACTGTCCTACGCCAACTTGCCGGGCCTGCCTCCACCGGTCGCCAATCTGGTTTCCGGTATGGGCTTTTCATCCGACGGCACACAACTCGTCGCCGCCGACTGGGATGGCGCGCTGGCAGTACTGGATGTGGCAAGTCAGAAGCCGGTCGCGCACACTGTCATACCGACCTCCATCGATGTTGCGGGCTACCTCGACGCCGGGCGCATCTACGCCAGCGGCTGGGATGGCACGGTGCACATCTATGACCGCACGCTGCACAAGCAGATGGAACTGCCCGGACACGAGGGAAGCGTCGAGATCGTTCGCCTTGATCCTGAGGCCAGACGCATCACCGTGGTCACTTCTGCGGGCACGATCAAGCATTGGGATGCAGCGACAGGCCAATTGCTCGCGACGACGCTACGCTACGCAGACAATGAGTGGGTGCGGGTGACACCTGAGGGCTTCTTTGAAGGCACCGCCATCGGCGGCAAGCGCCTCGTCCTTGCCCATGGCGGTGAGAGTTTCATCATCGATCAGGCCTACCAGACATTGTTTCGACCCGATCTGGTCGCCGCCAAAATGAAGGGCGACCCTGACGGTACGGTCAAGCGCGCCGCCGATGAGCTCAAGCTTGCATCGCTGTTTGAAAGCGGCTCGGCTCCCGAAATTGGCATCGAGCTCAATCAGGCCGCCCGCAAGGTCGGTAGCGACAGCCTTGATCTGCCGATAACAGTCACTGACGCTGGCGGCGGCGTCGGCAAGCTGGAAATCCGCGTCGACGGCATCACGCAGATCATCGAGCCGGGCCGCGCGGGCAGCTCAATTCACCGGCTACGTATTGAGCCGGGCGACAACCAGATCGAGGTGATAGCCTATAACAGTGCGGGCCTGATCGCTTCCCGCCCTGCTACAGTCGATGTCCGCTCGACCTTGCCGGAGCCAAAGACCAAGCCGGTCCTGCATGTGCTGGCAATTGGCATCAACGATTATGTGGACCCCCAGTTGAAGCTCAATTTTGCGGTGGGTGATGCGACCGCCATGGCCGAGCGGCTGCAACTTGCCGGTGTGCGCAACTTCAGCGCCGTCGAGACGCGTCTGTTGACCGACGCGCAGGCAACCACCGAAGGCATCGATCAGGCGTTCAGGAAGCTCGCGCAGCGCGTGAAACCGCGAGATGTGTTCATCTTTTATGCGGCGACCCACGGCAAGACGCTGAACGGTCGCTACAATCTCATCCCGCAGGAGCTCACCCTGGCTGCGGCCGGGGACGATTTGAAAGGCACCGTCACCCAGGAGATGATCGCGGCCTGGGTATCGCAGATCAGTGCCCGCCGTTCGGTTCTGCTCTACGACACCTGCGAGAGTGGTGGCCTCGCCAATGCTGCGGCCTCGCCGGTCTCCGGCCTGGAGCGCATCACCGCCGTTACCAAACTCACCCGCTCGATGGGGCGCACCGTCATCGGTGCGGCCACAGGCGATGCGCTGGAGGGGCTGGAAGGCCACGGCGTGTTCACCTACGCGCTGCTGGCCGCGCTGAAGAGCGGCGACACCAACAAGAACGGCTCTATCGAGGTCGGTGAAATAGCCGGCTACCTGATGAAGGAGGTGCCGGCGCTGGCGCTGAAAGCGTTCAACCTGGAGCAGGCACCACAGGTTTCGATCATTGGTGAGGATTTTGCCATAGGTGCGCGGCTGCGCTGAACCTATGCCGCAGGGGGGACCTCGCGCCCGAGGCCGCCATGCAGGTCGAGACAGCGCTCGAAGCGGGACATGAAGTCCGCCGACATGCCGTCGGTGAGCACCAGAATGCTCGCCCCGTTCGGGTTCTCTTCCTTCACGGTCAGA
>CAYZQP010000017.1:0-15352 GCA_964480545.1 uncultured Mesorhizobium sp. | reverse complement strand
CAGCGCTCGAACCACGCCTCGATCACCGGATCATCAATGAAGCGGAAGGTTGAGACAATCCGCATCCACTGCAGCGCGCCAAACACGATGTAATCCGGGAATAGCGGTGACTGTCCGCCGATGAACGGCTGGTAGTCGAGCATCGAGCGCAGCGCGCCAAGCCGCTTGCGGAATTCGGGCTCAAGCGCGTCGCGATCGTCCCCCACCGCCTCCAGCGGCTTGCCGAAATAGACCTCGCGCGTTTTGCGCAAGTAAGTGCGATTGGGTTCGTCCTGCGCGTCATGGATGTCCATGATCGCCGCAACATTCAGGAACGGATGCAACAGCGTCTGCGAATAGCGCTCGATAAACCGCGCCATCGCCTCGCCGCCCGGCCCGCCAAACAGGGTAGGGCGGTCGGGATAGGCCTGATCCAGATAGAGCGCGATCTTGAATGAATCCGCCACGACGGTGTCACCATCGCGGATGACCGGAACGGTCGTCTTCAGCCCTTCGACCCCTGCCACATCGAGAAAGCGCACTGGCTCGGTCTTGAACGGCAGGCCCTTATGCGCCAGCGCCATCTTCGCCTTCCAGCAATGCGGACTGAACGGCCGTGCCTCATCAGCACCAACCAGGTCATAGAGCAGGATCATTGGCTATCCATTCTGAGAATTATATCTGGGCTGTATGAAACAGCATTTCGCAATGTTCGCGGGCTACAATCAATGGGCCAACGCCGTGGTTTATGACGCGGCAGCGGCCCTCACGCCGGAAGAGTTCACGCGTGACACCGGCGCGTTTTTCGGCTCGGCCATGCGCACGCTGAACCACCTGCTGGTCGCCGACCGCATCTGGCAGAACCGCTTCACCGCCACCGGCCCAAAACCCACCGCGCTGGATGAAATTCCGTACCCACAACTTGCAGAGCTACGCTCCGCCCGCATCGCCGAGGACCAGCGCATCATCGACTGGATCGCGTCGCTGTCAGAGGCCGACCTTGCCGGCACCTTCACCTACACGCCGATCACCAGCCCGCAGCCGGTGACCCAGCGCCTTGGCCCGGCAGTCGCGCACATGTTCAACCACCAGACACATCACCGCGGCCAGCTTCATTCGATCCTGACCAAGCTGGGCCAGTCCTCGCTCACGCTGGATCTGATCTCCTTCCAGCGCACCGAGGCGGGCAAGGCCTTCGCCTAATACTTCTCCGGGACATACAGTTCTGGCGGCAGCACGGCGCGCTCATATTCCGGATTGAACACGCGGTCCGGCAGGGCGATCTCTTCGTGCGGCACGGGCTCATAGGGAATTTTCGTAAGAAGGTGGTCGATGCAATTCAGGCGTGCCTTCTTCTTGTCATTGCCCTCGACAATGTACCATGGCGCTTCGTCGATATTCGTGCGCTTGAACATCTCTTCCTTGGCCTTGGTGTATTGCTCCCAGCGCACCCGCGATTGCAGGTCCATCGGCGAGAGCTTCCACTGCTTCATCGGGTCGTGGATGCGCATCAGGAAGCGCATCTGCTGCTCCTCGTCGGTGATCGAGAACCAGTACTTGATCAGGATCACGCCGGAGCGCACCAGCATCCGCTCAAATTCCGGAACGTCGCGAAAAAACTCCTCGACCTGATCCTCCGAGGCAAAGCCCATCACCCGCTCGACGCCGGCACGGTTGTACCAGGAGCGGTCGAACAGGACGATCTCACCCGCGGTCGGCACGTGCTGTTCGACCGCTCCTGGTACAACCGTGCTGGCGTCGAGCAGCACGATCTCGCCGCCAGCCGGCAGATGCGGCACGTAGCGCTGAAAATACCACTGGCTGCGCTCGCGCTCGGTCGGCGCGGGCAGGGCCACCGCGCGGCAGGTGCGCGGGTTGAGGCGTTGCGTGATGCGCTTGATAACGCCGCCCTTGCCGGCGGAATCGCGACCCTCAAAGATCACCACGACCTTCTTCTTGTGGTACTGCACCCAGTCCTGCAGCTTGATCAGCTCGGATTGCAGCCGGATCAGCTCCTGGAAATAGGCGCGGCGCTCAACCGTTGGCCCATGCGAGCGTTTGTAGATCTTGCTGATTTCCTGAGACAGCTGCGCTTCGGAAATCTCCAGCTCATAATCCTCGTCCAGGGTGTCGGCGAGTTCCGCCTCCAGCCAGTCTTTGGACAGAGTGAGGTTTTCCATGGCGAACTCCCGACATTGTGGCTGTCGCCACCTCTATGTCGGTCGCATGAACCTTATATGTCAGGCTGGGCTCGGTTTAACCGCCCACGCTCATCGTCCGGATGCCGTTTTCACGGCTCCCGGACGACGGAACTCATAGGCTGGCGCTAAGGCCCAAACCTCAAACGCCGCGCGCGGTGCGCACCCACTGCTCGATATCGCCAATATTGGCCGGCACCGGCAGGTTGCACTGGCCGAGCTCGGCGTTGAGCCGCAGCGTGATGCCTTCCTTGCCCTTGGCGAAAGCATCGGCAATCGTGCCGCTCGAAACCGGCGTCCTTGCGTTGGCGATGTCGGATGCACCTTCGCACAGATGCACAACCTTGCCGCCATCGGTCCACCACACGTGATCCGACCCGACCAGCTGCGTCACCACCTGCGATTCCACCGCAGCCTGTTCGCTGGACAGCGGCTTGAAATCGATGCCCATCACGGTGGCCAAAAGCGCAACGACAATGCCGGCACCACCTGCAATGTTCTTCTGCTTGGCGTCCATATCCTTGTTGGTGAAAATCATGATGATCAGCGGCAGGAACGCCAGCAGCGCAATGAACGCGCCAAGCTGGTTCTGGATGAAGAACTTCACCGGCTCCTTGCGCGACGCCGGGTCCTGCCGGTTGGCCTTCTTCCACAGCAGCGATCCGCCGACGGCCAACAGACCGATTACGGCGATGAAGCCGAGCAGCAGGTACCAGCGCGACTGCGGGAAGCCCTTGGCGGCAACCAGCTCGTCAAATGGCGGCCGCATCACCCAGAAGATCGCCACGAGTTCGAGGATGATCGCCACAGCCCACAGGCCCAGCGCAATCATCCGCGACTTGGTTGCTGCGGATTTTGCCTCCGGAGTTGGCTTGAACACGGGCGCGTCAGTCTGCGTCTCGGTGGGCTTGGAAGGGGTAGCCATGTTGAGCTCCTCATATGTACGCGTATGAATCGATGACGTGCCTATAAAGCATGTCGCGCAAAACTGTAGCGGTTTTGCGAGAACGACAACGCAGAGCCGCGCGAAAGGTTCGCCTCTTGCCCTTCGCGTCGCGCTCGGCCACAAGGCGCGCGCTATGCTGATCATCAACGACCTTTCCTTGCGCATTGCCGGGCGGCTCCTTCTGGACCACGCCTCGATCACGCTGCCTGCCGGCACCAAGGCCGGGCTGGTTGGCCGCAATGGCACCGGCAAGACGACTTTGTTCAAGGCGATCACCGGCGATTTCCCGTCCGAGACCGGCTCTATCTCGATGCCCAGGGGTACCCGCATCGGGCAGGTGGCGCAGGAAGCGCCAGGGACCGAGGAGCCGCTGATCGAGATCGTGCTGAAGGCCGATCTGGAACGCGCCGCCCTGCTGGCTGAGGTCGAAGCCGCCACCGACCCGAACCGCATCGGCGAAATCCACATGCGGCTGGCCGATATCGATGCGCATTCGGCTGAGGCGCGCGCCGCCACCATCCTGTCCGGTCTCGGCTTCGATGACGCCGCGCAGCGCCGCCCGGCCTCGTCTTTCTCCGGAGGCTGGCGCATGCGCGTCGCGCTCGCCGCCGTGCTGTTTTCGCAGCCCGACCTTCTCTTGCTCGACGAGCCGACCAACTATCTCGACCTCGAGGGCACGCTCTGGCTGGAAACCTATGTCGGCAAATACCCGCACACGGTTCTGCTCATCAGCCACGACCGCGACCTCTTGAACCGCGCCGTCGACAACATCATCCATCTCGACCAGAAGAAGCTGACGCTCTGGCGCGGCGGCTATGACCAGTTCGAGCGTCAGCGCGCCGAGAAGGCAGAGTTGCAGGAAAAGGGCCGCGTCAAGCACGAGGCGCGCCGCAAGCACCTGCAGAGCTTTGTCGACCGCTTCCGCGCCAAGGCGTCAAAAGCCCGGCAGGCGCAGTCGCGTATCAAGATGCTGGAAAAGATGGGCACCATCGCCGCTATCGGCGAGGACAATGTTGCGCCGTTCAGCTTTCCCGCGCCGGTGAAAACGGTGGCCTCGCCCATCGTCGCTATGGAAAAGGTCGCGGTCGGCTACGCGCCCGGCCAGCCGATCCTGAAAAGCCTGAACCTGCGCATCGATGCCGATGACCGCATCGCGCTGCTCGGGGCCAACGGCAACGGCAAGTCGACCTTCGCCAAGCTTCTGTCCGACCGGCTGATCGGGGAGGGCGGCAAGATGACGGTTGCGCCCGGGCTAAAGGTGTCGATGTTTGCCCAGCACCAACTGGATGACCTGCGCCCCGAAGAAAACGCCATCGAGCACGTGCGCCGCCTCATGCCCGACGCGCCGGAGGCAAAAGTTCGTTCCCGCGTCGCCCAGTTTGGCTTGCCGACCGAGAAGATGATGACTCCCGCAAAGGATCTCTCCGGCGGCGAGAAGGCTCGCCTGCTGATGGGGCTCGCGGTGTTTGATGGCCCGAACCTGTTCATCCTGGACGAGCCTACCAACCATCTCGACATCGACAGTCGCGAGGCGCTGGTCATGGCGCTGAACGATTTTCCCGGCGCAGTTATCCTGATCAGCCACGACCGCCATCTGATCGAGGCGACCGCCGACCGACTCTGGCTGGTCAAGGATGGTGCTGTGCGTCCCTATGACGGTGACATGGACGATTACCGCACCGAGGTCACCGGCGTCTCCGCCAATTCGAAGGAGCGCCGTGAGGCGGACAAGGCCAACAAGGCCGAGAAGCGCCGCGAGGCGGCAGCGCGGCGTCAGGCCGCCGAGCCGCTGGCAAAAGAGATCAAGGCGACTGAAGGCCTGATGGAACGCCTGCGCAAGCGTATCGACGTTATCGAGGATCAACTCGCCGATCCGAAGCTCTACGAGCGTGACCCGACAGCGGCGACGCAGCTTTCGAAGGAGCGCTCCGACCTGTCTGCACAACTCGACCGCAACGAGGAGAGGTGGCTCGAACTGAGTGCGCAATATGAGGACGCGGTTGCGGAATAAGCTGTTCTACTATAGTCCGGAATCAGGCTATCCCTGCGAATTGCGGGATTTTGGGATCAAGGGTTGGCTGGGCGTATGGCTTGGGATTCGCTGAAGAATATTCTGTCTCGGGAACAGGTGGCCAAAACCTCCGAATCCCTAGAGTCGCGCGTTTCGACGCCTGTCAGCAAGGCCGTATCCGGCAGCCTGATCGGCCGGCTGTCGATGGATTCGATTGGCCAGCGCGATGAGACCGTCCGCCAGCGGATCGGTGGCCTGCTGGAGCGGCTCGATGATGCCCGTTCGCTGCATGATGAGTTCGCGGCGCTGATCGAACCGATGATCGGCATCAGCGATGAGCTGACCCGCGCATCCAAACGCAATATCGAACTCGAGGCGAATCTCCACCAGGAGCGCCAGATGCTCGGCGAGGTGCGCCATGAGGCACTGGAGGGGACGCGGAAGCTGGCAGAGCTGTCAGCCTTGTATTCGGATACGTCCGCACGCGCGTCCACCGTAGAGAGCGAATTGAAGGAGGCGCTGGCGGCGCTCGAGGAGCAGCGCGCCTTGACACGCGAAAAGGCGGCCAGCCTCGAGAACATCGAGCGCCAGTTGTTTGTCGAGACCGAGCAGCGCGTCGCTCTGGCAACCGAGGTGAAGGCGCTGCGCGTCGAGGCCGGAAACTCGGACACGGCGCTGTCGCAGGCCGAGCATGATATCCGTGGTCTGCGGGAGAAGGTTGAGACGGTCACAGACGAGAATCGCCGGCTGCAGCAGCTTTCGGAGGACCAGGCCGTCGAACTGGCGTCAGTTCGCGCCCGTCTGGACGAGTCCGAATCTCAGTGGGAGGCCGACAGGGATCGCCTGCGCCGCACCCAGTCAGAACTCGCGACTGAGCGCGCCGACCGCGAACGCTTCCAGACCCAGTACGAAACCGAAGCGGCGCAGCACCGCAACGACCGCGCCGGCATTTCGGCCAAGTTCGAGGCCGGTAATGCGCGCATTGCGTCGATGGAGCAGACCCTGGCGCAGGTTCACCGGCAATTGCGCGACAAGGATGAAATTATCCGCGCCAACGAGCGCGCCATCAAGGAAGCAACCATCGCCCGAACCACTGCCGAGCGTCGCCTCGAGACGCTGCAGACTGATGCTGATCGCCAACGCGAACGCTTCTCGGAACTGCAGAACCAGCGCGCCGAAGCTTCGTCGCGGGTGGAGATGCTGACCAAGGCGCTCGCTGCCAAGGATTTGACCATCGATCAGGTCAATGCGCGCAACACCCAGCTCGCCGAGCGTGCCGATCAGTTGAACGCACGGTTTGAGGCAGCCCGCAGCGAATTCGAGACAGCGAGCCGCAGGCTGGCCGAGGATCTTGAGAACGAGCGTTCAGAACGCCTGCTTGCACAGGGTGCGCTCGACATTGCGCGTGAGAGCCGTGCAGTGCTGCAGAAGCAGCACGACGCGTTGAAGCGCGCCGGCCGGAACTGGCGTGAACCGGAAGATTACGATGGCACAGAGCCGGTCGAGCCGGAGAGCAACGTCAAGCCGTTCAAGACGCCGAAGCCCAGAAAAGGCAAGTAGCTGCGCTGCGCAAATACCTGTAGCTTCCAATACCATGGTGCAGAATGACCGAGTCTCGGGACCGCTTGTCAACTTCTCTGACTGACTCGCTGCTGGCTGAATTCAACATTGAAGCCGACAAGGTGGTGGCGATCAGTGGCACCCGTCCGGCGTCGCACAGGGATTGGTCTGCGACCGAGCATCTCATTCACGAAGCCCGCGAAGCCATGCGTATCAGCGATTACCGGGTGAGTGAACTGGAGGACCAACTTGCACAGGTCATAGCCGAAGCCAGGGAAGCGGTCAGCAAGGCCGTGCGCCGGGCCGAGGCTGCAGAGCGGCAGTTGGCCGCCAGCGAAACACGCGCAATCGAGGCGGAAACCTGGCTGCATCGGATTCACGATCATCTGGTCCGGTCATTCGGCTCGCTCAACCGTGAAGCAACTGTCAGGACAGCGCGCGTGCGCGAAGCGGGCTGAATTCGTTGATTTTTCTGACCGCCGGGGTCGATTTTTACCCTGCATCAAATATACCTGAGGTTGCCGATTCGGACAGGGCAGGTGTCTCGTCCGGGAGACGGTGACCCTTGGGGGGTCGATGAATTCAGGGGGACGTGCATGCGAGGAAACGTACAGGCTCTGCAGGAGCTGAGGCGTAGTCTTCTGGAAGAAGATGTTCCTGTTGCAGATGCTATGTCCGGAGACACGTTCGAACAGGCCCTCGACAAGTCACTCCGCTCCGCCGCAAACAGCGACCAGAAGGACTGGTCCCAGACTGTCGAGATGATTGTCCAGGTGACCGAACGGGTTGCTGACCTTCAGCAGAGCTCGCGCGACACAATCGACGGCGCCCGTCGCGTCGTCGATGAGGCGCGGGCCGAAATCGAGGCAGCCCAACAGCGCGAACAGGAAGCAAGGGCAACTGCTGCCGATGCGGGCAGCCGGTTGCGTGAGGCAGAAGAGTTGATTGCTTCCCTACGTACGCAACTGGCAGAGACACAGCAGCGCGCCGATTACATGGAACAGCTTCTCGTCAAGTCGCATTACTATCTGACGCGTCTCTATCAGACCCTGCCACCGGCAGGCCGCCCGGACCGCGTGCAGCGCCGTTGACGGCCTCAGGATCGGTACGTCTCCAGAATTGTAGTCTCTGTCTGCGCCGCTGACGCCGAACCTTGCCATGATCCTCGTAAGGATGGCCGATCATGCCGCACGCCAGGCAGTCGATACTGAGTCCGCAGTTGCTCTCCCAGCAGCGAACATCCATGACCCAGCTGAGGGCGATGCGTTCCATATGCATCTTGCTCTGGCCCTTGAGCAGGATGAGGTCGCCCGCCCGGGCATTCGCGTGAACATGGTCGGAAGCTTCGTGCACAGTCGGGAACCGGTCGAATGTGGCCGGTGCCACAGGCGGCACCCTGGGCTCGGCCTTGTGGCTGTTCTCGCCGATGAACACGACATTCACGGCCGCCTCGGCCGCAGCCTGGTAGGCCAGCCGATACTGCTTGTTCGAGTTGCCGGCATAGTCCGAGATGCCGCCCATAATGATTGACTTGCGCGGCGACTGCGCCTCGCGGACGATTTCGAACGTCGACGCAAGGCTTTCGGCTGGAGCCTTGACGCTGTCGATGAGGAAAGTGGGGCCACCCTTGACCTCCAGCACGCCAAGCCTGTTCCATGGTGGCACGAAACTCGCCATACGCTCCGCCACGCGCGCGGGCTCGATGCCAAGCTCGACCGCGCAAGCGAACGCAGCACCCGTCGCCAGCCAGAATGCCTCCGCCACAAAAGGCGTGTAGAAAACGAACTCCCCTTGCCGGCAGGTGATCGTGACGCGCAGGCGGTCAGGAAATGCCGTCTGGTGCGGTTGCACCCGGTAAGCGGCGCCTTCCTGTCGCCCGAACGTCACCACGCGCGCCGGGTTGCGCTGAGCCATGGCCATCACGTTCGGATCATCCCGGTTCAGAATGGCCAGACCGTTTTTGCCCAGCATCTCGACGACAAAGCCCTTCTCGGCGGCAATCGCCTCGCGGGTGCGGAATGCCGTATAGTGCTGGAGGCCAACCTGCGTCACCACCGCGACGGTTGGCTTGAGGTGTCGCGCCATTTTCTCGATTGATCCGGGCCTGGTGATGCCGGTTTCCACAACGGCAAAGGCCGTATCTCGCCGCAACCCCGCCATGAACTGCGCAATATCCGGATAGGTGTTGCCGTAAAACTGCGACTGTACCCGGGCGCCGCCTTCGAGCAGATGTGTCAGCAGCGCCGCCGTTGTCGACTTGCCGGAACTGCCGGTAATGGCGATCAGCTCGCCGCCAAACAGCGCGCGGCGGCCGCGTCCTGCCAGGGTTGTCGTTGCGAGTTCGAGTTGCTCCCGCGCCTCCCTTAGTTTCAGCTTGCGCCGAAGCGGCCGCGTGACGCTGCGAATAGCCGTTCCGATCCCGCGCAAAGCCGTCATTGCGACCCCGCATTCCGCTTCATCGCCCGCAGGTGCTTTCTGGCGCGAGAGGCGTGCAGCCGCTTGGGAAACTCGGCGAGGCGTGTCCACAAGGAGCCAAACTTGTAGGCGCCGGTTGTCTCACCGAAGCGTTGATGCGCATAGACGCGGCCGTCGCCCTTGTACTTGCGCCCCGCAAAGTGCTCCGGAATCAGAACATGCGAGCGCCAGATGACGATGTCGGGCTGGTGTTCTTCAATCAGCTCGGCGACGAACAGGTTTCCGGTCTGCTTCCAGGGATGGTCGAGATTTTCCGGTGGCGTGCGCTCGAGAATTCCAAGGATCATGTCGATGAAAGGGTGGCCCGGAGCGCTCGCCACGATCGGGGCGACCAGTTGTCCACGCAGGAACTCATTCTCGTAGACGGTGTAGAGCGTACCGCCATCCTCGAAAAGTTCGTCGACCGGATGCACGCAGATACTGTCGGCACCGGCCATGTATCCGCCATGCCGGAACAGAATCTCGTAGCGAAGCAGGTCAGCAGCCCCGGCATACCAGCCTCGCTTCATGTATTCATCGATCTGCCGTCGCGTGCGAAATTCGCCACGCTGCAGAAAGTCATTATCGTAGCGCGTATAGTTCCAGGCGGGATGTTTCTCGACCCACGTGCGCATCCACTCTTCGGGTGCAGTTTTGGGGCCGATCCAGATATGCCCCAGATTTTTCGGGATGTTCATCAACGCGCAAACTCAAGGTTCTGGATATTCGTTGCCTCAATCGCTACGAACGAGCCATTGCGGACAGCATATAGATAACCGGGACCTGATATAAGGGGCCCAGGCAAACGAGCATTTCATTGTGAAGGCTTTCAATCACGTACCAGTCCTCGTTCTGACGGTCGAGCCCGCCAACGGCGCGCGTCGCCAGAATATGGCTGCACAGTTCATCGCTACAGGTGCAGTGCCCGAGTTCGTTGTCGGGGCGACTGGAAGCGACCCCTCGCTCGACGCACTTTATGCGCCAGTCCTCAACCGCCTGTTGGCGAAACGGTCACTCGCCACGGCCGAGATCGCGATCTATGAGGGCCACAGGCGCATCTGGAAGCGGATCGTCGCAGGCGGCAGCGCCTATGCCCTCGTCTTCGAGGACGACGCCCAGGTGCCTGACATGGCCGCATTCGGCACCGCCGTCGAGGATCTTCTGGCTGCTCCGGAAGGCTGGGACATCGTGAAATTCTTCGATTTCAGGCCCAAGCCGGTGGTGCGAACGATGAAATGCGGTGCGACCACGCTGGCAGCCTACAAGTACCCGGCATCGGGTGCTGTCGCCTATCTGGTCAAGTCTGAGGCTGCACAACGTCTTCTGTCGCGCAAGCGAATCTATCGACCCGTGGACGAGGATTTTTCGCATTGTTGGGAATTCGGCCTGCGCGTGTGGTCGACACTGCCGAACCTTGTCACCGAGGTCAGCCATACACTCGGCGGCTCACTGGTTGAAGACGAGCGCCAGGCCATGAAACGCAATCACATACGCTCAATCTGGGGCAATGTCCTGCAGGCGCGAAAGCTGATCCGGTCGAAGATCTACAACCGGCAACTGCGCAAGGATGCCGAAGGCTGAAGCGCCCACGGAACTGCCCGGACATCCTCTTCCACGACAGCTTATCTCTTGCTGACCTGCCCAAGCAGGGTCGCGACAAGCCCGCCCAGCTTGGGCAAGAACCAGATCACTGCTGCGCCGATCAACCAGACAATCGCGGCCGCCGGTGCGAGCAGGAAACGGACGGCAGAGATCAGAGTGTCAAGCAGCCCGGAGTTTCGCGTCGCCTCGATCACCGCGAGCGTGCTCTGATCGCCCCCCGTCAGGCGTGCTGCATCACGACCGGTCGCAATCAGCGCCGCGCTGTTGGCAGCCGCCCAGTCGATAAGCCAGGCCGCGAACACGTACGCGCCGAACACCAAGGCAGTCCACAGAACGAACATAACGATCACGCCAGTGCTCAGGCGCGAGGCTTGCTGCGGAGCAGTTGGAGGCTGCGTCTGGCCGAGTGGCGCGCGCGCAATAACCTGCCGCCCGACAGGCTGGACGCCGCCAGTACGATTTCCGAAGCTCGAGCTTTGCATGTGCGACGGCCCCGCGTTTGCGAACTCATAGCCTAAACTCACTAAGTCAGGCTTAAGCTGCTATCAGCAATTTGCTTGTCACGCTCCGGCGGGTTTCGACGCCTGCCCGGTGCTGTTTATGCGCGCGGCCTCCCTGATCCTTCGCCGTTCGCGAAGATTACCCAGTTGCTGATCGACAAGCACACCGACAAGGATGACGGTGCCCATCACCGCGAAGTTCAGCGAGGACGGAATACCAAGCAGGTTGACCAGGTTCTGCAGTATCTGCAGCAGGATCGTGCCGAGGATCACGCCGATGATCGAGCCTTCGCCCCCGCGCAGCGAGAAGCCCCCCAGCACCGCCGCAGCGATCGCATAGAGCTCGTAGAAGTTCGCATGCGAGGAGGGCGATACCGAGCGCGTGTACATGGCAAAGAAGATTGCCGCGATGGACGTCAGCAGCGCGCAGATCACATAGGCTGCGGTGATCACGACCGAGGTCCGGATGCCGGAAAATCTCGCCGCCTCTTCGTTCTTGCCGACGGCGAAGAGATAGCGCCCGAACACCGAACGGTGCAGCACGAACCAACTGATGACGGCGATGATGACGAAAACGATCAGTGATGTCGGGATGCCCCATGGCCGGGCCACGAAGAAATCGAGGCCGGGATAGGTGCTGCCGAACGGGAAACCGGCCGTCGCGTCGGCGGTGTAACCACGCGACACGCCGCGGTAGATAAGAAGGCCGCACAGCGTCACCACAAAGGGCTGCATCTTGAGCTTCGTAATCAGCAATCCATGCGCAAGACCCAGCAAGACGCCGAGCAGCATGATGACAAGTACCGCCATCGGCCACGGCACGCCGAGCCGCCCGACCATGTCGACAAACAGCACGCCGAGCAGGGCGATCATCGAGCCGACAGAGAGGTCGATGCCGCCGGTAATGATAACGAAACCCTGTGCGATGGCGAAAATACCGAACAGCCCGACCAGGTTGGCGGTGTTGGCGAGATTGTTGGGCGACAGGAACAGCGGGTTGCGCAGGTAAACGAACAGCCCGACTACCAGGATCAGCACCAGCAGGCCAAGGTCTTTCTTGTTCATGCGCGATGCCCTCCAACCTTGCCGCCAACCGCCAGTGTCAGCACATTCTCCTCGCTGAATTGATCGCGCGCCAGTTCCCCTGAAATCGCGCCCTCGTGCATCACAGCGATACGATCAGACACACCGATAACCTCCTCCATGTCGGAGGAGATCATCAGCACCGCGACCCCCGCGTCAGCCAGGCCGCGCATTATCCGGTAGATTTCGGATTTGGCACCGATATCGATACCGCGCGTCGGCTCGTCCAGCATCATCACGCGCGGCTTCATCGCCAGCCATTTCGCCAGCGCAACCTTCTGCTGGTTGCCGCCCGACAACGCGCCTGCCACCACCCCCACGCCGGGCGTGCGAATGTCGAGTTCGGTCTTGCTGATTTCCGCGCGTTTAATCTCCGCACCTGTGTTGATCAGCCCGCCGCGCGAACAGGCCGCCATGTCTGGCAGCGAGATGTTCTCGTAAATCGGCATATCGAGAAACACGCCTTCGCCCTTGCGATCTTCCGGCACCAGAAAGATGCCGTGCTGACAGGCCTCGCGTGAATCGCGCAGCGCCAATGGTTCGCCATCGAAGGTGATCGAGCCGCCGTAAACCGGGTCAATGCCAAACAGGGCCCGGGCAAATTCGCTGCGTCCTGCACCGACCAGTCCTGCCAGGCCAACGATCTCGCCCGCGTACAGATCGAGGTTCACGCCACGCGCCGGAAACGCGCCGGTGCGCAGGTCGCGCGCCGACAAGGTGACTGCGCCGCGCGGACGGGCAGGGGGTGAGTAGGCCACCTTGAGGTCGCGACCGATCATCATGCGCACCATGCGGTCGTGATTGACTTCGGCCCTGTCGATTTCGCCGACCAGCTTGCCGTCGCGAAGCACGACGACGCGGTCGCACGCGTGCTCGATCTCGTGCAGACGGTGCGAGATGAAAATGACGGCAATGCCCTCGGCCTTGAGGCTGCGGATCACCTCAAGCAGCCGCTCGGTCTCCTGCAGCGGCAGGCTGGAGGTCGGCTCGTCGAGGATCACCAGCCGCGCCTCGTAACTCAGTGCCTTGGCGATCTCGACAATCTGCTGCTGCGCCAGCGACAAATTGCGCACCGGCGTATCCGGCGTAAAATTGGCGCCGAGCCGTTTCAGAATGGGCGCGACACGTTTGCGCTGAAGCGCGGTGTCGACAAGATTGAGGGGGCCGAACCGGCGTGGCTCGCGCCCGATAAAGACATTGGCCGCAACATCAAGATTGTCGAAAAGGTTGAGTTCCTGATGCACGAAGGCGATGCCGGCCCCGAGCGAGCCGGCGACCGTCAGTCGCTCATGCGCCACGCCGTCGAGTTCGATTGTTCCCTGATCAGGCGCGACCACGCCGCCGAGGATTTTCATCATGGTCGACTTTCCGGCACCGTTTTCGCCAACAAGCCCGATCACCTCGCCCGGGAAAACCTCAAGATCGAGATGTGACAGCGCAACCACGCCGGGATAGGCCTTGCGCACGCCGGAAAGGCGCAGGAACGGACCTGCGTCGGGACTATTGGCTGCGGCGTTCGTGGCTGTCGTCATAGGTGCCCGGGGAGTGGGGAGTGTTGCCGGCGCAGGTGACCCACGCCGGCCACGACCATCAGCCGTTGATCTTGGCTTTGAGGTCAGCCTCGAATTCCTCGGCATTCCCCTTGTTGATCACCTTGGTCGGGACGATGATCAGCTTGTCCGCTGGCACGCCCGACTTGTCGCCTTCGAGATATTTGGCCATCAACTTCATGCCCTGATAGCCCCACTCGTAAGGCTGCTGCACAACGGTGGAGGCGAAAGAACCCTCTTTCACCGCGCCGAGCGTCACCGGATCCTCGTCAAACGCGACAACGGTGATCTGACCGAGCTTGCCGGCAGCCTGCAGCGCCTCATAGATTTTCGGCGGGTTGTAGGAGTAGAAGCCGACCATGCAGTTGATGTCGGGATTGGCGACCAGCACATCATCAACATTGGTGCGCGCGCGGGTGAAATCCACATCGTCGCCGCGCACATCGACAAGTTCGATACCCTTGCCCTCGATCGCCTGCTTGAAGCCCGCAATCCGCTCCTTCGCGTTGTCGGCACCAAGGAAGCCGACGAAGCCCATGCATTTGCCCGGCTTTCCGGCCATCGCCGCAACCATCTCTTCACCAGCCTGTACACCCGCCGCAGTGTTTGACGAGCCAAGATAGGCGATGCGGTTTGATTCCGGCGCATCCGAGTCCGTGGTGAACAGCGGCACCTGGCCGGCAATACGGTTGAACGCGTCAATCGAGTTTTTCGGATCAGCCGACGAGATCATGATCGCATCTGTGCCGCCGGCGACAAGGTCGTCCATCAGCGCGTTCTGCAGCGCGGCTGTGCCCTGAGCGGGATAGCGGAACTGCAATTCGTAGTCCGGAAGTTCGGTCTGGGCTTTCTTCACGCCGGCTTCCGCCAGCTTCCAGAAGTCGGATGAGGCGTTCACCACGAAGGCGAGCTGTTTCTTTTCCTGTGCGATAGCGCTGCCAGCGAAAAGCAGCGACGCTGCTGCGGCAGCCATTACCAAGCTGTATTTCATCGAATTCTCCTCCCAGAGACAAGGTCGGATTTGTATGACAAATACAAATCTGGCCTAACCTGCCGTGACGGCAGCCCTGACGCAAGACGAAATTTCAACTCCCGGTGAAGTGGCTCGTCGCCAGTGCAACTGTGCAACCGTTCTTCTGGCTCTACCGGCACGGACGAATTGCGAGTAAACATCTGGCAATGAACCAGCACGCCCGCCTCAAGCCAGCAGAAAGCCCGGCAGACAGCAAGATCAGGATCGGCCATTCGGCCTGTCCGCACGATTGCCCGTCGACCTGTGCGCTGGATGTCGAGCTGTTGGGACCTGATCGTATTGGTCGTGTCCATGGTGCGAAGGACAACACATATACGGCAGGGGTAATTTGCGCGAAGGTCGCCCGCTATGCCGAGCGGGTTCATCATCCCGACCGGCTGACCAACTCGCTTCCTTCCAGACACCTTCGCCCTTGGCCCCGGCGCGGATCAGCGGT
>CAYZQP010000016.1:0-25402 GCA_964480545.1 uncultured Mesorhizobium sp. | reverse complement strand
AGGCCATCAGCAGCGGGAAGTTCCACGGAATGATCTGGCCGACGACGCCCAGCGGCTCATGGAAATGGTAGGCAACCGTGTCATGATCGATCTCGGAGATTGTGCCTTCCTGAGCGCGCAGCACGCCGGCGAAATAGCGGAAATGGTCGATGGCGAGCGGGATATCGGCGGCGGTTGTTTCGCGGATCGGCTTGCCGTTGTCCCAGGTCTCGGCCAGCGCGAGAAGGTCGAGATTGTCTTCCATGCGGTCGGCGATCTTGTTCAGGATGCCGGCGCGGTAGGCAGGCGCGGTCTTGCCCCAGGCGTCCTTGGCCTTGTGCGCGGCGTCGAGCGCCAGCTCGATATCCTCAGCCTGGCTGCGGGCGATCTGGCCGAGCGGGCGGCCGGTCACCGGCGAGATGTTCTCGAAATATTTGCCAGCCTTGGGCGCGACCCATTTGCCGCCAATGAAATTCTCATACTGCTTGGCGAACGGCACCTTTGCGGCGCGCGAAAACTCTACCTTGTTCATCTGTTCCTCCCGGATCAGTCACGCCGCACCATGCAGCGCCTCCTGTGCCGATTGATCAGCAGTGGTGGGAGTTTGTCAGCCGGGGTCACTATGATGTGGCGGCAGATGTGTCGCAGATGTGCGACACATGGAGCTGCAAGCGTGGTATGGAGAGGTTAAGACCGATGAGAAGCGCTGTGGATACTTCCAGGATTACGACTGCAGAGGAGTATGAAGCAGCTCTCGCGGAGATTGCGACCTATTTCGCAAAACAGCCCAGGCTTGGCACCCCGGAGGCTGCTCATTTCGACCAGCTGTCAGCCCAAATTGTCGCCTACGAGAACGAACGTCATCCCATTCAGGAGTAGTCCCTCAATGCTCCCGGCTCATCTCCAGCCGGTTGAGTTTGCGGTGCATGGTGGCGCGGCTGACGCCGAGCAGGCGCGCAGCGGCGGCGACATTGCCCTGTGAGCGCGCCAGTGCGCGCTGCACCACGGCGCGCTCGGCGTCTTTGAGTTCACCCGCCAGTTCGCCCTTGCCGAACAGGTCGGCAGCCGGGATTTGCCGGGCAAAGCTTTCCGCTGTCAGCCCCAGCGATTGACGCGCTGCGCGGGTCGCGCCAACCACGAGGTCGTCATTGTCGACGGCCAGCAAAGCATGCGCGGCATTGTCCGGGGTGGGAGCCAGCAGCACGCGCGCCTTGGGGAAGGCGAGGCGAAAATTGTCTGCCTCGATGCGCCGCGCTGCGTCGGTAACCGCAACCGAAATCAAATGGACAAAGCCCTCGGTCAGGTCGGCGCGGCAGGAGGAAACATCCAGCGCCGCCGCCAGATTGCCTTCATGGTCATAGATCGGCGCGGTGGTGCAGGAGAGCGCTGTGTTGCGGTCAAAGAAGTGCTGGTCGGCGTGTATGGTCAGCGTGCGCTGTTCGACCAGACAGGTGCCGATACCGTTCGTGCCTTCGGCCTGTTCGGACCAGACCGTGCCGGTCCACAGACCCCATTGCTCAAACGTCTTGTCGTCGCCAACCGCGCCGCGCCGATCGATGGGAATGCCGGTGGCGTCAGCAAACAGCACGCAGCATCCTACCCCGCCGACAGCCTGATACAGCCGGTCGAGACTGGACTGCGCCGCACTCAGGAGCGGCTCGATGCGCCGGCGGGCGTCGTTCAATTCGCCCTGCGTCAGACGGATAGGGCCCTTGCCCTGCGCCGGATCCAGCCGGTGCAGCTTGGCCGAGCGCCGCCACGACGCGACGAGCGATGATCTGGCGGCCTCGTCGGACGAGATTGCTGCGTGGATGCGGTCGGCATGCACGCCGATCTGTGATGTAGGCACGGCCAGCTCTCCTCCCCGAGTGCTTCCTTGCTGCCTTGATTCTGGCTGTTGTTCGGGCGAGTTGCCTGATCACCAAAGTCCTAGTTTACGCAGATCGTGCGCCAGACCGGAATTCAGGTCAATTCGTCCAAAGAACAGTCCGTGCCCCTGAAGGCACCCGTTATAATTACAGAAATACAGCGAAAGTCCAGCCGGCTTCATTCGAGCCGGCTGGAGCTACGTCAGTTCACGACCATGCAGTCGAACTTGCGGGCCTTGAGAGCCGAGCAGGCGGCGGCGGCCATCTGGCGGTCTTCGAAGCCGGTCAGACGGGCGCGGTGCAGCGTCTTTGAACCACGCTCGACGGTCTCGGTGCGGGTACCCAGGCCTGGATAGTCGCCATCGATGGCGCGATTGGCGCGCGAGAGCAGCGCGTTGGCCTGCGAGCGTGTGTCCGTCGCGGCGATCTGGATCTCGAACCGGCCGGTAGCCTGACGCGACGTTTTTGCCTTGGCTGACTTTCTGCTTTCCTTAGCGAGACCGCTTTCTGCCTGTGCAATCACTTGGTCGACCGTCCGGTCACGGTCCTTCGACCGTGGGCGCTTGCCGGGCAGTGGCTTGGTTTCAACGTCGATCTCCGCGACCTGACGCTCAACGTTTCTGCCAGCAGACGGCTTTGCCTGTGCCACAACAGGTGTGCCCCTGGTGGTTGCGCGGCGCATAGCCGTGTTCATCAGCGTTGCCATCTGGTTGTCGCGGCTGCGCGCAGTTCTGCCGCCGAGCACAACGCCAACCACATGGCGGCCGTTCTGCTTAACCGAACTGGCAATGTTGAAGCCCGAGGCATTGGTATAGCCGGTCTTGATGCCATCCATGCCCTTGTAGCGATACATCAGGTTGTTATGGCCGCGAATGCGCTTTCCGCGGAAAGCGAAATTGCTGCGCGAGAACAGCTTGTACTCGTTTGGAAAGTCACGCTGCAAGGCGATCGCCAGTTTCGACATGTCGCGCGCCGTGGTCACCTGACCACGTGCAGGCAGGCCTGAAGCATTGCGGAACACGGTGCGGCTCATGCCAAGGCGGCGCGCCTTGCGGGTCGCCATCTGGCCAAACTTCGCCTCGCTGCCGGCGAGGTGGTCACCCATCGCCTCGGCAACATCATTTGCCGACCGGATGATCATGCCGTTGACGGCCTCACGCACGGTGAATGTGTTGCCGGCGCGGATGCCGAGCTTGGTCGGGATGGTGCGCGCGCCGTTCTGGCTCATCTTGATGCGCTGATCCCAGCGCAGCCGCCCGTCGCGGATCGCCTCAAAGGTCAGGTAGAGCGTCATCATCTTGGTCAGCGATGCCGGAGAGCGCAAAGCATCCGGGCTGTTTGATGATATCACCTTGCCTGTCTTTGCGTCGACGATGATATCGGCATATCGCGCTGCGCTGGCTGGATGCATGCCCGCAACAATCGCCAGCAGGCTCGCGAATATGACCATCACAAGGCTCTTACGCGCCCCCACAACACTCAACATGGCTGTCCCCGAAACTGAACTCGATACTGCCCGGATTGTACTGTGGCAGTGCGGCGACACAAAGAACGTGACGATTACAATTCAAATCATGGCTAAATTTGAATTAATTGCCGCCAGTCATCGCCGCCGCCCCATTGCTTCCCATGTGATCCAATGGCAGGGCGCATCTGGCACTCCCGGCGGATTGCGTTCCTGCTAGCAGTGCCATCATGTCAGCAGTCGCCGCACAGCAGTCCCCCATCAACCAGGAGCGCATTGGCGTCCTGCTGGTTTTCCTGTCAGCACTGTTCTGGTCGCTCGGCGGCACGATTGCGCGCTTCATTGAAACCCCTGACAGCTGGACTGTGGTCTTCTGGCGTTCGGTCTGGGCGTCAGCTTTCCTATTCGGGTTCATGCTCTGGCGTGACGGCTGGCAGGGCACACAAAGGCTGTTCCGGGATATGGGGTGGCCAGGACTTGCTGTAGCCGCCTGCTTTGCGCTGTGCTCGACGGCCTTTGT
This sequence comes from uncultured Mesorhizobium sp., assembly GCA_964480545.1. Taxonomy (GTDB): domain Bacteria; phylum Pseudomonadota; class Alphaproteobacteria; order Rhizobiales; family Rhizobiaceae; genus Mesorhizobium_G. The sequence goes on along the minus strand of CAYZQP010000016.1, from coordinate 21,570 downwards.
GATCTCGCTTTCCTACACAACGGTCGCCAACGTACTGCTCGTTCAGGCCGGCGTCCCGCTGTTTGCTGCACTGCTTGCCTTCCTTCTGTTTGGCGAACGGGTTTCGGGCCCGACATGGGTCGCCATCGCAGCAGTCATTATCGGCGTGGGCATCATGGTGTCGGAGTCGCTGACCGGCAAAATATCGCCAATAGGCGACGGTCTGGCGCTGCTCATCGCCATCGGCTTTTCCATAGCGACAGTCATCACCCGCCGGTTCGCCCATGTGCGCATGGTCCCGGCCACATGCCTTGGCACAATCATTGCCGGCTGCATCGCCCTGACCCAGGCAGGTCCATTGGCCGTCTCGTTGAGCGACTTCGGCTGGCTTTTTCTCTTTGGCGCGGTGAATCTGGGGCTGGGCCTGGCGCTGTTCTCCTATGGCGCGCGCTTGATACCTGCTGCACTCGCGGCCCTGATGGGAACTTTTGAACCGATACTCGGACCGCTCTGGGTCTGGCTTGTGCATGGCGAAACGCCGTCGACACGTACACTGATTGGCGGATCGATCGTCATGGCGGCGCTGATAGCCTATCTTGGCCGCGAGTTTCGCAGTCGCACCATGCAGCGCAACCCGGCAATGCCTGCAAGCAAATAAGACACGAAAAAGTGCCTGAGGCGAAAAAGCTTTTCCCGCTTGCCGCAATGCAAAATCGAAAATAGGCTTGGGCCCAAGAAGTCGTCCGCCGGGTCACCGCTTGAGACGGACACAGGGACTAACAGAGGAGAACTAAATGTTGCGCAGAACCGCTCTGCTTTCCGCGACCGCAATTGCCGCTTCAATTTTCGCTTTCGGCGCGATGGCCCAGGACAAGACCGTCAACGTCTACAACTGGTCGGACTATATCGATCAGTCGCTGCTGGAGGAGTTCACCAAGGAAACCGGCATCAAGATTGTCTATGACGTCTTCGATTCCAACGAGGTGCTCGAAACCAAGCTGCTGGCTGGCGGTTCAGGCTATGACGTGGTTGTGCCGACAGCATCGTTCCTTGCGCGCCAGATCCAGGCCGGCGTGTTCCAGAAGCTGGATAAGTCCAAGCTCCCGAACCTCAGCAACATGTGGGACGTCGTCAGCAAACGCACCGAGGTCTATGATCCCGGCAACGAGTACTCGATCAACTACATGTGGGGAACGGTCGGCCTCGGTTACAATGTCGAGAAGGTCAAGGCCGCCCTGGGTGTCGAGGAAATCGATAGCTGGGACGTTGTGTTCAAGCCGGAAAATATCGCCAAGCTGAAGGATTGTGGGGTCTACTTCCTCGACTCACCAACCGACATCGTTCCGGTGACTCTGCATTATCTCGGTCTCGATCCCAACTCGGACAAGGCTGAGGATTTCACCAAGGCAGAAGAGCTCCTGCTTTCCATCCGCCCGAACATCCGCAAGTTCCACTCGTCGGAATTCATCAATGGCCTGGCCAATGGCGATATCTGCCTGGCCGTTGGCTGGTCGGGTGACGTCTTCCAGGCGCGCGACCGTGCCGAGGAGGCAAAAGCCGGCGTCGTCATCAACTACATCGTGCCCAAGGAAGGCACACAGATGTGGTTTGACCAGATGGCTATTCCTGCCGATGCAAAGAATGTTGAAGAGGCACATGCCTTCCTGAACTTCATGATGAAGCCGGAAGTGGCGGCCAAGGCCTCGAATGCCACCTATTATGCGAACGGGAACCTGGCTTCGAAGCCGCTCATCAACAAGGATATCGTTGAGGACAAGGCGATTTATCCTGATGACGAGACCCTGGCAAAGCTCTTCACCGTGAAACCCAAGGATCCCCAGACACAGCGGCTACTGACCCGCAGCTGGACCAAGGTTACCACCGGCCAGTAAGGACTATGCGCCCGGCCCACCAGCCGGGCGCTTCTGCATTCGGGGACAAGTTTCAGTACGGGGACATCATGAAATCGCTTGGCAGCATCCGCAGGAGCTTTGCTCCCTGGGCCGACCCTTCGGCCAAACCCTATATCCAGTTTGAAAACATCGTGAAGCGCTTCGGCGACTTCACGGCGGTCAACAACCTCTCGCTCACGATTTACGAGCGCGAGTTCTTCGCGCTTCTCGGTGGCTCCGGTTGTGGCAAGTCCACGCTACTGCGCATGCTTGCAGGTTTCGAGGAGCCGACATCCGGCCGAATTCTCCTCGATGGCCAGGACCTGCGCGGCATCCCGCCCTACAAGCGTCCGGTCAACATGATGTTCCAGTCCTATGCTCTGTTCCCGCACATGACGGTTGAGCAGAACATTGCCTTCGGCCTTAAGCAGGACGGCATGCCGGCAGCCGACATTCAGAAGCGTGTCGATGACATGCTGAAGCTGGTCAAGCTCACGCAGTTCGGCAAGCGCAAGCCGCATCAGCTCTCCGGTGGTCAAAGGCAGCGCGTCGCGCTTGCCCGCGCTGTCGCCAAGCGCCCAAAGGTCTTGCTGCTGGATGAACCGCTCGGCGCGCTCGACAAGAAGCTGCGCGAAGAAACCCAGTTCGAACTCATGGACCTGCAGCAGGACCTTGGCCTCACCTTCGTGGTTGTGACCCACGATCAGGAGGAAGCCATGACGATGGCTGACCGCATCGCCATTATGGACAAGGGTCAGGTGATGCAATGCGCCACACCGGCCGAGGTCTACGAGGCGCCAAACTCGCGCTTCGTCGCGAACTTCGTCGGCAATGTGAATCTCTTCGAAGGCAAGATCGCCTCCAGCAAGGATGGCGTGACCCGCGTCGCCGTTCAGGACAGCGGCGAGATCGAAAGCACAGGCTCATCGGACGTCACCAACGGCACCGATGTCGGTTTCGCCATACGTCCCGAGAAAATCCAGGTCTCCTCAAAGAAGCCGACGGGCAAGAGCAACGTCCTGGAGGGTGAAGTCTTCGACATCGCCTATCTCGGCGACATGACGGTCTTCTATGTGAAGTTGCCGAGCGGCCAGGTGGTGAAGGCTGCGACCATGAATGCCTCGCGCACCACCGACGACCCGCTGACCTGGAATGACAAGGCTTTCATCTCCTTCGCGCCGGATGCCGGTGTGATCCTGTCGAAGTAGGAGGCGGCCATGTCGGACACAGCAGTTGCATCTGGCAGTGCCGCCGCGCAGACGCCGGCCAACACAGGCGGACTGTTGTCCGCCATCACGAGCCGCCTGATCATCGTCATTCCCTACATCTGGCTGGCGATCTTCTTCCTCGTTCCGTTCCTGATCGTGTTCAAGATTTCCTTCTCGACCACGGCTATTGCGATGCCGCCCTACACGCCGGTTATCAACAGCTTTGGTGAGTTCTTCTCGAAGTTCGGCGAGTTCACCACCTCCAACTACACCTGGCTCATGGGCGATCCGCTATACTATCGCGCCTACCTGTCGAGCCTGAAGATCGCAACGATCTCCACCATCCTGACATTGGCGATTGCCTATCCGATTGCGTACGGCATGGCGCGTGCGCCGGCATCGGTGCGCCCGACCTTGCTGATGCTGGTGATCTTGCCGTTCTGGACGTCTTTTCTCATCCGCGTCTATGCCTGGATGGGCATCCTGAACCGTGAAGGTCTGCTCAACCAGTTTCTGCTGTGGACCGGCATCATCAGCAACCCGCTGACCATCATGAACACCAACTACGCGATCTATATCGGTATTGTGTATTCCTACCTGCCATTCATGGTGCTGCCGCTCTACGCTGCGCTCGAGAAGATGGACTACACGCTGATCGAGGCTGCCAACGATCTCGGCAGCCCGCCAATCAAGTCGTTCTGGCAGATCACTTTCCCGCTCTCGATACCGGGTGTGATTGCCGGCTGCATGTTGGTCTTCATCCCGGCAATGGGTGAGTTCGTCATCCCCGACCTGCTCGGTGGCTCCGATACTTTGATGATCGGCAAGACGTTGTGGAATGAGTTCCAGGCCAATCGTGACTGGCCGGTCTCGTCTGCTGTTGCAGTCATCCTGCTCTTGCTTCTGGTGGTGCCGATCATGATCTTCCAGCACAATCAGGCCAAGGCCCAGGAAGCGGGGAGATAAGCATGATCCCGAAAAGTGGAAGCCGGTTTTCGGACAAGATCATGCGGAGAGAATTGCCATGAACACAACCTGGTCCCGCTTCAATATCGCCTCGATTATTCTCGGCTTTTCGTTCCTCTACCTGCCGATTTTGATCCTGGTCATCTACTCGTTCAACGCCTCACGTCTGGTGACAGTCTGGGGCGGCTTCTCCACCCAATGGTACTCGTCGCTGTTCCGCAATCAGCAGTTCATCGATGCGGCCTGGGTAACGCTGAAGGTCGGATTCATGTCGGCCACCGTGGGCACCATTCTCGGCACGATGGCTGCCCTGGCGCTGGTGCGCTACACCAGCTTCCGCGGACGCGTGCTGTTCTCGGGAATGGTGTTCGCGCCGCTGGTTATGCCGGAGGTGATCACTGGCCTGTCGCTGCTGCTGCTCTTTGTTGCCGTCGGTCTGGATCGTGGCATTGTCACGGTGACGCTGGCGCACATCACCTTCACCATGTGCTTCGTCGCTGTCGTGGTGCAGTCGCGCCTTGTTTCATTCGACCGCTCGCTCGAGGAGGCCGCGATGGACCTCGGTGCGCCGCCGGTAAAGACCTTCTTCCAGGTCACACTGCCGGTCATCCTGCCCGCAATCGTTTCCGGCTGGATGCTGGCCTTCACCCTGTCGCTGGACGATCTGGTGATCGCAAGCTTCACCTCGGGACCCGGCGCCACCACGCTTCCGATGCGCATCTACTCGCAGGTTCGCCTCGGCGTGACACCGGAGATCAACGCCGCCTGTACGATCCTGATCGGCATCGTCGCAGTCGGCGTGCTGATCGTCTCGATCATGAACAAGCGCCGGGAAATCCAGCGCCGGCGGGACGAGCAGGCGGCGCAACGGGGGTAGAGATAGGGGAATAGGGAGGTATTGCCTCTTGCGCCGAAACTGGGTGCATGGAAACTCCCTTACTCCCTTACTCCCTTACTCCCTTACTGCTGCGGTATCCTCGGCGGAACCGCAGCCGACACGAATGGCGCATCCCACGAGCCGCCAACGAAGAAAGCGGCTTCGCGCCCGAATGGGTTCAGGAGCGAGATCTTGTCGGTTGAAAGCACGAGGCCGGACAGCGCTACGCCGCGACCCGCATAGGGCATGATGCCGGTCAGCGAGATAGTCTTCGGGCCGGCGCTGATCAGCCCTTTGCTGATGCGCGCAACGCCGTTCTCGATCTTGGCCTCGAGCTCTGCTGTCGCAATTGGAAGGACCCCCTCGCCAACATCAGCCAGCGGGAAAAATCCGCCCCCCACTGCCTTTGCGACCAACGTTCCGACGTCAATTCCGCGCAGTTCGCCGGCCCCAAGCTTCGCCGTCACCTCTCCATTGGCGTAGGCCATGACGGTATCGACCGCCGAACCTTTGCCGACAACCTTGAAGTCGATGTCGCCCTTGGCCACCGGTGTGAACTGCGTCATCCCCAGCACCTCGGCGAACGGTTGCGCGTCGATGCCTGCTGCCGAGAGGCTCACGCCGGTCGTCTTCACGTTGAGCTTTTCTTCAAAGCGCAGAGCACCCTTGAGCGCGCCGCCAAAGCCTGTCGCGCTGTCGAGCAGAAACGCAGCTGTCTGCTGATCGATATCAACGGTCGCGGCAACGCCGGTCAGGCCTAGGGTCTCGAAGCGCGCGCGCGCGGCAGTGACCTTCACATCGGCATCAATAAGGTCAGCGAGGCTGCGAGCCTCCGGGCTGCGCGGCTGGTCTGCGAGCGTCAGCGGCGTGAACAGTGACAGGAACGGACCGATATCAAGCTCCTCGAAGGTCAGCACGCCGGCCAGTTTTGGCCTGGTGGCGAAGGGCTCGATCGAGAGCGCTCCGCTCCCTACACTGTTGCTGCCCCCGCCTTCGTCCACGCCGCTGCTGGCGCGGTTGCTGATGGTCACTTGCACGTCGCGCGTTGTCACCCGGTTGCGGTTGCCCACAATGTCTGTCGACACCCTGAACTGCTCCAGGTCACCGCCCGTGGCGAGGTTGATGCCCGTCCAGCTGATGGCGCGTCGGGCTGAGGGAACGTTGACCTCCAGATGAGCATCCACGCGGCCGTCGGCGGCTCGCCGCACATTTCCGTTCAAAGCCCCTGTAATCGGCCCGGACTCCCAGCGCACCGCCACACGCGTCGCGCCGCCGGCCAGCAGGGTCAGCGGAGACTCGGATGACATATCAACCTTGACCTGTTCGCCACGCCACACGCCGCTCAGGCTTGCGTTGCCGGCAGCATTCAGCGCAGGCCAGTCCACCCGCCCACCAAGCCTGGTCACGACATCGCGCTGGTCGTTGCCGTCCATCACGACAACACGGCCATTCTGGATATCGACCGCGCCAAATGGCGTGGCGGGCATCCTTGATGTCTCCGGCCGGTCTGGATCGTCGCCGAGTTGCGCGCGGTAGGCTTCAATAGCCTGCGAAATCTTGCCGCCCGAGGTGACGATCTCGGGTCCGGGTTCACCGATCTGCAGCCCCACCCGGATGACCGGGTTCACCAGCCTGGCCTCGGTGAAGGAAACATTGCCATTCAGCGCGTCGAGTGCGGACAGGTTGATTTCTACACGTTCGGCTTCGATGACGGCTGGATTGTCCCAGTCGCCCCATTGGTAGAGCGTGACACCGCTCAGCACCGCCTTGAAGGGCCACAATTCGAGCTGTGGCGTGCTGGCAATAGCAACACGAAAGCCACTCCAGGCGCTGAGCTCGATTGCGATGCGGTTGCGCACCAGTTGGGTGGACGCAACCATTGGCAATGCTGCCACCGCCAGTGCAGCGAGGGAGATCAGGGCGACAAGCGCAAGAATGCTGCGCCGGATCAGCGTTGACGGCGTCACGCCCGGTCGCTTCCAGTCGTTTGCAGCGGTTGGCTCGCTCATGCTGTCATGGCCTTGCAGCGCATAGGCTTCACGTAAGCGCCAATGTGATTTGCGGCAAGGGTGAACTGGCGGGCACCCACTATTGCCTGAGACTTCTTGAACTCGTGCCGTGTTATGTGCATGAACGGATGACTAAACGGAGGTTGTGGTGACTGCACAGAAACCCTTGTGGGCTCCTTCGAAGGAGCGCATTGCCCAGGCTCCGATTACCGCATTCATGCAAGCTGCGACACAGGTCGCAGGGCGCAGGATAGAGAGCTATGACGCACTCCATCGCTGGTCGATAGACGGGCGCGAGGCCTTCTGGAGCCTTCTTTGGGATCATTGCGGGGTGATCGGCGACAAGGGCAGCATTATCATTGAAGACGGCGACCGCATGCCCGGCGCACAGTTTTTCCCGCAAGCGAGGCTGAACTTCGCCGAAAACCTGCTGCGTGGCCATGGTGACCGCGAGGCCATCGTGTTTCGGGGTGAGGACAAGGTGTCCCGCCGCCTGAGCTGGGACGAACTGCACGCTCTCGTTTCCCGTATCCAGCAACTCTTCATCTCACTCGGCGTCAAATCCGGAGACCGCATCGCCGCGATGATGCCGAACATGCCGGAAACGGTGGCCGCGATGTTGGCGGCAACTTCTATCGGCGCTGTCTGGTCGTCCTGCTCGCCCGATTTCGGTGAGCAAGGCGTGCTTGACCGCTTTGGCCAGATTGAACCGGTGCTGCTGTTTGTTCCCGATGGCTATTGGTACGCCGGCAAGAAAATCGAAGTTTCGGAAAAGGTCGCTGCCGTCGCTGCGAAGCTGACAACGGTGCAGAAAGTCCTGGTCGTCGATTATCTCGGTCAACCGGCCAGGGTGGTCGACGGCACACCGAAGGCACAGTCCCTCGCCGAGGCGATTGCCCCCTTCACGCCGCGGGATGTCGAGTTCACCCGCTTGCCGTTCAACCATCCGCTTTACATCCTCTACTCCTCGGGCACGACAGGCGTGCCGAAATGCATCGTGCACGGGGCAGGGGGCACGCTGCTTCAGCACCTGAAGGAACACCGGCTACACTGCAGCAGTGGCGAGGGCGATCGCGTCTTCTATTTCACCACCTGTGGCTGGATGATGTGGAACTGGCTGGTGTCGGCGCTTGGCGTCGGTGCAACGCTGATGCTTTACGACGGGTCTCCGTTCCACCCGGACGGCAACGTAATCTTCGACTACGCCCAGGCCGAAAAATTCGACTTCTTCGGCACCTCGGCCAAGTTCATCGACACTGTGCGCAAATCCGGCCTGCGCCCCATCGACACCCACGACCTGTCATCTGTCCGCACCATGACCTCAACCGGCTCGCCATTGTCGCCGGAGGGCTTTGCTTTTGTCTATGAGGGCATCAAGGCAGATATCCACTTGGCATCGATCTCCGGTGGCACCGATATCGTCGCCTGCTTTGTGCTTGCTGTGCCGACCGAGCCTGTCTGGGTTGGCGAAATCCAGGGGCCGGGTCTCGGCATGGCCACCGACGTGTGGGACGACGAGGGCAACCCGGTGCGCCAGGAAAAGGGCGAGCTTGTCTGCGACAGGGCTTTCCCCTCGATGCCGATAGGCTTCTGGAACGATCCTGACGGATCGCGCTATCGCGCCGCCTATTTCGAGCGCTTTGAAAACACCTGGTGTCACGGTGACTTCGCCGAGTGGACCGAACATGGCGGCATGATCATCTACGGACGCTCCGATGCCACGCTGAACCCCGGTGGCGTGCGCATCGGCACCGCAGAGATCTACAATCAGGTCGAGCAGATGCCGGAAGTGATCGAGGCACTCTGTATCGGCCAGACCTGGGATGACGACGTGCGCGTTGTGCTGTTTGTACGCCTCGCTGCCGGCCTGGTTCTGGATGCTGACCTGGAGAAGTCGATCAAGTCCCGGATCCGCACCGGCGCAAGCCCGCGCCATGTCCCGGCAAGGATCGTGGCGGTGGCCGACATACCCCGCACGAAATCTGGCAAGATCACTGAACTTGCCGTGCGCGACGTTGTTCACGGGCGGCCAATCAGGAACAAGGAAGCGCTGGCGAATCCGGAGGCTCTGGAACTGTTCCGCAACCTTCCGGAGCTGGCACCTGATAGTTAACAATTGGTAGCGCGAAAATTTACCTAGTTTTCACGGGTGAAGCAGTTGCTAAAAAAGCAACTCTCGAAAGTAAGGAATTGTTAGGGAATATTGACCGATAGTGTGCGTGAGATTTCGAGAGACAGTGCCACGGCGGACCTGATTTCCTGAACCTTTGTATAGCAGCCCCTCAAATTCTTTCAGGCGCCTTCGGGCGCCTTTTTCTTTGGGCCGATCAACTGATCCGGGCGCTCTCCTGGTCGCGTGCGAGCATCCGCGACAACAGCACAACGGGCACAACCGAAACTGCCACAATCAGCAGTGCGGCGAATGCACCTTCTTCCGGCGCACTGCGCGATGCCTGCTCATATGTATAGGTCGCGAGCGTATTGAAGCCGAATGGCCTCAGCAGGATGGTAGCCGACAGTTCCTTGACGGCGTCGACAAACACCAGCACGGCAGCAGTCAGGATTGCCGGCATCAGAAGCGGGCCTGTCACCAGCCAGGCACTGGTCAGGCTGCTGCGTCCCAGACTGCGAGACGCTGCGTCCAGGTTGGGCGGCAGCTTCTCGTATCCGGAGCGTATCGTAGCCTCCGCCAGCGCAACGAACCGGATCGAGCAGGCCAGCACGACTGCAGCAGCTGAACCCATGAACAGCAGACCGGTCGAAAAGCCGAGATACTCGCGCGCAAAGCCATCAACGAGGTTGTCGATACGGCCCAGCAGGAACAGCAGCCCAAGTGCCAGCACGCCGCCGGGCAGTGCGTAACCCACCGATGCGGCTCGCAGTTGTGCGGCCGACATGCGGTCGCGCAATTGCAGCATGGCGTAGAGCAGGAACAGCGCGACGCTCACCGTTACGATTGCAGTTGCAGCCGCAGTGAAGATGCTGTGGGTCAACGCATCAAGCAATCTGGGGTCATAGATCTGCTCCATCCGGCGCGAGACGTAGCGGCCGAACACGTAAAGCGGTACGCCAAAACCGACCGCGATCGGCAGCAGGAGTCCAGTCGTGGCAGCACCTGCCCGCCACCCGGTGAGTTGCTGTCGCGCCGGGCGGGATTTGAACTGGCTGCCGCGCGCTGCTGAAAACTTCTGTCTGCGGCGGGCCCAGCTTTCTGTCACCAGCAGGAGCACGACCAGCACAAGCAGCATCAGGGCGATCTGTGCACCTCCAGCCAGGCTGCCACGTGCCAGCCAGGTCGCATAGACGGAGGATGTCAAAGTCTTCACACCGAGATACTCGGACGCGCCGATATCATTGAGCGTTTCCATCAGAACCAGCGCCACGCCGCCAATAATTGCCGGACGTGCGAGCGGTAAGAGGATGGTGAAGAATACCCGCCAGCGTCCGGCACCAAGAATGCGCGCAGCATCGGCAACGCTGCGGGCCTGCATCAGGAACACCACGCGCGTGGTAAGGTACACGTAGGGGTATAGCACGCTGGTCATCACCAGTGCGGCACCCCAGGTCGAGCGGATGTCGGGAAACCAGTAGTCCCGTATTGTCTGGTAGCCAAACAGACCGCGCCAGAATGTCTGCACCGGACCTGTGTAGTGGAAGAACTCGCCAAGCGCATAGGCTGCCAGGTAGGGTGGCACGGCAAACGGCAGCACCAGCGCCCACGACAGCGTTCGCCGCAGCGGAAAATCGAAGGCCACCACAAGATAGGCAGCAACAACGCCGACGATGGCGCTTGAGATGGAGACCAGGGTGAGAAGCCAGAGCGTGGTGCGCGTGGCGCCGGGCAGCACGGTACGCATCAGGTGCTGCCACACGCCCTCGGAATCGCCCATAGCCAGAAAAATCAGGGTGACGATTGGCGACAGAACGACCGCCGCTGCCGCCAGACTGCCGAACCTCAACGCCCGATGGCGAGGCCCGATCCGCCGGGCAAAAATGCCGGAAGCCGGCGCACTTGCGCGCGCCGGCTCCGTATTCGTTTCTGTTGCGACCTGGCTCAGGTGCCCGGGCCGTCGTCGAGGCCGACGCGGTCAACCATCTCGGAAGCGGCCTTGCGGTTCTTGCCGATCTCGGCCAGCGGCAGGGTGTCGGCCTTCAGTTCGCCGAATGCCTTGACCGATTCCGAAGCTTCGAGGCCCGGCTCAACCGGATACTCGTAGTTCTTCTCGGCATAGATCTGCTGTGCCTTGTGGCCCGACAGGAACTGGATCAGCTTGACAGCATTGTCCTTGTTCGGAGCGTTCTTGGCCAGCGCAATGCCGGAAATGTTGACGTGCGTGCCGCCATTCTCGAAGGTCGGGAAGAGGGTGTTGATGGCATTGCCCCATTCCTTCTCTTCCGGGTCCTTCTCGTTGTTGCGCATCAAACCGACATAGTAGGTGTTGCCGACAGCGATATCGCACTCGCCGGCAGCAATCGCCTTGGCCTGCGGACGGTCGCCGCCTTCAGGCTTGCGGGCGAGGTTCGCCTTCACGCCCTTCAGCCACTCTTCGGTCTTTTCCGGACCCCAATGCGAAATCGCAGCAGCGATCAGCGCCAGGTTGTAGTCGTTCTGGCCGGAGCGGATGCAGATCTTGCCCTTCCACTTGGGATCGGCGAGGTCAGCATAGGTGATCGCGGTGTCCTTCACGCGGTCCTTTGAGGCATAGATGATGCGGGCGCGCTTGGTGACGCCGAACCAGTTGCCATCCGGGTCGCGATACTCGGCCGAGATGTTCTTGTTGACCGTCTCGTCAACCAGAGGCTGGGTCACGCCCTTCTCGACGGCATTGGTCAGACGGGCAATGTCGACGGTCATGATCACGTCAGCCGGGGAGTTGGCACCCTCGGCCAGAATGCGCTCTTCCATGCCCTTGTCGAGGAAGAGAACCTCGGTCTTGATGCCGGTCTCGGCGGTGAAGGCCTCGAGCACAGGCTGGATCAGCGCGGGCTGGCGCTGGGTGTAGACGTTGACGACGCCGTCGGCGAAGGCAGCCGTGCTTGCGCCAAGCACAGCGGCGAATGCGGCAAGCGATGCAAGCCGTGTTGTTCTGGTCATAGTCCTCTCCTGTTGAGCCTTGTCAGCTGTCGGATTTATTCCGGATGGCTGGCGCTTCAATGCCGTAACTGGTGAACGGTTTCAACAGAAAGTTCAATGAATTCAATATATTGGAATTGTTCTAAACTGGACGATTACTCACCAGTTTCAAATACTTGCCTGAAATTGGCAGTTTTTAACGATCACGGGCTTGTGAGAAATCTATTCCTGGCATGCGGTAGCCCGCTATGTGATCCCCGGTGGCCGTGCAACCCGGAATTGACGCGGGCCAGAATTGATCGCGCGCGTGCGCGTGTCCGCCCAGGCAGCCATACCCACCTGACGTCAGCGGATATGGCGCAAGCTACTGCGCCAGCACCCGTGTCGACGGGAAGGTGATCTCCACCAGCGTTCCCTCGCCAGGGCTGGAACTGATCGCGAACCGTGCCCGGTTGGCCTCAACCATCGCCTTTGTCAGCGGCAGGCCGAGACCCGTGCCATCGCCGCGCGCGCGCTTCAGCGCGTTGATCTGCTGGAACGGCTTCATTGCCTGCTCGAGCTCCGCCTGGCTCATGCCGACGCCGGTATCACGAACCCGCAGCACGATCTGGCCGCTCTCGTAGCTGGTCGAGATCACCACCTGGCCGCCCGCCTGGGTGTAGCGCACCGCGTTGGAGAGGATGTTGAGCGCGATCTGCCGGATGCTGCGAAGGTCGGCGACAATATCGGGCAGCCGTGGCGCAAAACTGGAGCGGATGATCACCCGCTCGCGGTTGGCCTGCGGCTGTATCATCGACACGGCTTCCGCCAGCGTGTCGTTCAGCGCGACCGCCTCATAGGCCATCTCCTGCTGACCAGCCTCGATCTTGGACAGGTCGAGCAGGTCATTCACAAGATCGAGCACATGATTGCCCGACCGGTTGATGTCACGCAGATAGTCGCGGTAGCGATCGTTTGATATCGGACCGAACTTCTCGTCCACCATGAGTTCCGAGAACCCGATAATGGCGTTGAGAGGAGTACGGATCTCGTGGCTGATCCGTGCCAGGAAGTCGCTCTTCTGCGCCGAAGCGAGCTCGGCGTCGGTGCGGGCCCTGGTCAGTTCGTCTTCGGCCTTCTTCCATGGCGTGATATCGCGCACCACCGCGCAGAATCCACCATCTCCGGGCAGCCGGCCCATTGTCATGAAAAGCGGTACCGCCCGGCCTTCGGCCTCGCGCCCCACCACCTCACGTCCGTCATTGAGCACGCTGGCAACCCCACCCAGCGAAAGGTTGGAGAGGTAGTCCATCACTACCCCCTGGCTCTCGAGATCGAACAACGAGTAGAGTGGTTTGCCCTTCACCATGTCGCTGTCGAACCCGAACAGCGCCTCGGCAGGCTCGCTGATCGAACGAATGGCTCCAACCTTGTCGACAAGAATGAATCCGTCGGTTGCGGTGTTGATGATCGTCCGCATCTCGTCCAGTCGCTGGCGTAGGTCTTCCGTAGAGGCCGATGCCGCAATCGCTTCCCCGGTCTGCCGGATCACCAGCATCAGGGCCTTGCGTCCTGCCCAGGGTGCCGATCTGAGCACGGCTTCGGCCGGGAAGGTTTCGCCGTTCCTGCTTCGAATACGCAGCTCGTGCTCGACTTCCGCGTCGTCATACGCGTCGACAAACAGCTCATCCAGTCCGCCAGCCGCTTCCAGCCCGGCAAGCGATTCATAGCCGGTCAGGCGCAGGAATTCCGGATTGGCGTAATGCAACTGATCGCCCGAATGGATCAGCAGTGGCACCGGCAGTTGATCCAGGATTGTTGTATCGGTGCGATATGTTCGCTGCAGCTCGGGCTGCGGATCATCCGCGTGATACCCAACGACGGGATTTGCTGTCCCGGTCAGCTCGGCTGGCGAGAACTCATCATCAAATTCCTCGGCAACATCAATGGTCTGAGGATCATTCGTCTCGTCGGACGAAAAAGTATCGGCAATCGGCAGTGCCACCGCGCCTGTCCTGACATCATCAGGCACCTCACGCGGCTCGTTCAGAGCAGGGTCCACAAGACCTTCGGGTTCGCTGTCGAGCGCCTGCAGGTCGGCCAGTTCTTCGGCGGAGATCTCCTCGTAAGGATAGTCGTCGACAAGGAAATTCCCGGGGATGTCATCACCTGGAGGCTCGGGTGTCTCCTCGCTCCCGGTCGTCTGATCCGCGAGCCAGTCGCTATCCCGCGATGTGATGATCGTCTCGTGATCATCTGGAGCACCGGATGTCCGATCCGGCACGGACCCGTGTGCCGGAAGGTCGTCAGCCTGCTCGCCTGAATGTCTTTTATCCACCCCGACATCGGGAGCCTGCCTGACCCGCGCAACCCTGGCTGCCTCGCGCTGGGCAGCGGCCAGTTCCGGTCGATACGTGGATGTCACAATATCCGGCGTCTGTGCCACCTCCGGCCCGGACTGATCGCCTGCTTTCTTCCCGTCGGTGGTCCCATCGGTGGTCATTGCCCCCGGCACATGGTCGCGCTTGCCAAAGGCCGGCGGCTCGATCTTGTGCTCCCGGCGCAGACGCTCCCCGATCTCGCGGAATGCCTGGCGCTCCACGGATGAGAGATTGCGCTCGAAACTCGTCTGGCGACGCTCGGCCAGCCGCACAACCTTGTCTTCGGAGTCGTCGGCAATCGGCGCAGTGATCTGAAGCGCCGGGACCTCTCCCCGGAACGGGTCGTCCTCGAAGTCTGGCTCAGGTGCCGTCAGGGTGACCTCGGGTTCAGCTACAGTCTGCTGTTCGACGAGTTCATCAATGCGCACGCCCGGCGTAAGACTGAGCCCGATCCGTTCCGGATCAGGCCGCGCATCGGCCCTGCGCACCACGCCAAACCCGCGAAAACCCTCGAAGTTGCGCTCGCGGCCATAGACTGGCAGAGCGGCGAGATCGACCGGCGCCTGCAAATCGGTACCGGCCACCGGCCACCACAGCGTCCGTCCCGACCATGTGTCGCGGCGCTCCAGCAACCCGGCCACCTCGCCGTCATGGTCTAGCGCAAAGACCGTCGCGACGTCCTTGAATGCCCTGCCAAGAATGTCGGCAGCAGGCAGCCCGACGGCCTCGCCAAACTCGTCCGATACGGCACTGAACCGGCCGGCAGCGTCCGTGCGCCAGACGAACCGGGCAGGAGGCGAGTTGCGGTCGTCGCGCGGTATATCCACGACGGGGCGGGTGTCCGCCGTTCGCGCTTCGATCACAGGCGCAGTCGATTGCGGCGACTTGTCCGGCAATGGCTGCTCCGCGATACCCTCGTCCGCCTCCGGCTCGGCCGAGACGTCACTTTGGTTGAGGTCATGCGCACCGAATACGTCAGCCAGTTTTTCTCCGGGCAGGCCCGCCTCACCGTCAAATTCATCGGAAAGATAGTCGCTTCGGGCAGGTGCAGTCCCGGCAATGGATGGGCGGGTGGTGTTGCGCGGTGCCTCTGCCTCGGCAACCACGAGCAGCAAATGTTGAGCCGGGCTGTCGCTCAACCTTGCGATGGCGGCAGGATAAAGCCCGCGTGCGCCGTAAATCTTGCGCTTGACCAGGCGATCATTCTCGTCGCGCACATCGCGCACGAGTTCATCCAGTGTTGCCTGTGCGAGGCCGAGCCCGGAAAACTCCTTGCTGACGGCAATTGGCTTCGCCTGGGCATCGAGCAGCGCGGCCGCCTGTCCTTCGTCGACCAGTCCACCGAGAATATCTACCGGACTTGCAGCAGCCGCGGGCAGCGACAGCAGGACCATGGTTTCGCCGGTCAGGCGCACAGCCTCCGCAGTCAACATGACCAGCTGGGTGGATGCACCGCGGCTGAATCGTACCGAGACAGTTGCGGGGCGCGGCAATGCAGGGAAGCCGGCAAGGCTGGAAATCTGTCGGCGGGTGACGAGGCTCAGCCCCGCTGCGGCGCCCGTTGCATCGGCGACCCCGTCAAAGCCAAGCAATTGCGCGCCAGGACCATTCGCCCAGACCACCTGCTCAAGTTCCGAATCGAGGATAGCCAGCGTTTCGCCACGGACGAAGCGCTCTCTGACCGCGTCCAGCACGGCGATGTCGATAAACGAATACGACTTCGAAGCCATACCCCACCATACACTGCGGCGTCCCGGCCGCTTCAATTTAACCGTTTGTTAATAAAAGCAATCGTTTGGGCCGTCCACAACTTGATCTGCTCCGGCCCCGGAACCTGCCGCTAGGGTTAACACTGGATTTGCCATTTTGACGCATCGCAACATTTTCTTGTTGCAATGCACAAAAACCAACATTACGTTAGGGGACAGAATGCACACGGCCCTTGGGGTCGAACACGGAAAAGGGACAGGAAAATGGCCAAGCCAGCAGTTGATAACATCGAATTCCCGACTTTTGACGCCTCGCAGGCAACCGAGCAGCTTCGTTCTTTCGCCGAGAAGAGCGTTGAGCAGAGCAAGGAAGTCTTCGCAAAACTGAAGGACGGCGCAGCCGAGGCCCAGAAGGCCATCGAGACCGGCGTTGAGGTTGCCAGGGAGGCATCTGCCGAGCTCTCGCTCAAGACCATCTCCGCCTGGCGCGCAAACGCCGAGACCACCTTCGCGCATCTTGAAGCTCTGGTTGGCGTGAAGTCGGTGTCTGAGCTGGTTGAGCTGCAGTCGGCCTTCGTCCGCAAGAGCTTCGAGACCGGCCTGGAGCAGGCCAAGGACTTCCAGGCTGCCGCCCAGAAGGCCGCAGAGAAGGCTTCTGCCCCGGTCAAGGACGCCATCGAGAAGGCGACCAAGGAATTCAAGGTAGCTGCATAAGCTATCTTGGTGTGAAGCAGCGGCTTCGACCGCTGCTGGTAGAGTTGGCCGCGCAAGCGGTCCAGAGTTCCCGAACGGCGCTTCCTCCTCCCTGCGCCTGACGGAAAGATGGCCGAAACCTCCTCCCTTCGGCCTGAGTACTGGAAAAGGCCCGGATCTCCTCCCCCGGGCCTTTTCTTTTGCCTTGTCGGAAATCGTTCGGCTTTCGCCTTGAAATCTCCGGCATATGTCAGTAAGTGACCCCTCGTTCACGGACCGACCCCCGTGAACCTTGTGCAGTTGTAGCTCAGTTGGTTAGAGCGCTGGTTTGTGGCACCAGAGGTCGGTGGTTCGAACCCACCCAACTGTACCATTTCATTTTCCCAGTTTGAGCGTCAGCGCCTCGCGTCACCTCGTGCAGGTCCGCAACCCACCGAACCGTCCGTATTCACCCGTCTTTCACGGTTGCGCATTACTATCGACCGTCGTTGATACGAAGAGCAGCGCGCAGTGTCTGCAGCAAAATCGAAGGTTGAGGACAAGGAGGATGCAGGAGCGCAGACTCCGCATCAGCTCGACCCTGCTGTGCTTGAGAAAATTGCGGAAATCCGGTCACGCATCAGCGAAACCTTCGGCAAGGTGGCGCTGGTGATGATGGCCACGCCGCGAATTACGGTGAGAATTACGGTGACAGAGAATTACGGTGACAGTGCACTAATTGACGCGTGCCATAGCCTGTCATAGCTTGACCCATGGCTCGTCTTGCCCGTGTTGTCGTCCCCGGTTTGCCGCATCATGTTACCCAGCGTGGTAACGGGCGCGCGCAGGTGTTTTTCAGCGATGGCGACTACGATCTCTACCGGCGGCTGCTGGTCAGGCACTGTGCGGCAGCGAAGGTGGCTATCTGGGGCTGGTGCCTGATGCCAAACCACGTTCACCTGATCCTGACGCCGGATGATGAGGACGGCTTGCGCCGGGCGCTGGCGCGGGTGCATCGCACCTACGCGGGGATCGTGCATGCGCGAGAGGGCCGGACCGGGCATTTCTGGCAGGGTCGCTATGGCTCGGTCGCCATGGATGACGATCATCTCCTGAGTGCGCTGCGCTATGTCGGGCTCAATCCGGTGCGGGCGGGGCTGGCCAAGCGCGCTCAGGACTGGCGCTGGTCGAGTGCGCGGGCGCAACTGGCGGGTGAGGATGACGGCGTCACCGACCTTGCGCCGCTGCGCAATCTGGTGCCTTCCACCGAAGGCTTGTTCGATCTTGATGAGCACGACGTGGGTGCCTTCGATCGCCTGCGTCGAGCCGAAACGATTGGCCGCCCGGTCGGCAGCGAAGCCTTCCTGAAACAGGTGGCCGAGCAGACGGGCCGGCAAGTGAAGCCAGCCAAGCGCGGCCCAAAGGCGAGAAAATTTAGTGCACTGTCACCGTAATTCCTTAGTGCACTGTCACCGTAATTCCCCGTAATTCCCAGGCTCATCGAGCCTGAAGCGCTGGAGAAGATGGGGGCGAAGATGGTAGAACCGATTTTCCCCGCGTAGCACTTGGTTTTGATAGGACACCATATGACGAGCGTTTATGCGATTTCAAATGCGACGGGCGAGCGCACTGTCGCAGGCTTCAAGTTGCTCGATGGAGATTTCGATCAGGTTTTTCCGATTGGCTTTGAGTTCCATCCGGTTACCGGCGGTAAGAGTCTTCCTGCTTGAACGAGAGTAAAAAAGGAATCCATTTTACCAAGGTGTTAGCGTCGATCCCGCTCATTTGCCGAAGAAGGTTGAGTGGGGAGGGGCTAAACGTCAGTTAACCGACGTGCAAAGGGCGCACAACATCTTCCTCGTCAGCGAGGCATTTCGCAATGTCGTGGAACAGCTTGAGCCAAACGTTCATCAGATCGTTCCTGTTGAGCTTGTATGGTCGGATGGCAGCCATGCTGCCTCATTCTACTGGTTTTACCCTTGCAACCGCATAGACAGCATGGACCGGCACCATACCACACATGAATTAAGTGAGGGCTCGGGCCTATGGATGGCCAAGAGCGGTAATCGCTTCGTCGTCAGTTTGAAACAGGTAGCCGGTCGCCACATCTGGATCGATCCGCGAATGAACTCGTTCGACCTGCCGTTCGTCAGCGAGGTATTCAAGCAGGCAATGGGACAGGAATTACGGTGACAGTGCACTAATTGACGGAATTACGGTGACAGTGCACTAATTGACGGGTGGCACAACCTATCTATAGGTTGACTCATGGCCCGTCTTGCCCGTGTCGTCATCCCCGGTTTGCCGCATCATGTTACCCAGCGTGGTAACGGGCGCGCGCAGGTGTTTTTCAGCGATGGCGACTACGATCTCTACCGGCGGCTGCTGGTCAGGCACTGTGCGGCAGCGAAGGTGGCTATCTGGGGCTGGTGCCTGATGCCAAACCACGTTCACCTGATCCTGACGCCGGATGATGAGGACGGCTTGCGCCGGGCGCTGGCGCGGGTGCATCGCACCTACGCGGGGATCGTGCATGCGCGAGAGGGCCGGACCGGGCATTTCTGGCAGGGTCGCTATGGCTCGGTCGCCATGGATGACGATCATCTCCTGAGTGCGCTGCGCTATGTCGGGCTCAATCCGGTGCGGGCGGGGCTGGCCAAGCGCGCTCAGGACTGGCGCTGGTCGAGTGCGCGGGCGCAACTGGCGGGTGAGGATGACGGCGTCACCGACCTTGCGCCGCTGCGCAATCTGGTGCCTTCCACCGAAGGCTTGTTCGATCTTGATGAGCACGACGTGGGTGCCTTCGATCGCCTGCGTCGAGCCGAAACGATTGGCCGCCCGGTCGGCAGCGAAGCCTTCCTGAAACAGGTGGCCGAGCAGACGGGCCGGCAAGTGAAGCCAGCCAAGCGCGGCCCAAAGGCGAGAAAATTTAGTGCACTGTCACCGTAATTCCTTAGTGCACTGTCACCGTAATTCCCCGTAATTCCCAGGCTCATCGAGCCTGAAGCGCTGGAGAAGATGGGGGCGAAGATGGTAGAACCGATTTTCCCCGCGTAGCACTTGGTTTTGATAGGACACCATATGACGAGCGTTTATGCGATTTCAAATGCGACGGGCGAGCGCACTGTCGCAGGCTTCAAGTTGCTCGATGGAGATTTCGATCAGGTTTTTCCGATTGGCTTTGAGTTCCATCCGGTTACCGGCGGTAAGAGTCTTCCTGCTTGAACGAGAGTAAAAAAGGAATCCATTTTACCAAGGTGTTAGCGTCGATCCCGCTCATTTGCCGAAGAAGGTTGAGTGGGGAGGGGCTAAACGTCAGTTAACCGACGTGCAAAGGGCGCACAACATCTTCCTCGTCAGCGAGGCATTTCGCAATGTCGTGGAACAGCTTGAGCCAAACGTTCATCAGATCGTTCCTGTTGAGCTTGTATGGTCGGATGGCAGCCATGCTGCCTCATTCTACTGGTTTTACCCTTGCAACCGCATAGACAGCATGGACCGGCACCATACCACACATGAATTAAGTGAGGGCTCGGGCCTATGGATGGCCAAGAGCGGTAATCGCTTCGTCGTCAGTTTGAAACAGGTAGCCGGTCGCCACATCTGGATCGATCCGCGAATGAACTCGTTCGACCTGCCGTTCGTCAGCGAGGTATTCAAGCAGGCAATGGAAGCAGCTGGCGTCAAGGGCATCGGCTATCGCGAAATGCCAACAGTCTAAACTAGCAGCGCGCAGGAATTACGGTGACAGAGCGGCGCTCTGTCATGACCCAGATTCGGCCCGTTGCTGCAAGCGCATTGTCAATTCCAAGTCCCAGCCTGCAGGTCATGCATTGCTTCCTAAAACAGCGACCCTTGCCCCTCCGGGGTCTTGGGCGCTGGCTTCGGCTTGCGAGCAGGCTCGGGTGCTGCCTGCACTGGCGGTGCCTGCGGTCTCGGCACGGCACCCGGCTGCGCCTCGCCATCGGCAATCGCCTCGCGCACACCATCGGCAAACTGCAATTCCAGCCGTTCGCCGCTCTGCACCTGCGCCGCACTGCGCACCAGTCCGTCGGCATTGCGCACCAGCGCAAAGCCACGCTCGAGCACCGATTTGTGAGACAGCGAACTGAGCAGCCGGTCCGCCTGCGCCAGCCGCCGGTTCAGCTTCTCGACCTTCACCACAAAGGCCTGATCCTTACGCTTGCCCGCTGCCGCCAGCCGGTCGGCCAGCAGCAGACGCCGCCGCTCCAGCGGTACAACCGACACGCGCGCTGCCGCCCGCTCGAACTGCGCCCGGCGATTGCGCATCAGGCCGCGCTCGCCTGCATCGATGCGTGACTGAAAGGCCTCGAGCCCCCGCCTTCCATCGGCAATCCGGCGCTCCAGTGTCTGCGGTGTCAGCCGCGCCGCTGCAAAGCGCGCCCGCTTGCGTTCGGTGTTGACGGTGAGCGCCCGCGCCAGCCGGGCAGATACCTCATCCAGCCGCCGGCGCGGGTCGGCCAGCAGGGCATCCGGCGTTGGCAGCACACGCGCCGCTGCACGAAGCGCCGTGCGCTTGCGCTCGATCGAGCGCGACAGCCCGCCGCCCAGCCGCGCGCCGAGGCTGGCAAGCGTCGCCTCAAGCTCGGCCTTCACCGGCACGGCAAATTCTGCGGCACCCGTCGGCGTTGGCGCGCGCATATCGGCAGCGTGGTCCACCAGCGTCCAGTCGGTCTCGTGCCCGACCGCCGAGATGATCGGAATGTCCGACGCCGCCACCGCGCGCGCCAGCCCCTCGTCGTTAAAGCCCCACAGGTCTTCCAGGCTGCCGCCGCCGCGCGCCACAACGAGACAGTCGACCGG
>CAYZQP010000015.1:0-25544 GCA_964480545.1 uncultured Mesorhizobium sp. | reverse complement strand
CACACCTCGATGGAAGCCGGCCCGATGATCCGCAAGGGCGACATGAAACAGTCGTCCTGGATCGCGGCTTACGAGAACAACAATGTTGATGTCGGCCTCGCCTGTGGCCTGCAGGGCAAGGCGCAGATCGGCAAGGGCATGTGGGCGATGCCCGACCTGATGGCCGCAATGCTGGAGCAGAAGATCGCGCATCCGAAGGCCGGTGCGAACACCGCCTGGGTACCGTCGCCCACCGCAGCCACGCTGCACGCGACGCACTATCACAAGGTCGATGTGAAGAAGGTGCAGGACGAGTTGAAGACCCGCAAGCCGGCCAAACTCGACGATATCCTGTCCATCCCCGTCGCGACCCGCCCGAACTGGTCGCCGGAAGATATCCAGCGCGAGCTCGACAACAATGCGCAGGGCATTCTGGGCTACGTCGTGCGCTGGGTCGATCAGGGCGTCGGCTGCTCGAAGGTGCCGGACATCAACAATGTCGGCCTGATGGAAGATCGCGCCACGCTGCGCATTTCCGCCCAGCACATGGCAAACTGGATCCGCCACGGCGTGTGCACCGAAGATCAGGTGCGCGAGACGCTGAAGCGCATGGCCGGCGTGGTGGACAGGCAAAATGCCGGTGACCCGCTCTACACGCCGATGGCACCCGACTTCGACAACTCGATTGCCTTCCTCGCCGCCTGCGATCTGGTGTTCCAGGGTCGCTCGCAGCCGAGCGGCTACACCGAGCCGGTGCTGCATCGCCGCCGTCTGGAGCTTAAGGCGAAAGCGGGCTAAGCTCTCGCTATTCGCGAGAGTGCAGTCCAGTGTCAGTGCCGTTGAAAGTCCTTGCCATCGACACGTCGGCGTCGCTCTGCGCGGCCTGCGTCTGGCAGGACGGCGAGGAGCCTGGCCGTTACTCCATCGACATCGGCAAGGGCCACGCCGAGCACCTGATGGCGGTGATCGACGCCGCGCTGGGCGCTGCCGGTAACAGCTTTCAGGAGATTGACCGGGTTGTCATTGCCGTTGGGCCGGGCTCTTTCACCGGCATTCGGGTGGGCGTCGCCACCGCCCGCGGACTGGCGCTGGCGCTGAAAATTCCGGCTGTTGGCGTCAGCAACCTCGAGGCCGTCGCCGCAGAGACAGCTGTGCGCCACCCTGACCAGAACGTGATGGCAGTGTTCTCTTCGGCGAACGATATGGTGCAGGCGGCCGTTTACGATCCGTTTGCCAAGTTCATTTACGCTCCGGAAACCATGAGTACAGAGTACGCCGTACAGCTTGCCAGAAACCACGCCGCAGTGGTGACAGGATCCGGCATTGCCGCGATCCAGGCATTGGCGCCGGAGCTTGTCGCCGACGGCAATTCTGTGACGGCAGACGTTGCGACCTACGCGCGGATCGGGTCAGCGAAAGAACCTGCCGAACGGCCGAAGCCGCTTTACCTGCGTGAACCCGATGCGAAGCCGCAGGCGGGGTTTGTGTTGCCGAGGGCATCAGCATGATGGGCATCTCGATACCGGGACTGAGCAGACGCCGGGACTACGCGGTTGAAGCGCTGACACGCAGCCATGCGGGCGATCTCTCGATGTTGCACCGCGAGGACTTCGTGCGGCCATGGAGCCACGAGGAATTCGCCTCGCTCATCGATGACAAGCATGTGTTCGGCTTTGCCGTGCGGCAGGTTGGCAATCCCAAGGCAGGGCCGCTCGGCTTCGTGCTGGCGCGTCTGGTGGCCGGCGAGGCCGAAATCCTGACCATCGCAGTGTCGCGCAGCGCGCGCCGGCTGGGCCTTGGCTGGAAGCTGATGGATGCCGTATTGCGCCAGCTCCACGGTGACCGCGCCGAGGCGCTGTTCCTTGAGGTCGATGAAACCAATGCGCCGGCGCTGGCGCTCTACAAGCATTTTGGCTTCATTCAGGTCGGCCGCCGCGCCAACTATTACGAAGGCTCCGGTGATCGCGGCCGCACCGCCGCGCTTGTCATGCGGCTCGATCTTCGCTAGCCCGCCTTACCGCATGATATTGGTCCGAAAAGTCTGCAACTTTTCGGTATCATGCTCACGGGCTTGAGGCGTCGATGATCGCTGGTTTGCGCATTGCCCTGTGGGGCACGATCTTCCTGCTTGTCACGCCTGTTCTGGCGCTGATCCAGTGGATCGCAATCCGCTTCGATCTCCCGCTTCAACGCACCATTCCACGCCTCTGGCATCGGCTCATCCTGAAATGTCTGGGCGTTCGGGTTCGCATCACCGGCGCGCTCTCGGAGAAGCGCCCGCTGCTGGTGATCTCCAACCACATTTCCTGGCTCGACATCATGATCCTCGGACATCAGGCGGATGTGCGTTTCATCGCCAAATCCGAAGTGTCGGGATGGCCGGGCATGGGCACCATCGCGCGGCTGAATCATACTGTCTTTGTCGAGCGCGAGCGCAAGACGAAGACCGGTGCCAAGGCTTCGGAGATCGCCACGCGCCTGGCCGGAGGCGACGCGCTGGTGCTGTTTCCGGAAGGCACGACGTCGGATGGAAACGCGCTGCTGCCGTTCAAGTCGTCGCTCTTTGGTGCAGCAAAGCTGGCGATTGACGAGGCTGGTGCGGAGACCGTCTGGCTGCAGCCTGCGGCGGTGGCTTACACGCGGTTGCATGGTACACCACTCGGGCGCTTCAGAACCATCACCAGCTCGTGGGTCGGCGACATCGGCCTCGCGCCCAGCATAGCGATGTTTCTCGGGCAGCGCGCCTACGACGCCGAACTGCGCTTTGGCGAACCGGTTGCCTATATCAATTCCTCAAGCCGCAAGCAGGCGACTAAAGACCTCGAGGATGCGGTGAGGATCCTGCTGCGTGAGATCCGCGCCAACCCGCGCAAGAATTAGAGAGCATCACTTCTCGACCACAGGCTCGGCCGGAGCCTTGCCCACGGCCTGCTCCCGGAAGAATATGTAGAGGCCCGACGCAACGATCAATCCGGCGCCGATCATCATTGCCGCATGCGGCCGCTCGTCGAAGAACAGCCAGCCGAAAATAATCGCCCAGACCAGCAGGGTGTACTGGTAGGGCGTGACCACCGAGGCATCGGCGAGCACCAGCGACTTGTTGGTGAAATAGTGGGCGGCAAGCGCCACAATGCCGAGCTGGGAGATAAGCAGATAGTCGGTAAAGTCCGGCGAAACCCAGCCGGAAGCGCCCTGCGCCAGGCCCCACAGCACCATTGCGGCACCGAACAAGGCCGAGGCAAGGATGGGCCAGAACACCAGCGCAAGTTCGTTGGAGGCGCGCAGCGCGCGGCCTGACAGCATCATGAAGGCGAAGCAGACGCTGCCGAAGATCGCCACCGCGACGGCGTCAGGCCGGGCACCAAGCGATGGCCCGAGCGCGATGATGACGCCGAGAAACCCGACGCCGATGGCGGTCCAGCGCCGCCAGCCGACCTTCTCGCCGAGCAAAATCGGCGACAGCGCGGCAACATAGATTGGCGCGGCAAGCCAGAAGGTGACCGTGTCGGCGAGCGGCATGAACTTCACCGCGTAGTAGAAGCTGGCGATTTCAAGCGCAGTGAAGGTCATGCGCGCCGCCATCAGGCGTGGGCGCGAGACAGCAAACAGCACCCGCCAGCCGGCATAGAGGATGAGCGGTGCAAGGACTGCAATGGCTGCCGCCGAGCGCAACATCAGCAACTGACCAACCCAGAAGCTGGAAGCCAGCCACTTGCCCAGCACATCGTTGAGCGAAAACATCAGCGCAGCCAGCAGCATGAAGGCAATGCCGAGGCGGGCGTTGTTGATAGGGGCTGTCTGTGGCGTCATGGCCCGCTGATAGACCGCTTTGACCCGGCTGCGCAGGGCCAGCGCCTGCCCGGCATATAGCCAACGCCATCGCGCGAGGATGAGCTACACCAACGCGACAGTTTGGGGAGCAGACCGCACCTTATCATACCAGTTCCACCAGCGGCGCGGGGATCGAGGTGGTCTTCTCGTCGGCCTTGCACAGATCGGCAATGACGCATTCGGTGCAGACGGGTTTGCGCGCCTTGCAGACGTAGCGCCCGTGCAGGATCAGCCAGTGATGCGCGTGGCGCAGATATTGCGGCGGCACCACCTTCATCAAATGCCGCTCGACAGCGTCGGGAGTCTTGCCGGGCGCGAGCTTCAGCCTGTTGGCGAGGCGGAAGATATGCGTGTCGACGGCGATGGTGTGATGACCGAAGGCGATGTTGAGCACGACATTGGCGGTCTTGCGGCCAACGCCCGGCAGTTTCACCAGGCTGGCTTCGTCTGTCGGCACCTGCCCGCCATAGTTCTCAAGCAGCGATTGTGAGAGAGCCAGAGTGTTCTTCGCCTTGTTGCGCCACAGGCCGATGGTCTTGATCTGCCGGCCAATCTCGTCCTCGCCCAGCGCCACCATTTTCTCAGGCGTATCGGCGAGCCGGAACAGCTCCTTTGTCGCCTTGTTGACGCCGACGTCGGTGGCCTGCGCCGACAGAACCACGGCGACCAGCAGCGTGAACGCATTCACATAGTCGAGCTCCCCCTTCGGCTCCGGGCGTTGCACCGAAAAGCGCCGGAACATCTCCGTCACCTCGGCGCGCGGATAGGCCGAGCGTGTGGCGGCAGCAGAGCGCGATGATTTGGCGCGCACAGGCGCGGATTTCAGTTTGGGGGCAGGCATATTGCCTCTATAGTGACTCACCATGAGCGACACAAACTGTGCGCCTGAAGAGCCGATATTCCGTGCCCTGCTGACCCCGCACAGGTCGCTCGGGCGGCAGGGCTTTGTCATCATGATGGGAACGCTCACGGCCGCGTGGCTGATCTCCGGTGCGTTTTTGCTGGCGCATGGCGCCTGGCCGATCTTCGGTTTCCTCGGGGTGGACATTCTGGCGATCTATATCGCTTTCCGTATGAACTACCGCGCGGCACGCGTGCGCGAGGAAGTGTCGGTGTCGCGCACCCGGCTGGATATCCGCAAAGTTGCCGCCAACGGCCGCAGCGAGGACCACAGGTTCAACCCGTTCTGGGCGCGCTTCAGGGTGGCGCGTCACGAGATGATCGGCATCACGCAGATGGCGGTTGAGGCGCGCGGGCGTTCGGTGCCGGTCGGCATGTTCCTGAACCCCGATGACCGCGAGAGCTTCTCCCGGGCATTCGCGCAGGCGCTGCACAAGGCGCGAAGCTAAGCCGATGAAGCAATCGACGAAAGAAACGATCTGGATCAGTGAGAGTTTGTCGAACCCGTCCATACGTGCCCGGATGACGGTTCTTTCAAAAGGCGTTAGCGACAGCGCGCCCTACTGGGACGAGAATGGGAATCGCACGGCATGGGGCGATGAGCTAGAGCGCAACGACGCTATCCAGAATAAGTATGAAAGCGGACTTCCGCTCAAGGACGACGAACGGCCTCGCGCGGCTTATGGCAACTATGTTGATCTACATATCCGCAAGCTGCAGCATTTTTTCGCCGTTAATGCCTACATTGTCGTTTCGTCTGATTTCGCCCGTGTTCTATCAGGCTTCGACCTTGGCGCTGGCGGTCTCTATCCGATCGAGCTTTGGCAAGGCAATCGCACTGATCGTATCAAGGGCGACTGGTTCTTTCTGGAGTTTGGCCAGAAGCGGGCATTCCTGCCCGACCGATCGACTGGCGGCTTCAAGAAACCAAATCGTTGGCCCGATGGTCTTTGGATGTCGAGCTTGCCGAAGGAGGGGCAGATCGCCGTTGGTGCTTCGGCACTCGAAGGGCCAGATTTATGGATCGATCCCGCGCTGTACGGCAGCTTTTTCATGAACGGACGTGTGGAGGCGGTCCTGAAATCAGCCAGCCTCACGCGAACGGTTCGGCGCGCCCGCTGCACCATTGTCGAGCAGGCGACAGGCGCAAGCGAACGAAGCGCCGAGCAGGTTTCGGGTGGCTGGACGCATGCGTAAGGGCGATATGTCGGGCAAAGGAGATCATCCGATGAACGCCCGGACAGCTATTCTGCAAAAAGACATCACGCCCGTCGGCGGCGACTACGAGATCGTGCGCCGGGTGATCGAGAAGATCAGCCTCGATTACCGCGACCAGCCATCGCTCGACGATCTGGCGGCCGAGGTCGGCGAGACACCGCTCGGCCTGCAAAAACTGTTCACGCGCTGGGCGGGCCTGTCGCCAAAGGCCTTCCTGCAGGCGGTGACGCTGAGCCACGCGCGCAAGCTGCTCGATGCCGGTCTGCCGCTGCTGGAGACGTCGTTCGAGGTCGGCATGTCCGGCCCCGGCCGGCTGCACGACCTGTTCGTGACCCACGAGGCGATGTCGCCCGGCGATTACAAGACGCGCGGTGCCGGCTTGACCATCCGCTACGGCTTCCACATCTCGCCCTTTGGCGTGGCGCTGATCATGGTGACGGATCGCGGGCTGGCAGGCCTTGCCTTCAACGATGCCGGCGAGGAGCGCGCGGCACTGGACGACATGACGCGGCGCTGGCCGAATGCCACCTATGTCGAGGACATGGCGTCAACCGCGCCTTACGCGGCGCGGATTTTTGACCCGGCAAAATGGCGTGCCGACCAGCCGCTGCGGGTCGTCATGATCGGCACCGATTTCCAGGTGCGCGTGTGGGAGGCGCTGTTGCGTATCCCCATGAACAGGGCCCGCACCTACTCGTCCATTGCTGCCGAGATCGGCGCACCCAAAGCGTCGCGCGCGGTCGGCGCTGCGGTCGGCGCAAACCCCATGTCTTTCGTCGTGCCATGCCACCGCGCGCTCGGCAAATCCGGTGCACTCACGGGCTATCATTGGGGCCTCACACGCAAGCGTGCAATCCTTGGTTGGGAAGCCGGCTGCCAGTAAAGGCAGCCAGAACCCCCTGAAATTAATGGTAAACGAATTTTTGCACCAATCTCCTAGCGATCTGGGTTTCGCTGTAGAATCATAGGGGTTACCGGTCACTCCGGAAAATTGTCCTAGAGTTTGTAGCCAATTCTCGTGTCCTTGCGAGCCAATCATTTATTTCTGATTGGCAGCCTCGATTGCAAGGACGGGGAATTGCAGCACAACTTTTGAGGCAACTATGCGTAAAGTACTTTGCAGTGCATTCATCGCAGCCGCAGCTATTTCAGCGGCTCCGGCACATGCCGCCAGCGGTGACGTTATTTTCAACGGACATATCCTTTCAACCTGCCTGCTGGTCGTTGTTCCGACCGGCGGCACGCTGGCAGCCAGCGGCGATCTGACCTCGCTGAGCTCGAAGAACCTGCTCGGTCTTCCGGGCACCGTGAACATCACCACCACGGGCGGTGTCTCGCTGAGCGTTGACCCGACGGTTGTCACCAACATCCGGCCCGAGGATGATCCGGGCACGATCAATTGGGTGCCAAGCTATTCGTCGCTCGGCATTCACAACATCACCGAAACGTCGGACCCGACGCCATTGGGGTTGCCAGGCACCAGCGTCGTCTCGGTGCATCTTGCGGGCACCAAGTCTGGCGGGGGCACCTTTGCCGGTGGCCACTACCAGGCGACCGTCACGGTTCGCTGCGAGTAAGTAACTTCCGACGCACAAACGAGATTCAGAGCAGCGTGCCCTGGCGGGCAGCTGCTCTGGCGAGGGCAGAATGAGATCAATCAGCACATATCTCCTGGCCGCAGCAATTGCCGCTGCGCCAATGGTGGCTTCGGCCCAGTCGATGTCGCCCATGCGAGGCGAGGTGAAGAGCTTCACCGACAGCTTCGCCGTACGGGTTTTCCCGTCGAACCCCTACAAGCATCGCATCAAGGTGCAGGTGAAGGTCTATGACCAGAATTTCCAGCCGGTCGACGCCCGCGTCGCGCCGTCGGAATTCATGCTGGGCTCGGACGCCAGGCGTCCTGTTATGGTGGTCATCCCCTTCGACGGCCAGGCGGAACGCAAGGTGCGCGTCTGCACCGAAAGCATCCCCTTTCCGAACCAGCCCTCATTGGTAAAGGCACAGATATGCGGCAAATTTCTTGGTCAAAAGCGATAGTCTTTGCTGCACTCATTGGCAGCGTCCTGACTGCGGCCCCGGCGTCAGCGCAGGATTACATAATTCAGCAGAACCAGAACGGCTTTGATCTGCCGGGCGTTTCGATGCCCCAGGGTCAGGATGAGGTCCGGGCCTCGGATGGCACCACCTGCAGCTCGGCTGTAGCCGGCTCAGGCGCCTATCTCGATGTCGGCGTCATCCGCGGCGCACGCGGCAATACGGGCAATGACATGGCCACCTACGGCCGTGTCGTTGTGCCGATTGGCCGAAAGCCGAAGCGTCTGGACTGCGCAAAACTGTATGAGCTTGAGGTGGAGCGGCTGCGTATGGAGCTGCAACTGCTCAAGATGGGCGTGACCGATGCCGGGCCGACCAGCTCGACCACGGGTGCCCCGCGTTCCGGGTCTGAAACTGCAGAAGTGGCCGCCCCCGAGGCCACGGATGCGGCCGGGCCCATGCAGGCGTCCACGGTTCGCGCACCAAAGCCTAGGAAGGTTTCAGCCAGAAAGAAAAAGGCCGGCAACGACTGGGCCAATGAAGGCTGGACCTACGGCAATTGATGAAGGCGATTTTGAAACCGATGTTGATGCTTGCGGCGTTGGCCGGCCTGACCGTGCCGGCCAACGCCATTGCTATCGGCACCTGCACCATCCAGATCGGCGCACCTGGCCAGCTCGGTGTCAAACCAACACTGGATGTGATGAGCTCGACTTACGCAGACGGGCGTGGCGGCACCGCCACTGTCACCACCAACGCCACACCCTGCCTGCTCAATCTGGTCGGCTGCTTTTCCATCTCGGTGCTGAAGCCACTGGCCTTTTCGTCAGCACCCGGCGGCGCAAATCTCGGCACCGTTTTCACTGGCAGCTTCAGCGTGGATGGAACGCCGGCTTTGCTTGATCTGCCGCAGATCGTGCGCAACGGTCCGCATGATGTGCGCATTGACCTGACCGCGACCAAGGCCACCGGCCTGTTTCCGGCGGGCGAATACCGGGCGCAGACGACCCTGCTTTGTGAATAGCGCGCTGGCGGGGCAGCGGCGAACCGGCTAGCCTTGGCAAAAAACTGCGGGAGGCCAGCGCGTGATCACCGTCATCGGATCTATCAATCTTGATCTTATCGGCTCTGTCGGTCGCATCCCGGCGCCGGGAGAGACGGTGCTGGGCTCGAGATTCGCCAGTGCCCCCGGCGGCAAGGGCGCCAATCAGGCACTGGCCGCAGCGCGCGCCGGTGCACCTACCCGCATGATTGGTGCGGTCGGCAAGGACAGTTTTGCTGCCGAGGCGCTGGAACTGCTCAATACCGGAGGCGTCGACCTGTCAAAAGTGCGCACGTCCGCAGCATCCACCGGCATCGCCATGATTCTGGTCGATGAGGCCGGTGAGAACATCATCGCGGTGATCCCCGGTGCGAATGCCAGCGTCCTGCCCGGCGATCTCGCCAGGCTGGAGTTGCAGAAGGGGGTGGTTCTGCTCCAGCAGGAAATCCCGCTGGAAACCGTGTCCGCGGCGCTTGAGGCAGCCAGAGTGGCAGGCGCGACATCAGTGCTCAACACGGCGCCGTTTCGCGAGGAGGCGGCACAGTTTCTGGAAAAGGCAGACCTTGTTGTCGCCAACGAGACCGAGTTCGATCTCTACGCGAAAGCTCTGGGCCTTCCGGGGCAGGGCAGGGAGGCGCAAATGTCAGCCTTCGCTGACGCTACGGGTCGCACGATCGTGGTTACACTGGGCGGCGATGGCGTTATCGCGGTGACCGGCGAGGGTGCGCACATCACGGTCCCTGCCATGAAGATAGAACCGGTCGACACAGTCGGTGCCGGCGATACGTTCTGCGGCTACCTCGGCGCTTCTCTGCTTGCCGGATTGCCGCTGGAGCAGGCATTGCAGCGCGCTTCGGTAGCCGGATCGCTGGCCTGTCTGAAGCCAGGAGCCCAGCCGTCAATACCCACACTGGACGAGGTCTTGCCTCATACAGCATGAAATGGACGCGGGTCCGACCGAAAAAGACCATATTGCACCGCAACAGATAGCTTCCCGATCACGAATGTGATAAGCGTCGAAATATTGATCACATTCGATGAATCATTTTGACCCTGAATACCGGGGTTTTGTTTGAATCTGGTGGCTTTGTGACACAAGTTCTGGAAATGGAATCCGGCGCAGCCGATGAGCGCGACGTAATTTTCGCCCGGGCGCAGCGCCACTCGCGCCGCGTGACTGTGCTCAAGCGGGCAGTACCTGCGATTGCAGTTGTGCTTGGCCTTGGCTTTCTGGGCTTCACCTATGTCGTGTCGCCGGCAGCAGTGCTGATTGATGTCGCCGAGTCGGCGATATCGAATGGCAGGCTTGTTATGGCCAGCCCCAAGCTGGAAGGCTTCACGCCGGACAACAAGCCATATTCCATGACTGCGCTGCGCGCGTTTCAGGATCTGAAAGACGTCAACCAGATCGAGCTTGAAGAGATCTCGGCTACACTGCCTTATGAGAATGACATCGCGACGCTGACTGCGCCCCGCGGCTTCTACGACCGCACCGCCAACACGTTCGAGATCAAGGGCGAAATGCAGATCAAGACCGAGGCTGGCCTCTCTGCGCAACTGAACTCGGCGTTTGTTGATATTACCAAGGCAAGCGTGAAGTCCGAAATGCCCGTTGAAGTCAAACTAGACGGGGGCACGGTCGCAGCGGACTCGCTCGAAGTGCAGAATGGCGGCAAGATACTCATCTTCGACAAGCGTGTGCGCGTTACGGTGGAAGGCTCCTATGGCAAGTCTCAACCAAAGACGGACGGCAGCTGATATGGCACGGCACATCAGGGCGCTGGTTGTATTGCTCGGGCTGGCCGGGCTGTGTGCTGTTGCGCCGCCGGCATTCGCCCAGGACAACCGGGCGGCCGCCGCACCAGGCCTCAAACTTGCTGGCGATCAACCGATCCAGATTGAAAGTGACCGGCTTGAGGTTGATGAGGTCAAGGCAACCGCGACATTCACCGGCAATGTCAATGTCATTCAGGGGGAGACCCAGCTGAAGGCTGACAGGATGGTGGTCTACTACAAGCAGGCTGCTGCAGGAACGGCTCCCGCTGCCGGCACCGGCGCCGCTACCGGCGGGCTGCCGTCATCGTCCTCGACGACGATCGACCGCATGGAGGTCAATGGCAACGTATATGTGAAGTCCGGGACGCAGATTGGCACGGGCGAAAGCGGAACCTACGACGTCAATACAAATACCCTGACCTTGACGGGCAAGGAGGTTGTGTTGACAGACGGACCGACAGTACTTGTCGGATGCAAGCTTGTCGTGCAGATGACAACAAGCAAGTCGACTTTCGATGGCTGCGGTGGACGTGTACGTATGAACCGGGACGAATCGAAGGCGCAGCCGAAGACCTGACGGGAGTTGAAATGAGCGTGTTCCGATCGACTGCACGGAAGCTGACCATCTGCTGCGCTATACTTCTCGTGGGGGCGGCTGCTGCCGCAGCACAGAACAGAGCCTCGGCGGTGCCTGGATTGCGCCTGTCGGGCGACCAGCCGATCCAGATCGAGAGCGACAAGCTTGAGGTCGACGAGGTCAAGGCGATGGCCACATTCGCCGGCAATGTCAGTGTCGTGCAGGGCGACACCGTGCTCAAGGCCGGCCGCATGGTCGTCTATTACAAGCAGGCAGGCAAATCGAGCGCGCCGGGCGTTCCCTCGACTGGCTCGACCTCGATTGACCGCATGGAAGTCGACGGCAAGGTTTATGTGAAGTCGGGCACGCAGGTCGGGACCGGCGACAAGGGCACCTTCAATGTCAGCACCAACATCCTGACACTGTCCGGCCGCGAGGTTGTGCTTTCTGACGGCGGCAATGTGCTGAGAGGCTGCAAGCTCACAGTAAACATGGCGACCAGCAAGTCCCGCGTCGAGCGCTGCCCCGGCGGCAGGGTGATCAGCGTTTTCACGCCCGGTACCCAGCGCCAGTAATGTCAGAAATGCCTTCCAGCCTGACCGGCGAACCTGTCGCCGAGAAAACGCCCCATGCCGCGACTGTGATAGGCAAGGGTGTCTTGTCTGCAACTATGTTGGCCAAATCTTACAAAGGCCGGCAGGTTGTACGAGGTGTGTCGTTTGACCTGAAAGCCGGCGAGGCTGTTGGCTTGCTTGGGCCCAACGGCGCCGGCAAGACCACCTGTTTCTACATGGTGACAGGACTGGTTCCGTCCGACGAGGGCCAGATACACATCGACGGCTATGACGTGACGACAATGCCCATGTACCGCCGTGCGCGGCTCGGCATTGGTTATCTGCCCCAGGAAGCGTCGATCTTCCGCGGTTTGACCGTTGAGCAGAACATCCGTGGCGTGCTGGAGGTGATCGAGAAGAATCGCGACCGGCGCGAAGCCGATCTGGATCAGTTGCTCGAAGAGTTTCACATCGGCCATCTGCGCCACTCGGCTGCGATTGCGCTGTCCGGTGGCGAGCGCAGGCGGCTTGAGATTGCCCGTGCGCTGGCCAGCCGGCCAAGCTACATGCTGCTGGATGAACCGTTTGCCGGCATCGACCCCATCGCGATTACCGATATCCAGCAACTCGTCCGGCATCTGACCGCGCGAGGCATCGGTGTTCTGATCACCGATCACAACGTGCGTGAAACGCTTGGTCTGATCGATCGTGCCTATATCATCCACTCCGGAGAAGTGCTGACGCACGGCAGACCGGATGAAATCGTTACGAATCCGGATGTACGCCGGCTGTACCTGGGGGAGGCATTCTCGCTCTAGGCGGTGTGGACTCTTGGGATTCCCAAGGTTGAGCAAATCAGATTCAAGGCTGTCTTTTGGAGGCAGTCATGGGTGTTCTGGACCGTCTGATCTTGAGCGATATGCAGTGGGCTCGTGTCGCCGAGCACATAATCGGCGATGAGCGAACACGCGGATCGTCTGGTCGCGACAACCGCATGTTTGTGGAGGCGGTTCTCTGGCTTGTGCGGGCCGGTTCGCCGTGGCGCGACCTGCCGGAGGCGTTCGGCGAATGGAACAGCGTGTTTCGCCGCTTCAGCCGATGGAGCCAGAAGGTGTCTGGCACCGCATCTTCACCGCGATGTCAGATGATCCGGACTTTGAGTATCTGATCGTCGATTCCACGATCATCCGAGCCCACCAGCACGCCTCCGGCGCAAAAAAGGGGCTGAAGATCAAGCCCTTGGCCGCTCACGTGGCGGCCTGAGCACCAAGATACATCTGGCCGTGCGCGGCCTTGGCTGTCCGGTTCGCTTCACGCTCACCGCAGGTCACAGGGGCGATGCACCACAAGCAGACATCCTGATAGAGGATTTGCCCGCCGAGATCGTTATGGCGGACGCGGCATACGACAGCGACCGGTTGCGGGAGGCCATCTCCAACAAGGGAGCGGTCGCAGTGATCCCGAACAACCCATCGCGCGCAAAGAAACACCCGCTCGACAAGCACCTCTACGCCCAGCGGCATCTGATCGAATGCTGCTTCTCCAAGCTCAAACAATTCAGGAGGGTCGCGACGCGCTTCGAGAAAACCGCCCGAAATTACCCCGCCGTGGTCACAATTGCAGCAATCGTCCTATGGATTAGATAAGTATCCACACCGCCTAAGGCATGTCGCGCAAAAGTGTGACGCGGTTTTGCGAGAACGACATGCGACAAAACAAAGACTTGAAGCGTACGGAGCGAATCTGAAAGATCGCGACACGCTCTGGTTGTGCCCGCGCGATAAAACGTGATCACGCTAACCCTTCCGTAAGGCCACTCTGCTATTTCGTCCTATTGACAAGCAATATCCGGGCCAGATTGACTGCCTGGAGAACAAGAAGACGAAAAGAACCCGATAACGGGCGTACGAGTACGGGTAGACGGGATGGCACTTTCGGCCAGATTGCAGCTGCGCCAGTCGCAGTCGCTGGTGATGACGCCGCAGTTGATGCAATCCATCAAGCTGCTGCAGCTGACTCATGTCGATCTTCTGGCGTTTATCGACCAGGAAGTGGAGCGCAATCCACTGCTGGAGCGGCAGGATGGTGATGACAGCGGTCCGGAACCCGATGCCGCTGCCGCCCGCGAGGACAATTCTTCCCGCGAGGACTGGTTCGAGGCTGATGCGCCTCCCTCATCGCAGACCATCGCCGACACGATGGACACTTCACTGGAGAATGTCTTTCCGGATGACCACGGTCATTCCGAGCAGTTGTCGCCTGAACTGACCACCAACTGGAAGACAGGCGCGTCTTCAGGCGGCCTCTCCGGCGCTGACGAGCTGGATATCGGCGAACTCGCAGCCGCCCAGCCCACATTGCGCGATCATGTCGGCGCGCAGATTGCTCTCGCCGGATTCAACCCGGTCGAGAACTCGATCGCCTGGGACCTTGCCGACAGTCTCGACGACGCCGGTTACCTGCGCGCCGAGGCGGGCGAAACGGCAGCGCGACTTGGAGTGACCGAATCTGAGGTCAACGAGGTTCTGGCCGTCTGCCAGGACTTTGAACCTGCAGGTCTTTTTGCCCGGGATCTGGCCGAATGCCTGTCCCTGCAGTTGCGTGCACTCGACCGTCTGGATCCGGCGATGGCCGCGCTGATCGATCATCTGGAACTGCTTGCGCGCCGGGACTTCGTGTCCCTCCGCCAGATTTGTGGCGTTGGTCAGGAAGATCTTACCGATATGGTGGCGGAGATCCGCGCCCTTGACCCACGCCCCGGCTTTGCCTTCTCGCGCGGCAGCACGGAAGCAATCGTCGCCGACGTCATCGTGCGCCCGTCGAGCGACGGCAACTGGGCAATCGAGCTGAACTCGAATGCCCTGCCGCGCGTGCTTGTGGATCAGGTCTATTTCAACAAGGTTTCCTCAGGCGCGAACAAGGATGATAAGGCGTTCCTTACGGACTGCCTTCAGAGCGCCAACTGGCTGGTGCGCAGTCTCGACCAGCGCGCGCGCACGATCCTGAAGGTTGCGAGCGAGATTGTGCGTCAGCAGGATGGCTTCCTGACCCATGGGGTAAGGCATTTGCGTCCCATGAACCTGAAAACGGTCGCAGAGGCCATCGGGATGCACGAATCCACCGTCAGCCGGGTCACGACTCATAAATTTATGGCGACCCCGCGCGGCCTGTTTGAACTGCGCTATTTCTTCACTGCCGCCATCCAGTCGGCTGAAGGGGGCGAGGCGCATTCGTCGGAATCGGTACGGCACCGAATCCGCGAACTGATCGACAACGAAGGCTCCGACGTGCTCTCGGATGATACGATCGTTGATGTTCTGAAGAAGGACGGCGTCGACATTGCCCGGCGCACGGTTGCCAAGTATCGGGAAAGTATGAACATTCTCTCGTCGGTTCAGCGTCGGCGTGAAAAGCGCGCGATGGAAGCTGCCTGATCCTCGTCGCACGTTGTTGCGAGGCATTTGACAATCCCGGGGCGAGTGGCTAGAAGCCCGCCCGCAAGAAGCAGTCGGCCCTGTCTGATGAGAAATTGGCCTGACATTTTGTGTTCAATCGGAAAAATTTTTAGCCTCTCGAACCACGGGTTCCGCCCGCTGATGCTTGTACCCTGAGCCACGGGGTATAGACTGGAACCGGCAGGTCTGAGCATGGAAGGTCGTACTTCATGACATTGCGCATTTCGGGTAAGCAGATGGACATTGGCGAGGCGTTCCGCTCGCGCATTGAAACCAGGGTTGGCGACGCAATCGACAAATATTTTGATGGCGGCTTTTCAGGTCATGTGACCGTCATCAAATCGAGCTCCCGTTATTCCGCAGACTGCATGATCCATCTGGATACCGGCATGGCACTGCAGGCCACAGGTGAGGCGCAGGAGCCGGTCGCGGCGTTCGAGAGTGCAGCCGAGCGGCTGGAGAAGCGCCTGCGCCGCTACAAGCGCAAGCTCAAGGCACATCCAACGTCTGTACCGGCTTACGATGCAATCGACATTTCCTACACTGTCATGGCCCCGGTTGCCGATGAGGACGAGGAAGTGCCGGAGGATTACGCGCCCGCCATCGTTGCTGAATCCACCGTTGCGCTGAAGACGATGTCCGTTGCCAACGCTGTGATCGAGCTCGACACCAAGGACAGCCCTGTCTTCGTGTTCCGCAACGCTGGCAATGATCACGTCAACGTTGTCTATCGCCGTGCCGATGGCAACATTGGCTGGATCGACACCTCGTCCGCCAACGGCCGATAAGAAATCATGGCTTACGAACAACAAACGGGCCTGGGCCCGGCTGGTGTACAAAGGAACATGCTATGGGCTTGAGCGATCTGGTCGACGTTTCGGCAGTCCTGCCGTCACTCAAGGCCAACTCGAAGAAGCAGCTGTTGCAACTGCTGGCCGAGAAGGCCGCTGCCGCAACCGGTCTGCCGGAGCGCGTAATCTTCGACACGATTCTGCAGCGCGAGCGTCTTGGCTCAACCGGCGTCGGCAATGGCATCGCCATTCAGCATGGCAAGCTGGCCGGGGTCGACAAGATTTTCGGCGTGTTTGCGCGGCTGGAGCAGCCGGTTGATTTCGAGGCGCTGGATGATCGTCCGGTTGACCTTGTGTTTCTGCTGCTGGCCCCCGAAGGCGCAGGCGCAGACCACCTGAAGGCGCTTTCACGCATTGCCCGTGTCCTGCGCGACAATGATACCGTGCAGAAGATACGCAACACCAAGGACGCCGCCGCGATCTTCGCGCTGCTTTCCGAGACCGCGACCCCGCACGCGGCCTGATTCGACATGGCGGCGTCGGGATACTGTTCCGGGTGCCGCAGCGGACAAGGTTCCGAACCGCCAGCCCCGGCACATTCCCGGCCACATCCATGTCGCGCCTGATTATAGCCGCCGGTTCGCGGTTCGGCCGGTTCGCCAGCCTTCTCTTCATTGTGCCTGCTATTGGCCTGGCGATTCTGTGGATTTCGCTGCTCGACGTCAGCATCGGATGGTTCCTGGCTCTGACCCTGGTCGCACTGCCCAGTCACGCAGGCCGCACTCAAGGATGCGCTGGACGCTGCCGTAGCTGCCGATATGATCGCAGGCTGGAATGCAGAGTGGGTGCGCCGGATAGATAGATCGCTGGAATAGACTTGGGGCGAGCTCGCAGATTTATGCTGGCTGAGGCAAAGGGTTGGGGCTGACATGGTTTGGGGACTGGTATCGCCCACGGGTCTTGGGAAGTACTTTCCGGACGTCGACTATGTCGGCGAGGATGCGCGCTATGAGCATTATCTGCGCTCTAACAATCTGGCAGACGAAGGCGCGCTGGATGTGCAGATCCGAGATGCCCGTTACGCAGCGTCAAGAAAATTCAAATATGACGAAGGTCCGCTTCAGCCGCACGAGCAGCCGGATTGGTTCAGGTCGAAGAAAACGCTCTCCGAACTGTCTTCAATGATTGAGCTGGTCGACCAGTTGGTCGCCGTGGATGGGCGCCTGAAGACGATTATCGAAGGTTTTGAGCCGGGTATTCACCAGTTTTGGCCGATCCGTCTGCAGATGCCGAAGGACGACTACCCCACGCAGTATTTCGGCCTGGTTATCCGCCAATTCCGCAATAGCCTCCGTCCAGATTTGAGCGCGGTTCGCGGCAGTTCGACCGGCAGTTATTTTGCGAACGGCAAGGACAAGAAGGGCTATGCCGAACTCACGGTATCCGCTTCCGCTATCGGCGGAGCGCATCTGTGGCGCGAAAAGGAACTCGCCCGGCCCAACATTCTGATATCGGACGAACTGCAGCATGCCATTGCTGCGCAGAGCCTCTTGATGCCCAAACACTACAAGCTTGGGGTTGTCTGACAGGCGAACACCGGCGCCAGGGAGGCGCTGGCAATCATCCGGTCAGGCGAAGCCGCAGGCGCGGCAACGCCGTATTCCGCGTCAAGTGCAGAGCGTTAGTGGATCGCGACCGTTGTCAGGTCGTTTTCCATCGCACCGGCAAGGGCCCGGCCGCGCTCGTCACTCAGCAGGATCGGCTGCCCGTTGGCGCCGAACAGTGCCCACAGCTTGGTGCCCGGCTGGATTTCCGGCAGGCCCGGGAACTTGCTTCTGAGATCTTCGCTCTGCATTTCGCGCAGATATGCGACCGAACCTTCACCGATATCAGCGAGCTGCGCTGCAGTGACATTCAACTTTGCTTCAACAGTGGCCATAATCGCCTCCTTTTCGCGGGGCGCCCACGGGGCCGTCCCGCCTGAGAGCATTTGATTCCAATTGGAACCGAACTCAGTCTTTCACTGAAATGTTAATCTTTTTCACCAGACGTTCCGGGATCGGTCGTTCAAGATCGATTGACAGTAAACCGTTCCTCAACTCCGCGCCGACAACCCGCATTCCGTCTGCCAGCACGAAGGTGCGCTGGAACTGGCGGGCAGCGATGCCCCGATGCAGAAACTCGCGCTCCTCGTCATCGGCCTGGCGGCCGCGGATCGTCAATTGGTTCTCCTCGGTTGTGAGTTCCAGGTCTGCGTCGGTGAATCCCGCCACAGCCAGCGTCAGGCGCAGGCGGTCCGGCTGACCATCAGGTACGCGCACACGCTCGATATTGTAGGGCGGATAGCTGTCGCCGCCCTTGGCGACGCGCTCGATGGTCTTTTCCATCGCGTCGAAGCCCAGCAGCAGGGGCGAAGAAAACATCGTCATTCGACTCATTACCTTGTCCTCGTAGAGCGACATTCCAGACAGAACCCGAGTGGCGTTCTGCCTGCTGCACCTGATATGGTCCGGCGCAATGCTGATTTCAACAGGGAGCAATGATGCCGCGCAAGATCATAATCGACACGGATCCGGGGCAGGATGACGCAGTGGCCATTATGCTGGCGCTGGGGAGCCCGGAACTGGAGGTTCTGGGCATCACAGCAGTGGCGGGTAACGTGCCGCTTGCGCTGACACAAAAGAACGCCCGCAAGATTTGT
The DNA here is from genome assembly GCA_964480545.1 of uncultured Mesorhizobium sp. GTDB lineage: Bacteria > Pseudomonadota > Alphaproteobacteria > Rhizobiales > Rhizobiaceae > Mesorhizobium_G. The sequence continues at coordinate 6,686 of CAYZQP010000015.1, read as the reverse complement.
GAACTTGCCGGCCGGCCGGACATCAAGGTGTTTGCCGGGGCCGAGCGGCCGCTGATGCGCAAGCTGGTGACTGCCGAACACGTGCATGGCAAGACCGGGCTGAACGGCCCAAAGCTTCCCGAACCGCAGATGCAACTGCAAGAGCAGTTTGCGGTGGATTTCATCGTCGAGACCCTCATGCGCGAGGAAACCGGTTCGGTAACGATCTGTGCCCTCGGGCCGCTGACAAACATAGCGCTGGCCCTGGTGCGCGAGCCGAAGATCGCCCCGCGCATCAAGGAAATAGTATTGATGGGCGGTGGCCATTTCGAGGGCGGAAACATCACGCCTGCGGCCGAGTTCAACATCTATGTCGACCCGCATGCTGCCTGTACCGTGCTGCGCGCAGGCATCCCGATTGTGATCATGCCGCTGGATGTGACCCACAAGGCGCTGACCACGCGCCCGCGAATTGCCGCATTTCGTGGGCTCAACAGCCGCGTCGGGACCGCTACGGCGGAACTGCTGGAGTTCTTCGAGCGCTTCGACGAGGAGAAATATGGCACCGATGGCGCACCATTGCATGATCCGTGCGTGGTCGCTTACCTGTTAAAGCCGGACCTGTTTCGCGGGCGTCACTGCCATGTCGAGATCGAAACCGGCTCCGAACTGACGATGGGCATGACTGTTGTTGACTGGTGGGGCGTGACCAAAGGCGATAAGAACGCCACCGTCATGCGTTACATCGACGATGATGGCTATTTCCAGCTGCTCGTTGAGCGGCTGGGCAATTTGGGGAACTGACCGATGGCATCCACTGCCGATGAACAGATCGACCGCCGCCGCCTGCGGCGCAAGCTGACCTTCTGGCGGGTGATCGCCCTTGCAATTGCAGCGGTGATGGTGATCGGCGGTGCCATGTGGGCGTTCGGCGGCTCGGATGGAGGGTCTGCCATCAACCACATCGCCAAGGTGAAGATTGAAGGTACCATCACCGACAACGAGGATTTGCTGAAGCGTCTGGCCGATATCCGGAAGTCCGAGGCGGTCAAGGGTGTGATCGTGTCAATCAACTCTCCCGGCGGGACGACCGCGGGCGGTGAGGCGATTTTCGAGGAGGTGCGGCTGCTCGCGCAGGCCAAGCCAACTGTCGCCCAGGTGGGCACACTCGCGGCCTCCGCAGGTTACATGATTGCCAGTGCAACCGACCATATCGTGGCGCGAAAGTCCTCGATCGTCGGATCGATCGGCGTTCTGGTGCAGTATCCTGATCTCACCGGCCTGATGGACAAGATCGGCGTCAAGCTGGAGGAAGTGAAGTCATCGCCGCTCAAGGCAGCACCAAATCCGTTCAAGCCGACCACCGATGAGGAGCGCGCCGCCATCCGCTCGATGATCATGGACAGCTATGACTGGTTCGTCGGCATCGTTCAGGATCGCCGCAAGATGACAAAGGAACAGGCCGTCGCGCTGGCAGACGGGCGAATCTACACCGGGCGGCAGGCGCTTGACCTGAAGCTGGTGGACAGTCTGGGCGGCGAGGCCGAGGCGATTGTCTGGCTGAAAGGCAAGGGCGTTGATGACAAGCTCGACGTAATCGAGTGGAAAAGGCGCCAGCCTGGTCTGCTCTCCCGTCTCGCTGGCGACACCCGGTCAGCGCTGCCGGTGACGGGGATCGCCGCATTCGACAATTTCATCCGGCAGATCGGCGGCGAACGCTTGTTCCTTGACGGGCTTGTGTCGCTCTGGCAACCTGAGTAAAGCGGAAAAGCCAGAAAAATCATCACGCTACCGCCGAGGGGATGGCAAATGATCAAGTCTGAACTTGTGCAGATAATTGCAAACCGTAATCCGCACCTGTTCCTGCGCGACGTCGAGAACATTGTTGGCGCGATTTTCGAGGAGATCACTGAAGCACTGGCGGCGGGCAACCGCGTCGAGCTGCGCGGCTTCGGGGCTTTCTCTGTCAAGAATCGCCCTGCGCGCACGGGCCGCAACCCGCGCACTGGTGATTCTGTCGATGTCGGAGAGAAGTGGGTACCCTTCTTCAAAACCGGCAAGGAGCTGCGTGAGCGGCTCAATGACGCCAAGATCGACGGTTAACCCGTCATGATGCTGAACCGGTTCTTCATTGTGTTGATCCTCGTGCCGCTGGCGATCGTGCTGATCGCCTTTGCAGTCGCGAACCGCAGCATGGTGCCGATCACATTTGACCCGTTCAACCCTGGCAATCCCGCGTTGACCTGGAACATCCCGCTCTTCCTCCAGCTTTTCGCTGCGCTGATCCTCGGCTTGATTGTCGGCAGCATGGCCACCTGGTTCCGGCAGGGGCAGTATCGCAAGAAGGCGAAGCAGAGCACGACCGAGGTCGAGGCACTGAAGAAGGTGCAGGCGCAGACCGACAAGCGCTCGCTTGCTGCAGGATTGGCGCTACCGAAGCCCGGCAACTGACCTGATGCAGATTATCGCAGCGCAGGAGATTGACCGGCGGCTGAGCTTCGGCGGTCTGGTTGAAACCTTGCGCGAGGCATTCCGCCAGGGTGCCGTCCAGCCGGTGCGCCACCACCACACAATCTCACGCGGGCAGGGCACAGATTCGACGCTTCTGCTGATGCCGGCCTGGACCGATTTCTCGACAAATCCGTCCGGCTTCATCGGCGTCAAGATTGTCACCGTCTCGCCTGACAACAACGCGATCAACAAGCCGGCAGTCATGGGCCAGTACTTCCTGCTAGACGGCGCGACCGGTGAGCCGCTGGCATTGATCGACGGCCAGCGCCTGACCCAGTGGCGCACGGCCTGTGCCTCGGCGCTCGCCTCCACCTACCTGTCGCGCGAAGATTCATCGCACTTGCTGGTTGTCGGCGCGGGCGCGCTGTCGACCTTCCTGGCTCAGGCGCATGCTGCGGTCCGCCCGATCAACCGCGTCAGCATCTGGAACCGGACCCCGGCCCGCGCCGCAGAGGCCGCCGCTCAACTCACCGCGCTGGGCCTGCCGGCACGACCGGTGTCTGACCTGGACACTGCCCTCGGCGAAGCCGACATTGTCAGCGCCGCCACCATCTCGACCACACCGCTCATTTCCGGCGCGCATCTCAAACCCGGCGTGCATGTCGATCTGGTCGGTGGCTTCACGCCCGCGATGCGCGAGGCAGACGATGTCGCGATCCGCCGCGCGCAGGTCTATGTCGACACGCTGGCCGGCGCGACCAAGGAAGCCGGCGATATCGTGCAGCCGCTGCAGTCCGGCCTGCTCCGACCGGAGAACATCTGCGGCGACCTCTACGCGCTGACCCGCGGCGAGCGGCCCGGACGCCAGCGCAATGAGGACATTACGCTGTTCAAGTCTGTCGGGGCGGCCATCGAAGACCTCGCGGCGGGCATCGCGGTCTATCAGGCGGGTTAGCATGGACGACTGGCTGTCCCGTTTCGAGGAGCTTGACCGGCTTCCCAAAGCGCTTCAGGACGTCCTGCGGCACGGCTCCAGCGTGGTCAGCGTGCCCGCAGGCACAGTGGTGTTCGAACCCGGCCAGGCTGCCGACAACCTGCTTCTGTTGCTGGACGGTGTTGTGCGCGTGCAGCAGCGCTCCGCGACCGGGCGTGACGTTGTGCTTTACCGCGTGCATGCCGGCGAAAGCTGCATCCTCACCACCGCCACCGTGCTGGCACATGAAAACTACTCCGCCGAGGGGCAGGCGGAGACCGACGTGACCGCTGCAATCATTCCGCGCAGTACGTTTGACGATCTGGCTGGCAAGTCGCCGGACTTCCGCGCCTTTGTGTTCCGGGCCTATGCGCGGCGCATCACTGACCTGTCGCTGCTGATTGATGACATCGTATTCCAGCGCATGGATGTGCGGCTTGCCGCGCGCTTGCTCCAACTGGCGGGCGATGGCGATACGGTGCGGGCGACGCACCAGTTCCTCGCGACCGAACTCGGAACGGCGCGCGAGGTCATCTCGCGCACCCTGTCAGAGTTTCAGCGGCGTGGCTGGGTGGAGCAGTCGCGCGGCGAGGTGCGCCTCGCATCCCGGACTGCATTGTCGAATCTCACCAGATCTTCCGCCGAAATGTGACTTGGTCACCGACGCCTGCGCTCTCTGCCGCCTATGGTCCTTGCACGTCTTCATGGCGCGGGAGAGTGATCATGAAATGCAATGTTGGAATGGTTGACCGCAGCCTGCGCGCGCTGGCCGCCGCAGTGCTTCTCTACTTTGCCTTCACGGCTGCAGCCTTCGGCCCGCTGCAATGGCTGATGACCGCGTTCGCGCTGATTTTTGTGCTGACGGCAATTGCTGGAAACTGCCCGATCTACACGGCGCTAGGTCTGAAGACCTGCAAGACATAAGTTACGGGCTGGCCTTTCCCTCGATTGGGGGAGAGGAAGGCATAGTCCGCGACGGGGAGGGACGCCGTATCTCTCCCCGTCACCATTTTCAGGGATCAGATGCCCGAGCCGTCGTCATGGGTGAGGCGGGCGAGATCGCGCGCATTGAGCCAGGCCTCGACCTCCTCGGCCATGTCGTCGGCATAGCGCCCTTCGGTCTTCAGATGGATTTCCGGCTTCTCCGGAGCCTCGTAAGGCGAATCCACGCCGGTGAAATTCTTGATCTCGCCGGCCAGCGCCTTGGCATAGAGCCCCTTCGGGTCGCGATGCGCGCAGACGTCAAACGGCGTATCGACAAACACCTCGACGAACTCGTCACCCATCAGCTCGCGCGCCATCTGCCGCTCGGCGCGGAACGGCGAGATGAACGAGACGATGACGATCAGACCGGCATCGGCCATCAGCTTCGCCACCTCGGCGACGCGGCGGATGTTCTCGACGCGATCCTCCTCGGTGAAGCCGAGGTCGCGGTTCAGGCCGTGGCGTACATTGTCGCCGTCGAGAATGTAGGTATGGCGGCCCGCCGCGTGCAGCTTCTTCTCAAGCAGAGTGGCAATGGTCGACTTGCCCGAGCCCGACAGGCCGGTGAACCACAAAACGCCGGGCTTCTGGTTCTTCTGCGCCGCACGTGCTGCCTTGTCGACATCGAGCTGCTGCCAGTGGATATTTCCGGCGCGCCGCAGCGGATGCAGGATCATGCCCGCACCAACCGTCGCATTGGTGATGCGGTCGATCAGGATGAACGATCCCGTCGCGCGGTTCTCGGCAAAGCTGTCAAAGGCAATCGGCGCCTGCAGCGAAATGTTGACGACGCCGACCTCGTTCATCTCCAGCGACTTCGCGGCTTCCTGCGCGAAGCTGTTGACGTCGATGCGGTGGCGCAACTCGGTGATCATGCCGCTCGCCTGATCCGTCTCGGTGCGCAGGATATAGGCGCGTCCCGGTATCATCGCGCTCTCGTCGAACCAGACGAGATTGGCGGCAAACTGGTCGGCGACATCCGGGCGATTCGTGGGAGCCACAAGCAGATTACCGCGCGAGACCTCGACTTCGTCGGCCAGCACGATGGTGACGGCCTGGCCCTCGACGGCGCGCGGCAGATCACCATCGGCGGTGACGATGCGCTTGACGGTCGATGACTTGCCCGACTTGGCGACGACAATCTCGTCACCTGCCGCTATAGAGCCAGACGCAACCGTGCCGGCAAAGCCACGGAAATCGAGGTTCGGCCGGTTCACATATTGCACCGGGAAGCGAAATGGTTTGCCGGCGTCGAGATCATCGAGCGGCACATCTTCCAGATGCTCCAGCAGCGTCGGTCCCTGATACCAGCCCATATGTTCGGAGCGGCGGGTGACATTGTCGCCGTAGCGTGCCGACATCGGAATTTCGACCACGGACTCGAAGCCGAGGTCCTGCGAGAAGGCGCGGTAGTCAGCGACAATCTTGTCGAACACGGCCTGATCGAAATCAACCAGATCGAACTTGTTGACCGCGACGACAATGCGCTTGATGCCAAGCAGCGAGGCGATGATCGAATGCCGCCGCGTCTGTTGCAGTATGCCCTGGCGCGCGTCGACCAGCACCACGGCAAGGTCTGCCGTCGAGGCACCGGTCGCCATGTTGCGGGTGTACTGTATATGGCCCGGCGTATCGGCGACGATGAACTTGCGCTTCGGCGTGGTGAAGAAGCGGTAGGCGACATCGATGGTGATGCCCTGCTCGCGCTCGGCCTCCAGCCCGTCGACCAGCAGCGCGAAGTCGATATCCTCGCCCGTTGTGCCGTGCTTTGCGGAATCGCGCTCGAGGCTCGCCAGCTGGTCCTCGAAGATCACCTTGGTGTCGTAAAGCAACCGGCCGATCAGCGTCGACTTGCCGTCATCCACCGAACCGCAGGTGAGGAAGCGCAGCAGCGACTTGCCTGCCTGCGCCTCCAGATAGGCGTGAACATCCGAAGCCGGCTCGGCTTCAACTTCGATCTTTCGCAGCAGCATCTTAGAAATAGCCTTCGCGCTTTTTCTTTTCCATCGACCCGGCTTCATCCTTGTCGATCAGCCGGCCCTGGCGCTCGGACGTGCGCGCGATCAGCATTTCCTCAACGATGGCTTCCAGTGTGTCGGCCTCGGATTCAATCGCGCCCGTGAGCGGGTAGCAGCCAAGCGTGCGGAAGCGCACGAGCCGGTTCTGCTCGACCTCGCCGGGCAGCAGTTGCATGCGGTCATCATCGCGCAGGATCAGCATGCCGTCGCGCTCGACCACCGGACGATGCGCCGCAAAATAAAGCGGCACAATCGGGATGTTCTCGCGCAGGATGTACTGC
>CAYZQP010000014.1:0-25573 GCA_964480545.1 uncultured Mesorhizobium sp. | reverse complement strand
GGCGCAGCACCAGCGTGTGCGGGTCGTATTCATAGCCGGCGGCGATCATGTCCTGCTCGTCCATCGAGGTCAGCACGGTGACCCCGAGCAGGCAGAGATCCGAGCCCTTCGCCGCCTCCACCGCCGCCTTCATGGCGTTCGGATAGGCGTGGATGGTCAGCATATGCACGCCCATCTTGACGATGTTCTCGACGCCCTTGGCCACCGTGTTGTCGATGTCGAGCAGCTTCATGTCGAGGAAGACGCGCTTGCCCTGCTGCACCAGTTCGCGCGCCAGCGGCAGCCCTCCGGCGAAAGCCAGCTGGTAGCCGATCTTGTAGAAGGAAACGGTATCGTCGAGCTCGCGCACCGCACGCTCGGCGTCGCGCACCGAGGGCACGTCGAGACCGACGATCAGCCGCTCGCGCATATCCTCAGCCATTGCTCTGTCCGCCTGAGAAGCTTTCGATGGGCGTCCACTCCCCGAGGAGTTTTGGAGCGCTGAAGTCGAATGCATATAGATTGCCTCCGCCGCCGGGCTGGTCTTCGCGCCGGGAAATGGGCCGCCCGGCAATGTGGCATTTCAGGAGCGTTCCGACCGCGCCATGCCCGACAAACAGCACCGGCGATTCGGCTCCGGGTTCACTCAACGCCTTTGCCACGGCTGCGACAATGCGCGATTGCGCATCGGCCGCCTTTTCCCACCCATTCCAGCTTTCGGTCGGCGTAGCGAAGAAGGCATCTGCGGCAGCCTCAAACTTGTCGGGCGTAATGAAGCCGGTGGCCGAGCGGTCATTTTCGCCCATGTCCGGCCTGACCTCGACCTGGAGCCCGAGCACCTCGCCGATCAGTTCTGCGGTCTCGATGGCCTTGCGCTCTTCCGACGAGACGATGCGCTTGACCTGTGTCAGCCAGGTGTTGTTGCGGGCGGCAACAATACGGTCACGGCCCTTTTCCGACAGCGACCATTCGGGTACCGGTACATTGGCGTCAATCGCGACCTGCGGATGGGTCAGGTACCAGGAGACAGCCATCAGACCCTCGGCGAATGGAGTGAGGCGCTTTCGATCAACGATTTGCAGAGCCGGCTCATGCCCTTGCGCAGCCGCTCCTCGATGAAGTCGCCGTCCTCGCCGAAGGCCTTGCTGGCATCTGGCACAGACACCTGCGCAGCGATCACCTCCATCTGCATATGCGCCATGACCTGGCGCAGATGGGCAGCCGAGCGAATGCCGGCAAAGTGCCCATCGGAGGAGGAGCAGATGCCGGCGACCTTGCCGTTGAGCGGGGCAATCGGCTTGCCGTTGTCCTTGCGCACGCGGCTGATCCAGTCGAGCGTGTTCTTCACCAGCGGCGGCATGCCGCCATTATACTCGGGCGTGCAGATCAGCACCGCATCATGGCTGGCGAACTGTCGTGCCAGCCTGAGCGCATTTTCCGGAATGCCCTTCTCGGCCTCAAGGTCCTGGTTCATGATCGGCAGGTCGTAGTCGGCCAGTGAGATGCGCGTGACATCGGCACCTTGCAGGGCAAGCTCCTTTCCCGCGCAATCCGCGACCTTGCCGCTATAGGCCCCTTTGCGTGTGGAGCCCGCGAAAACGAGGATTTTTGAGGTCAATTGCGCTCTCCCGGATGTGTCAGGCCGGTATAAAGCGTCAAGCAGGCCGCTTGTAAACCCAGAGCTGGGCCGGCGGCACATTGCGCAGCACGACGTCGTAACGCTCGACCGTATAGTTGCCACCGCCGCGTGGCACCGATGGCTTGAGGCCATAGCTGAACTGGATGACCGGCCGGCCAACGGGAATTCGATCGAGCAAATCGTCCATCAGGCGCAGCCGCATCTCCATCGGGAAATTCAGCAGCGGTAGCGCCGAGATCACGCAGTCAAACTGCTTGTCAGCATAGACGCCCAGTGTGGTCTGCAGATCGAACGCGTCACCCTGGATAAAGTTCACGCGCGGCATTGCGCGGCGCAGGCGCTTGACGAAATCCGCCGCATACTCGACCGCAACAAGGTTCTCCGGCGCGACACCCTTGTCGAGTATGGCGCGGGTGATGACACCGGTGCCGGGACCAAGTTCAAGCACGGGCAGTCCGGACTTCAGGTCAATGACCGAGGCCATGCGCTTGGCCATCGTCCAGCTTGTTGGAATAACCGATCCTGTGGCCTTGGGGCGGCCAACCCAGCCGCGAAAGAACTGGATGTCATCGGCCAGCTTTGCGCCGAGCTTCCGGGTCTTCTGAAGCATTGGAATGCGTCCTGTCCGATTCGCGGCGTCAGCTGCGCCACGGACGGCGATACACCCATAGCTGCGCCGGGGGAATATTGCGCAGGACAAAATCGAAATGTTCGACCGTGTAATTGCCCTTGCCTGCCGGCACTGGCGAGAGCGGTCCATAGGTGATCTGCACGACCGGCCGCCCGGCGGGCACGCGGTTGAGCAGGTCCTCGACGTAACGGATGCGCTGCGGCGTCTGGAAGTTCAGTAGCGGAACACCGGAGACGATGCTGTCAAACTGCATGCCCCTGTTCTCACCCAGCGTCGCATCAAGATCGAAGGCGTCACCCTGGATGATGTTGACGTCCGGATAGGAACTTCGCAGATGCTCGACAAACTCGGGCGAGAATTCGATCGCCCAGAGATTTTCAGGCTCGACGCCGCGCGCCAGGATCGCCCTGGTCACCACGCCTGTGCCAGGCCCGAGCTCCAGCACCGGCAAGCCGGACTGCGGATTGATCACCGATGCCATGCTGCGTGCGGTGACAGAGCTTGTCGGAATGATGGAGCCGACAGCCTTGGGTTCGTCGATCCAGCCCTTGAAGAACTTCAGTTCCTCGTCAAACTTCTGCGTTAACTTGCGAAGTGCGGTCATGGGCGAATTCCCTCATGCTATTGCCGGACACATAACAGGCAACTTTACTAACGCAAGGTATGGCGTCGCGTTCCCGTTATTTTTTGTCGCAGAAAGGCTACTGCATCAAAGTCGCCTGACTTTGCGGCCAGGCCTTCAGGCCGGTGCGCGCTCATAGGTGATCCGTCCGCCGCAGATCGTTGCAGCCACACGCAAAGCGTCAATCCGCTCCGGCGGCTGACTTTCGATATCGCCGTCAAGGATCACGATGTCGGCCAGCGCGCCTGGTTTCAGCACACCCTTGCGATCCTCCATAAACTCCGTGAATGCGCCATCGCGGGTGAAGCCAGCTATCGAATCCGCAAGGCTCTGCCGCTCGTCGGGCGCGCCGTCGAACACCGGCTTCCGGGTCACCGCGATCTTGATGCCGTAGAGCGGGTCGAGCGGTGCCACCGGCCAGTCGCTGGCGAACACCAGTTGCGCGCCGGTGCGCCTTATCTGCTCCCAGGCATAGCCGGTGCGCATGCGCTCGTGGCCGACCATTGAGAGGATGGGCTCTGCCGGATAGGCGCCGCCCGGTGCGTGCGTTGGCTGGATCGAGGCAATCACCCCCAGTTCTGCAAATCGTGGCAGATCGGACGGCAGCAACATCTCTATATGTTCGATGCGGTGGCGGCTGTCGCCCGGGCCATTGGCGCGCCGCGCCGCCTCGTAGCTGTTAAGCGTGCGGTTGACCGCAGCGTCACCGATGGCATGAACAGCGATTTGCAGACCCAGCCGGTCTGCCTCGATGCAGATCGCATCGAACTCATCCTGCTCGAAATAGGACGAGCCGCGCAGTCCCGGCATGTCGCAATAATCCTCGACCATATGCGCGGTGGTGGATTCGATCACCCCGTCCATGAACACCTTCACGAAGCCGGCGCGCAGCATGTCCGAGTTCCAGCGCGTGCGCATCTCGACCGCGCGCTGCAGCTCGGCCAGCGGCATGCCCGGCATCATTCTGAAGGGGACTCGGGCACGCGCGATCAGTCCGCCCTCGCGTTCGATCTCGTCGAGAAGTTCGAGCTGGTAGAAATTGCCATCCATATTGTGGAAGCTGGTCACGCCGAGCGAGGCGCAATAGGCGAGGCCGGCGCGCAGCGCTTTCTTGTCAGTCTCGCGCTGCGCGGGCGTTGGCGCAGCGGATGGCTCGACGCCGGTCAGCCCGAGCACCTCGCGCCCGCCTGTCGGGGTCATGTCGATCACCGGCTGGAACGCTTCAAACTCGCGCAACTCGCCGGTCGCCATGCCGTCCGCGCCCATCACCACTTCATTGCCCGGCGACAAATTGGTGCCATGCAGAATGCCGGCTGCTTTCAGCGCCGGGGTGTTCGCCCACATCGTGTGGTGATCGCTGGCAAAGAAGGCCAGCGGCCGGTCCGGCAGTATCCGGTCCAGAATTTGCCGCGTGATCGGCTGGCCATCGCCGAACATGAAATAGGCGGCCTGCTCCACCATCAGGATCTTCTCGTCCGGCCGCGCCACGGCCCTCTCGCGCACGGCTGCCGCAATTGGCTCGAAGCCGGTGAACCCGCCAAGCGACAGGTTGCCGAGTTGCGCGCCACCTGCAAACAAATGGATGTGACTGTCGATAAAGCCGGGCAGCACCGTCGCGCCCCCGGCGTCAATCCGCCGTGTTGCCGGACCGGCGGTCGCCTCGACGTAGCGGCGGTCGCCAACGGCAAGGATCTTGCCGCCTGCGATGGCGAGTGCCCCGGCTTTCGGCGCCCCGGTATCCATCGTCTGGACCCGTGCATTTTCAATGATCAGTTCGGCTTTGGTCATTTTGTGCTCCTGGATCAATTCATAACGACTCGACTTGCCGGATGCCAAGGCGTCACATAGGCTGCTCAACCAATGAGTGTGCGGGAGGTAGGGAGCCTCACTGCCGCCGGATGGAAGGTGCATGTCGCTGTCACCAGCAGGGGAAAAGCGGGCCGCAATCGAGGCCAGGGACATCGTCAAGGCGTTTGGCAGCGGGCCATCTGCTCTGCGCGCCCTCGACAATGTGTCGGTGGCCATTCGCGAGAACGAGTTCTTCACCCTGCTCGGGCCTTCGGGGTGCGGCAAGACGACTTTGCTCCGGCTGATCGCCGGCTTCGAGTTTCCGACCGAGGGCGCAATCCTGCTCTATGGCGAGGACATTGCCGGCCTGCCGCCTTTCAAGCGCCCGGTGAACACGGTGTTCCAGAGCTACGCGCTTTTCCCGCACCTGACGGTCGCAGAGAATGTCGGCTTCGGCCTCCAGATGCTTGGCCGCCCGAGGCCCGAGATCGAGGCGCGTGTCGCGGAGATGCTGAAGCTCGTGCACATGCATGAACTCGCCAACCGCCGCACCGACCAGATTTCCGGCGGACAGGCGCAGCGCGTTGCGCTGGCTCGGGCACTCGCTCCCAGCCCGAAGGTGCTGCTGCTCGACGAACCGCTCTCGGCGCTCGATTACAAGCTGCGCAAGGAGATGCAGATCGAACTGAAGCGCATGCAACATGAAACCGGCATCACCTTCGTCTTCGTCACGCATGACCAGGAAGAAGCGCTGAGCATGTCAGATCGCATCGCGGTCATGTCGAAGGGCAAGATCCTGCAGGTCGACGGACCACGCGAGATTTATGAGCAGCCGGCAGACCGCTTCGTTGCGAACTTCATCGGCGAGAGCAATTTCCTCAACGGCGAGATACGCTCGGCAAGCAATGGCGTGGCCAGTGTAGTTCTGGATGGGGGCGGCGTGGTGAAAGCCGGTCTGCCAGCAAACGGGCCGGAGAGCGGTCGCGTCACCGTCGCCGTTCGCCCCGAGCATGCAGAGCTCGTGGCAGGCGGCGTCGACGCCGGGGCCATGAGCGGCAAGCTTGAGAACATCGTCTATACCGGCACCGACACCCAGTTTCATGTGCGACTGGCCTCGGGCGATATCTTCGTGGTGCGCCAGGCAAACCGGCGCGATGCCGGGATTGCGTTGCAGCCCGGCGAGCAGGTCAGCCTGAAGGTGCAGGACCGCTCGGCTCAGGTCCTGAGAGCCTGATGGCGGCGCCGGCGGCAGAGGCGGCAGCAAAGGCGGCGAAACGCGATGTCGCCAACCGCTGGCTCCTCTCCACCCCGGCGCTGCTGATCATCTTCGTTGCCGCCATCGGCCCGCTCTTTGTGATGCTCGCCTATTCCTTCATGGCAAAGGCCGATTACGGCGACGTCCGGCTCGGCGAATATTCGCTCGATGGCTGGTTCTCGGTCTTCATGCAGCGCGACATTTTCGATGACACCCTGTCAATTGCCGACGCGCATCTGCAGATACTCTGGCGCTCGGTCAAGCTGTCAGCCATGACCACGCTGGTGACCCTGCTTCTGGGTTTCCCGACCGCATATTTTATCGCGACGCGACCCCGGCACACGCGCGAAGTCTGGGTGTTCCTGATCACCATCCCGTTCTGGACCAACCTGTTGATCCGGACCTTTGCCATGCAGCAGGTGATCCGCAACGAGGGCATCATCAATTCGCTGCTGATGTGGGCCGGCATCATCGATCAGCCACTCCAGATCCTGTTCACCGATACCGCGATCCTGCTCGGCATGGTCTATGTCTATCTGCCGCTTATGGTGTTGCCGCTCTATGCCAGCATGGAGAAGCTGGATTTCCGGCTGATCGAGGCCGGCTACGATCTCTACGCAGGGCGGGCAAGTGTGCTCTGGCGCATCATCATCCCGCTGGTGAAGCCTGGCATCATTGCCGGCTCGATCCTCGTCTTCGTCCCCTCGCTTGGCGCCTACGTGATCCCGCGCGTGCTCGGCGGCGGCAAGAACATGATGCTGGGCAATCTGATCGAGCTGCAGTTCGGCGCGGGGCGCAACTGGCCGCTCGGTGCCGCGCTTTCCATCACGCTGATGGTGCTCGTGATGGTGGCGCTGATGTTCTACGTGCGCAACGCCTCGCGGACCGGGAGCGGACATGGCTAGACCGCGCTTCGACATCAGGCAGATGCCGGGCTTCGCGACCATCGCGCTTGCAACCTTCGTGATGCTCTATCTGCCGATCGCGATCCTGGTCGCCTACGCCTTCAATGCCAGTGAGTCTGTCACCAACTGGGGTGGGTTGTCGGTGCGCTGGTTCATCTCGGCTGCACAGAATTCCGGGGTTCAGGACGCCGCGATGCGCTCGCTGGTGGTCGGCATTCTTGCAGCCACCTTCGCAACCATAGCTGCAACCATGGCGGCGCTTGCCACAACACGCACCGCTCCCTATCGCGGCCTTGGCTTCAAATATGCGTTCATCAACCAGCCGCTGATGGTGCCGGAGATTGTCACGGCGGTTGCGCTGCTGATCGTCTTCTCGCGCATCAAGGTCTGGACCGGTTACACCGGCCTTGGCTACCTTGTTCTGGCGCACACTGCCTTCTGCATTCCCTTCGCCTATCTGCCGATCCGCGCGCGCCTGGAAAGCATGGACCTGTCGCTGGAGCGCGCGGCCGCCGACCTTTACGCCACGCCCTGGCAGACGTTCCGCCATGTCACCATGCCGCTGCTGCGCCCCGGCATTATCGCGGGCTTCATGCTCGCCTTCGTCATCTCTCTGGATGATGTCGTGATCACCGAATTCGTGAAGTCGGGCGGGCAGGACACGCTGCCGACCTATATGCTCGGCCAGTTGCGGCGCACCGTGACACCGGAGGTCAATGCCATAGCAACGGCGTTTCTGGCCCTGTCGGTGCTGCTGGTGACCGTGTTCTTCTTCATCAATCGACGCAAGGCATAACAATAACAGTTAACGGAGACGGAACATGAAATGGAGACTGGCAGCCACGACAGCGGCAATTGCAATCCTTGGTTTCGCTGGGCAGGCAGCAGCCGAGGGCGAGCTGAACATCTACAATTGGGGTGACTACACCAGCCCCGAGATGATCAAGAAATTCGAGGAAACCCACAAGGTCAAGGTGACGATCACCGACTATGACTCCAACGACACCGCGCTGGCCAAGGTGCGTGCCGGCGGGCATGGCTATGACATCGTCGTCCCCTCGGCCAATTACGTGCCGATCTGGGTCAAGGAAGGGTTGCTGCTGGAAGCGCGCCCGGACCAGATGGAGAACTTCAAGAATGTCGACGAGCGCTGGATCAATGTCGCCTGGGATCCGGGCCGTCACTACACCGTACCGTGGCAGTGGGGCCTGACCGGCATTGGCGTCAACAAGAAGGTCTATGGCGGCGACATCAACACCTCGGCCATCTTCCTCGACCCGCCACCGGAACTGGTCGGCAAGATCAACGTGACGCCCGAAATGAACGACGTGCTTTTCGCCACAATCAAGTATTTCGGCGGTAACTGGTGCACGGATGATCGCGAGCTTCTCAAGAAGGTGCGCGACAAGCTGGTCGAGGCCAAACCGAAATGGCTGGCGATGGACTACAGCGTGACCGAGAAACTCCCCGCCGGCGACTATTCAGCCGTCTACTACTGGAACGGCGCAGTTATGCGCTCGCGCATAACCAATCCTGACATCGCCTTCGGCTATCCGAAGGAGGGCTTCCCGTACTTCATGGACAGTGTCGCGATCCTCAAGGACGCGAAGAACGTCGAGAATGCCAAGCTGTTCATGAACTTCATCATGGAGCCGGAAAACGCCGCCATGCTTTCGGCCTTCGCCAAATATGCGAACGGCATCAAGGGCTCGCAACAGTTCATGCCGGAGGAGATGAAGACTGCACCGGAGCTGGTTGTCCCTGCCGAGTTCGAGAAGGCCGGCGAGTTCCTGGACACGTGTGCGCCGGAGGTGAGCGAGCTTTACACGCGCATCTGGACCGACATCAACAAGTAGCAACCTGTGGTGCGCCAGACCGGCTGTCTGGCGCGCCGCCCTTTCCTGCGCAGTCTCAGGCCTTGATTGGTGGAAGCCGCTGCAACACAGATTTTGGCAGGGTCGGGCGCAGCACCGCGCGCCTGATCCGCTGCCATCCCGCGCCGAAGAAGATGATCAGCGCACCCACCGCCAGAAGGATCAACGCGAAGGGCGGAATGCCCGTCGTGTTGGCGGCGGAATTCACCAGATAATAGATGCCGAGCGAGCCAAAATAGGCCAGCGTCGGCGCCAGCAGCGAGCGCCGGTCTATCGCCAGAGCCACATAGACAAACCCGCCAATCAGCAGGCAAAGCATCAGTGTCGCGCTGGAGTCCGGCTCGATGCGACCGAAGGCGATGTCCTGCCCGGTCGCCATGATGAACAGCGGATGCACCAGCATCGGTGCCGACACCACATGCAGCCAGAAGGCACAGTCCGACCAGATCGTCTGGCGGTCCTTGTCGTGCAGGTCGAGCGCTACGCCGACACCGAACACGATCAGTCCGCAGATCAGCGGCATGTAGAGCGAAGCGCGCAGCAGTTGCGGGATCTCCTCGATGCCAGGCGGCGTCACCGTCCCTGCGCCGACACCGTCGTAGAGCCAGAGCGCCGTCTGCAGAAAGGCCAGAAGTGTTGCCGCGATGGCGATCACACCGGCCAGCACCGGCACGCGGAAGCGCCAGAAATAGAGCACTGCTGCTGCAATCGTCCCGCCAAACAGCATGTAGCCGGCCGGCTGTACCTTGATCCGCAACATCATCATCTGGATCAGGCTTTCCGGCATCTCGAACTGGTAGCGTTCCTGCACGAGCAGAACCAGCGCCACCACGACCCCGAACATGAAGACCAGGCTGAGCACGGTGGACGAGAGTTTCATGCGATGCTGCCGCGTCACGACCTCCGCCACGGCCCAGGCAAACACCGCAAGCAGACCGGCGATCATCAGCGGCTGGCCGGCCAGCATTGTCATGAGCACGAAATAGAAGCCGACGGTGAGCAGGATGGTGCCAACGGTGACGAACAGGTCGTTGCCGCCGCCGATCAGGCGCAGGTTTTCGTCGGCCGGAGCACTCCCGGTTTCAATCTCCGCCTTGCGTTCCAGCGTATAGAGCTGGTCGCGCTGGGCCGCTGTTATCACGCCCGTCGCAACGGCTTCGTTTATCGTATCGGAACTGATCACGTGGTCCCCGCAAGCTTTGCACCGTCATACCAGCGCCGGGCGGCGGCGCAAGCGTGGCGCGGTCGTGCAGATATGGCGCAGGCGCGGTCGCGCGGCTATGGTCTCGCGCGTGATTTGATAACGGAGTGCGCGTGAAACTGCGCAGGGCCCTTCTGTGGATTCTCTTAAGTCTGGCGGCAACAGGTGCCGCGCTGTGGCTGACCTCGCGGCCTCGCAGTGAATCCCTGGCCATGCCGGCCGTCGGTGCGGGTGCGAACGAGATTGCCCGCGGTGCTGCAGCCTTCGCCGGTGCCGGCTTCGGCGGTGTCAGCATGGAATCTGCCGAGACGCATGCGGTTCCATGGCGTCTGGTCACGGCGGCGCTTGTGCTGAACGAGCGCAGGCGTGATCCCTCTGCGACCGCATCGATCGAGACCGCCAACAGGGTGCTGGCGCGTTTCGGCTTTCTGCCGGGCGCGCAGCCGGTCAATCTGCCCGATGGCGTTGCACCATTTGCATCCGACCTGCCCCTGGGCTTCACCTATGGTGACCTCGCGCCGGTCGGCGGCACCAGGGTGCGCATCGCAAATCTGGGCTGCGCGGCCTGCCACGCCGGTGTGACCTACTCGGCCACCGGCGAGCCACAGCCGTCCCGCGCCATGGCTGGCATGCCCAACACATCGATCAACCTTGAGGCTTACACGCTCGAGGTCTTTGACGCGATGCGCCGGTTTTCCGGCACACCGGAACTGTTGGCGACCGTCAATCAGCTCTATCCCGGCATGGGATGGCGCGAGCGGGCAACGCTTCGCTTCCTCGTGTTGCCGCTGGTCAGCAAACGGCTTGCAGCGCTGGGCGATGTGCAGCGCCCGCTGCCCTTTCCGAACGGCTCGCCGGGAAGCACGAATGGCGTTCCGGCACTGAAGGCAGCGCTCGGCACGCCGCTGGCCAGCGGCGGAAAGGATGAGGTCGGCATTGTCTCGGTGCCGGATCTCGGCCATCGCACCTGGCGGACCAACCTGCTGGCAGATGGGGTCTATGGCCTGCCAGATGTTCCACAACGCGACCCGTCCGGCAAACCTGCCGCGGCGCAACTCCGTCACCTCGGCGAGATCGTCACCTTCTTCACCGTGCCTTCGATGGGTGTGCATCCCGATGCCGCGCGGCAGAACATTGATGCGGCCGCAGACATCATGGCATTCCTCGAAAGCTACCGCCCGCAACCCTTTCCGGGCAAGGTGGAGACCCGCGTCGCCGCAGCAGGTGCTGCGCTCTATGCGCGCGACTGTGCCGCATGCCACGGCACATATGACGCCGCACCGCAGCTGACGTCTTTCCCGAACTGGCGCGGCGATGTCGGCACCGATCCGCTGCGCGCTGCCCTGTTCGACCAACCTTTGCAGGATGCGATCAAGTCATCGCCATACCGCTCTGCGATCTCGATCAACCCCGGAGCAGGCTATGTCGCGCCACCACTGACGGGCATCTGGGCATCGGCGCCTTTCCTGCACAACGGATCAGTAGCCACGCTGATGGAACTGTTGACGCCTGAAGCGCGACGGCCGCGCTTTCAGGTTGGCGGTCATGCGCTGGATTTTGTCGAGGCTGGCATAAGGCTTCAGCCTGACGGCTCGTATCCGTCGACCTACACGCCGTTTTCCACGCCGGTCTGGACCGACACCGGCGCGCCCGGCTACGGCAATGCAGGCCACCGTTTCGGCGAGCACCTGTCGCGCGAGGAAAAGCTGACACTGATCGAGTTTCTCAAGCTTCTGTGAGCTAACGCTGCATCGCCCAGGCGTCAGTCACCGCAACCCTTACAAGCTCGCCCGGCCGCAGCGCATGTGGCGCATCAAAGGTGATGTCGCCAGTCTCGCCAACCCGTGCTCGGATCTCATGCACTGGACCCTTGTAGGTTGAGGCAAGGACAGTGGCCGGCAAGCCGGTATCCGCCAGACGCAACGCTTCGGGGCGCAGCAGCAAACTCACCGGGCCGCTGACGCCGTTCGCACAGCGGGCGTCGATGCTGACGCCACCAAGGTCCACGGTGCAGCGTCCGTCGGCAATGCCATTTGCCGTTGCCTCCAGCAATGCGCCGCGCCCGACAAACCCCGCAACGGTTACGTTGGCGGGTTTGCGGTAAACATCTTCGGGTGCAGCAAACTGCAGCACCTTGCCGGCACTCATGACTGCGACGCGATCAGCCAGCGCCAGCGCTTCCGCCTGATCGTGGGTCACATAGACAATCGTGGCGCGGGTGCGCTGGTGGATCTCGCGAAACAGTTCCACCATCGAGGAGCGCAGATGCATGTCGAGATTGGCCAACGGCTCGTCGAACAGAATGATCGAGGTTTCTGCCACCAGACAGCGTGCCAGCGCCACGCGTTGGCGCTGACCCCCGGACAGTTCGTCAATCGGGCGCTTCTGGAACCCTGACAGTCCGACCATGTCGAGCACCTCCGCAACGCGTGGTGCAATGCGATCACGCTCAACCTTCCGGGTCTTCAGGGGATAGGCGACGTTCTCGCCGACATTCATGTGCGGCCACAACGCATAGGACTGAAACACGATACCAACCTTGCGGTTCTCGGGCTCCACCTGACCATCCGGCCGCGCAACCGTCTGCCCGTCAAAGGCGATCTCGCCGGCGTCCGGACGCTCGAACCCGGCAATCAGCCGCAGAAGCGTGCTCTTGCCGCAACCGGATGCGCCGAGAAGCGCCGTAAACGATCCGGCGACAAGGTCGAGATTGACGTCGTTGACAGCGGCCGTTTCGCCAAAGCTGCGCGTCAGATGTGTCGTATTGATCCGAGTCATGATCGCTCTTTTGGCAGGCGGCCTGCTTGCATGCAAATCATGACAGGATTGCTACAGCCGTGTCACCGATAACGGGCCACGGCTGGCGCTGGCAGGCGCGAGACCGTGTCTCGTGTCGGACCCCGGCCGGTCACAATCGCATCGACCGGCGGTCGCTGCTTGAGAGCCCTGAGCAAATCGCCCTCACTGCCGTTGGTGGATGTGCCGTTCTCAACCCAGCGGGTCTGGTCAATCTGGTCGAGGCAGGTGACGGTCAGGCGCGGAGTGACTGTCGCGATGCGCCCGCTGACGCTGGCAAGGTCGGCGCGGATGGCGCGATCCAGCACATCAATATCGAGCGTCCCGAAGCGAAGCGTGCCCTGCCACGAGTTTGGCAGATTGGTTTGGTCGGCGAAGCGCTCGCCAGGCGGGCCGGGCTGCTGATGGTCGATCGGACCCGCGCCGTGGCGGGTGACATAGGCCCGGCTCATGTAGAACACTTCCACCTCTGCCATGCCGCATTCCTGCATGATTTCGGCGACATTGAGCAGGCCGCAATTCGAACGCGTGACATAGGGGAAATGGCCAATCGTCTGATCGAGCAGCAGGCCCTGCGCGCCCTCAAACACCACAGGCGCGGCCTTGGGCGAGGTCAAGTGTGGGACCAGATCGACATGCTGGAGCATCGCCACGGCCTCCTGCAATGCGCGTTCAAATGCGTCCTCGCTCAGGATCATGTCGCGATGTCTCCACCACAGCTGCGGCATGCCGAGTCTGGTCAGCCGGCGCGGAACCCATTCACGCCGGATCAGATCAAACCGGTTGCGCAGCACATCGATGTCGCCCGCGAGGTCAGCCAGCGTCGTCGCCCAGGCCGGCTGCAGCGAGCGCTCCACCGTTTCGCCGATGCCGAGGCCACAGCTGCCATGCCGCGCCGTTCCACGCTCCAGCTCGATGAACTGGTTGATCATCATGTCCCATGGCGTGGTGAGCAGCCCGCGTTGATCGGCGGTGATGCGCGGATGCACGCCGAGCGCCGCGAGTTCATCCAGCTCCGCAGACAGCACATGCGGGTTGGAAATGAAGTGCCGGGACAGGCCGGTCGTCGCGCCCGCAAGGCTGCCGGAGCCGACATGGTGGAAGACGTGCCGGCGCCCGTCAGGTGTGGTTACCGTGTGTCCGGCCTGCGCGCCACCGTTGAAGCGGATCACCATCGTGTCGGGCCCGAGCCGGGCTGCCAGCGCGTCGGTCATCAGGCCTTTGCCCTCGTCGCCATAACCGGCACCGATCACTGCATAGACGGGCTGTCGCGTGGTCATGGGTGGCTCCTATCTGGTCAGTGTTATGAGGCCAGCGCCAGTGCAGGCTTCTCGTCCATCGTCATGGCATTGTCGCGGGTGACGAAGCTGCTGCGCTTGCTGGCAACCGCGACCAGCGCGTCAGGGTCGAGATGCGGGTTGAAGATCGAGGCGCCGCGGTAGCGAAACCACTCATGCGTCTCGTGCAACTCGGCGTCCTTGATCAGCCCGAACACCGCGCCGACAATCTCCTGATGGCACATCCATGCTGACAGGATGCGCTTGCCAGACCGCCAGGGCGTGCGGACGCCGTTGCGTGCAGCACTGTCCAGCGAGGCATCTGATTCCTCGGAGACTGCGAGCTGGATGAAGGGCTGACCCTGCGCATCGCGCTCCAGGCAGATCGTCCAGCCCGGCTTGTAGGTGCAGGCGGTAACCAGTTTCTTCATCTCGTCGAAGGTCATGACACATTACTCCTTTGACCCCTTGGAACCCGCTCCGGGACGATCCCGAAGCGGGCATTTCCTGTTACCAGCGACCGTGCCGGACATCCGGCCCGGCCCTGGCAACAAGTGCATTGCGCACCGAGCGCGCGGTGGCCGGATCGGCCCAGGACGCTGCCGCCATATCGGCATCCGCGCCTTCGGCCACCTGGATCGCCGACACCACCAGCTCGGCGAGATTGCGGTAGTCATCAAGCACCAGCAGGCGCTGCCCAAGCAGCGGGCGCCAGGTCCGGGCGGCCGCTTCAAATCCGCTCTGATGCGCCGAGTATCCGGTGCGCAGCAGCACGTGAAACACCTCGTAGCTATGCTGCGCCAGCCGCAGGCAATCTTCGGCGGTCACATCGCGCTGCAGGTTGATGCCCAGAAACTGCGCCGCCTCAAACCGCGTCATTTTCGGCAGGATCGGCTCATCGCCGAAGGAGAAGAGGTAGCCCTTCTTGCCACGTTTCTCGAACGAGTCGGTGGAGGTTTTGGCTGACGCGAACAGCCAGGGCAGGGCATAGCTCTCGCCCTGATTTCCGCCGCCGCCGCCTTCCACGTAGAGTTCGCGCATCTGCTCGGCCAGCCGGATATCCGCCTCGAACTGCGTCACCTGGAGCGGTGCGCGGTCGCAGGTCGCATCGCCAACCGCCATCGCCATGATATGCGGGTCGCTGACCGGGCGCCGCTGCAGAATCTCGGCAACCAGAACGCCGAGCTTCTCCTGCATCAGGATATGCGCGACCTCGCCCATGGAGCCGGTTACGTCGCTGGCCAGGATGATCGGCGTCGAGTCGGGATTATCCGGCCCGTCGCGGGATTCGCGCATCGTAACCCGCTTCGGGTCATAAGCCGGCTTCATTGCGTGGCTTGTGAATACCTCGTGGCGCGAACGACCCCGCGTGTGGCGGTCTGCCCAACTGTCCCAGGTGCTGGAACTCCATCTGCCGCTGCCCATGACTGTCTCCTTTCGTCCACGATCCTGATGATCGCAGGTTGGATATAGGCTAGTTATTTGTAATTTGCAAGAAACAAATATATAGGCCGTGACGTATGGTGTACGAACGGTTAGAAGAGGCGATGGCAGACGATTCCAGATTTCCGCCCGTCATCCTGACCGTCGATTGCGCCCTGCTGTCGCTGACCCCCGCCGGCGAGTTGGGGATCGTGCTGATCAAACGCGCAAAGACGCCTGATGCCGGCAAACTGGCGCTGCCCGGCGGTTACGTGTTTGCCGACAGGGATCGCGATCTCGCCGACACCGCGCGGCGTGTGCTGGCAGACAAGCTGGGGCTGGACGCTGGCCAGTTCTTCCTCGAGCAGTTCGGCATTGTGTCAGGTGCGCAGCGCGACCCGCGCGGCTGGGCAGCCAGCGTGATCTACTTTGCTCTCGCGCCGGCCGGGAAGGTGAAGGGGCACGGCGAACTGATCCCGGTGGACCGCCTCCCGCCGCTGGCCTTCGACCATGCAGATATCATCGCCGATGTCGTTGGACGCGTCAGGTCGAAGGCGCTGTATTCCAACCTGCCCGGCTTTCTGCTGCCGCCTGAATTCACCCTGCCGGAGCTGCAGGATGTTTACGAGCGTGTGCTTGGCCAGCGCATTGACCAGAGCGTGTTTCGCCGCCGTATGGACGAGACCGGCATCATCGAGCCGGTCGAGGATGGCTTTCGCACCGGTGGACGACACAGGCCTGCACAACTTTACCGGCTTGCGGGGGGCGAAGCAGCGCTGCAGGACCGCGCGGTAGTGCAGCGTTCAAGGCGCAAGCAAACAGCTACCTGAGCGCCCATCTCACGCATAATTTCTTGACTTTTTAACTCATGTATAAGACCAGAAGGACAAACAGGTCGGCTGGCTGATGACCGAACAGACGAAATTCGTCCCCCGCATGCAGAGTTCTGCCCGCGGCTATCAAGTGATTGGCGACCTGAAATGGCGGAGCTGGGGCGGGGCCGTTGCCGATATCTGGCAGGTCAAATGCGACCCCGGTGCGCATGGGTCCTATGTGTCCCCCGACCCGCGCCTGTTCATCGTTCTTGATATCACGAAGGGCGGGCGGCTTGACCTTCACGGACCGGCAGCCGCCGGCACACACACCGTGCCGTTCTCGATGGCCTACATCCCCGCCCGGGTTCCGGTGGAAAGCCGGGTGGCAGGGGTGACCGACCTTCGTCATCTGGACATCCATCTGTCCGAAGCCAGTCTCGTCCGCAAGTTTGGTGCAGCTCTTGATCGCGCACGGCTGCTCGAACCACGCCTGGCCTTTGAAGACCCCAGAATAGGAGAGCTGGCTCACCTTCTGGCCCATGAGTGTCAGAGCGAGACGCCGCTCAATGATCTCTACGGCAGCGGGCTCATCGACGCGCTGGTGACAGCGCTGTTTTCTGTGACACCCGGGACACGGCTGCCCCGGCCTGGCCTGTCCCGCGCGCAGCTCGATATCAGCCGCGACTACATCGAGGCCCATTGCTTCGAGACAATCCGCTTGCACGATCTCGCATCGCTGCTGGGCCTGTCAGAGTCCTGGTTCAGTCACGCTTTCAAGGCGTCGACCGGCATGCCGCCGCTCCGCTGGCAGATGGAAGCGCGCATTGCCAGGGTGAAAGACTTGCTGGCGCGCGACAAAGCCTCGCTCACCGAGATTGCAGCCCTCGCCGGCTTTGCCGACCAGGCGCATCTGACCCGCAGCTTCAAGCGTGTGGTCGGCGTTGCGCCCTCGGATTGGCGGCGCAGCCTCGCGCCAAAGTGACATTACTGCATCACTGCCGCACGACCGGCATGATGAGTCAAAAAACGACAAGCCACGCCAGAATCGTGCAAGGCAGCGCGCGAAAGATGATATAGCGAGTCATGTATTGGTGGCCAGTTTCGGTTACGCAGTACGGGGACTTCAAATGCTTGTTTCTTCTCGGCGGTTCTTGCTGGCCGCTTCTGCTTCGGCTTTCGGGTTGCTGGCTTCGTACGGCGCGCTGGCACAGGAGGGGCCTGTTCCTCTGGGCGACGTCGTCGTTGAAGGTGAGGGAACCGGCGGCGGCGCTGCTGCAGGTGCAGAAGACGATACCGGCGTTGGTGAAGTGAAGGGCGTTGTCGCGAAAAAGTCGCGCACCGGCTCGAAGACCGCCACCGACATCAAGGACATCCCGCAGTCAGTCTCGGTCGTCGGCCGCGAGCAGATCGATATGCAGAGCCCGCAAAAGATTGACGAGGCGCTGCGCTACGTCCCGGGCGTTGTCCCCTCGACCTATGGCACCGACGCCGACACGGACTGGCTGTTTGTGCGCGGCTTCCAGGCAGACCAGACCGGCATCTTCATGGACGGCCTGTCCTTCTACCAGACAGGCTTCGGCACGTTCCTGGTCGACCCGTTTTTCCTTGAGCGCATCGAAGTGGTCAAAGGCCCTTCGTCAGCCCTCTATGGCGGCGGTAACCCCGGCGGCTTCATCAACTATGTCAGCAAGCGTCCCGGCGAGCGCGTGCGCTATGTCGAAACCGGCATCAACAGCTTCGGCAACGGCTATATAGCCGGCGATTTCGGCGACAAGGTCAATGACGTGTTCTCCTACCGCGTAAACGCCAAGGTATCTGGCGGCGGCTGGGAAACCGATGAGTCCGAGGACTTCCGTGGCGCGATTGCGCCGAGCTTCAAGTGGCAGCCGGATGAGGCAACCAGCCTGACCGTTCTGGCCTCGATTTCGGCCACCGACCTGACCCACACCAGCACCGGCTTCCTGCCCTATGAAGGCACGGTCGTTCCGAACGCTGCGGGCTACAAGGTCCCGCGCGGCTTCTTCTACGGCGAAAAGTCGATTGAGCAGTATGATCGTGTCCAGGCGATGATCGGTTACGAGTTCTCGCATACATTCGACAACAGCTGGACGGTTCGCCAGAACCTTCGCTATGGCACCGTCTCCCTGAAGGAGGACGGCCTCTACTCCAGCGGCGTGCTGACCGGCACCAAACTTGGCCGCTATCGCTTCGGCCATGACACCGATGTCGGCACATTTACCGTCGACAACCAGCTTGAGGGCAAGGTGAACACCGGCGGTCTGGAGCACACGCTGCTGTTTGGCGCTGACTATCGCTACTACAATCTCAACGCAGGCACAGCGTTCGAGTTCGCCAACGATATCGACATCATCAATCCGGTCTATGGCGGCTTCACTGCAACCCAGCCTATCGGGCCAAAGGACGACACCACGCTCAACCAGTTCGGCATCTACGCGCAGGATCAGATCCGCTTCGGCGGCGGCTGGCTCGCAACGCTGAACGGCCGGTACGACTGGGTTTCGACAGATCTCGACCGTGCCACCGGCACCGACTACAGCCGCAACGATGGTGCGTTCACCGGCCGCGCCGGTCTGGCCTACGAGTTTGCCAACGGCGTCACCCCCTACGCCAGCTATTCGACCTCGTTCAACCCGACGACCAGCACCGGCGGCAACGAGATTTTCGAGCCGGATGAAGGCCGCCAGTTTGAGGCCGGCGTGAAGTACACGCCGACCTTCTTCGACGGCCTCATCACTGCAGCCTATTATGACCTGACACGCAGCAACGTCATCGGCCCGCATCCGACCAACCCGGCGCTTAACGCGGCGGTCGGTGAGATCAACATCAAGGGCATCGAGCTTGGCATCCAGGCCAACCTCGCCAATGGCTTAAAGGTGCTCGGCGGCCTGAACTATATGGACGCCGAGGTGAAGAAGGGCATTTCCGGTGCAACCACCGGCATGACCCCGATCCAGATCCCGGATGTTACCGCCTCGCTCTGGCTCGACTACACCGTGCAGAGTGGCCAGCTTGAGGGCCTCGGCGGCGGCGTCGGCGTGCGTTATGTCGGCGAGTCCTTCTCAAACGGCACGAACACGGACGTAGTGCCTGACTCCACGGTCGTTGACGCAGCAATCCGCTACGACCGCGACAACTGGGGCGTCGCGCTCAACGTCGCCAACATCTTCGACGAGGAATACGTATCAAGCTGCCAGAACGGTGGCTTCTTTGGATCGTGCGCCTACGGGGCAGGCCGCACCTTCACGCTCAAAGCGCACGCGAAGTGGTAGCAGTTCGAACCTCCAGTTCGACATCAGAGACGGGGGCGGCATGACTGCCCCCGTTTCTGCGTCTTCGGGTCCGCTGTTTGCGCTGCGTGATGTTGGCTTTTCCGCATCTGGCCGGCAGATATTGCAGCCGCTTGATCTCCAGCTGGCGCCGGGCCGCATCTACGGCCTCGTCGGTGCCAACGGCTCAGGCAAGAGCACCCTGGTTAAGATGCTGGCGCGCCAGCAGAAGGGCTCCGGCACAATCAGCCTGCTCGGCCAGGACATTGCCGCGATGACCGACCGCGTCTTCGCCCGGCAGGTCGCCTACATGCCGCAATTCACCCCGCCGGCCGAGGGCATGACGGTGCGCGAACTGGTTGGTCTCGGGCGCTTTCCCTGGCACGGCGCACTCGGTCGCTTCAGCGCGGAAGACGCCACCAGGGTGGACACTGCGCTGGAGCAGACTGGTCTCACCCACATGGCCGGGCGCATGGTGGATTCGCTCTCCGGCGGCGAGCGCCAGCGCGCCTGGCTCGCGATGATGGTGGCGCAGGACACGCGCTGCCTGCTGCTGGACGAGCCGACATCGGCGCTGGATATAGCGCATCAGGTCGAGATGCTGGCGCTGATCCGCAAGCTTGCCGACGAGCGTGGCGTTGGTGTGGTCATCGTCATCCACGACATCAACATGGCCGCCCGCTTCTGCGACGAGATCGTCGCGCTGCGCGAGGGCAAGGTGGTCGCGCAGGGGCCGTCGCTCGACATTCTCGACAGCGAGGTGCTGGAGCGGATTTACGGCCTGCCGATGGGCATCCTCAAGACCTCCGGCGCACCTGTGAGCTACGTGCTGTGAGGCTGTCCCGCCGCACCTTCCTGACCGCCTCCGCACTCGCCGCGCTCGCGCCACAGGCCCGCGCTGCGTCGCAAAAAATTGCGGTCATCGACTGGGGCCATCTCGAAACCTGTCTGGCGCTGGGCATCGTGCCCGCTGCGGCCACCGAGTTACGTCAGTTTCGCGAGATCGCCATCGAGCCAGCGGTGCCGGAAACCGTCGCCGATCTCGGCCTGCGCGGCTCGCCCAACATGGAGCAGATGCGCCTGCTCTCGCCGGACCTGATCCTGATCTCGGGCTTCTACGAGTATCAGCGGCCAGTGCTTGAACGCATCGCGCCGGTGCTTGCATTGCCGGTCTATGAAGCCGGCAAACCGCCCTATGCTCTCGCGGAAACCTCGACGCTGGCGCTCGGCGAACGGCTCGGCGTGGAGGCCAAGGCGAGCGAATACGTCACAGCAGTCGCGGCCAAACTCGAGGCGACCAGGGCCCGGCTTGCCGCCTATGCCAGCCGGCCGGTCTTTGTCATCAGCCTCGGCGATTCCCGCCATTTTCGCGCATTTGGTGGCGACTCGATGTTCGGCGACGTGCTTGGCCGTGTCGGGCTCACCAACGCCTGGACCGACCCGACCAGCTACAGCGCCGCTGCCCCAGTCGGGATCGAGGCGCTGGCGCGCGTGCCGGATGCGGCGATTGCTGTGGTTGGCCCGCTGCCGCCGGAGGTGAAGCGCACGTTGCGCGAGAACGCATTGTGGAACGCCCTGCCGGCGGTGCGCGAGGGCCGCGTGGCGATCCTGGACCCGATCAACCACTTTGGCGCGCTACCCTCGGCATCGCGCTTTGCGACGCTGCTGGCGCAGGGTTTCGGGGCTGCCCGTGCCTAGCGCGTTGGTACTCTTGACCCCCCTCTGTCCTGCCGGACATCTCCCCCTCGCGGGGGGAGATTGGCTGTCGTCGCGGCTTTCGCCAATCGCCGGAAGGAGGGCGCTTCCCTCTGAGCTGCCAATCTCCCCCCGCGAGGGGGAGATGCCCGAAGGGCAGAGGGGGGTCAGGTGAAGCCAACCCCAATCCTGCTCTGGGCTGGAGCCGGTCTGGCTGCAGCACTCCTCTTCGCCCTGAACCTGCGCGCGCAATGGCCTGACCCGGCGCGCACAACCCCGATGGACCTGCAAAACGTCATCCTGATGCAAAGCGTGTTGCCGCGCGCAGCCGTGGCGCTGCTGGCGGGGGCAGCGCTCGGGCTCTCCGGTCTGTTGTTGCAGCGCGTGTTGCGCAACCCGCTGGCTGAGCCATCGACGCTGGGTATCTCATCCGGCGCACAGCTGGCGATGGCCACCGCGACGATCTTTGCGCCGGCGTTGATGGAATGGTCTGTCTCGACGGTCGCGTTCCTTGGCGGCATTGCAGCCGTCGCCATCATCCTCGGCATGACCTGGCGGCGCGGGTTGGAGCCGGCCTCGGTGGCACTCGCCGGCATGATGATCGCGCTGACGGCAAATGCCGCCAGCGGCGCGCTGATCCTCGCCAATGGCGAATACCTGTTTTCGCTGTTCATCTGGGGCGGCGGTTCGCTGGTGCAGCAGGGCTGGGCGCCGGCACTGATGCTTGCCTTCTGCTGCATCGCGGGCCTGATCGCAGCCGCCCTTCTGTTGCGCCCGCTGGCTTTGCTCGGCCTCGACGACGCCAGCGCGCGCAGCCTCGGCGTGGCGCTGCATGCCAGCCGTTTCGCGATCATCGCGGTTGCCGTGTGGATGGCAACGACGGTGGCAGCGCAGGTCGGCGTGATTGGCTTTGTCGGCCTTGCAGCACCGGCGCTCGCGGCGCTGTCCGGGGCGCGCAATCTGCGCCAGCGGCTGATCGCAGCGCCGCTGATCGGCGCGATCCTGCTGTGGCTGACAGATGGTCTGGTGCAGCTTTTTGCCGGGGCAGGCGGCGAGCGCATCCCCACGGGTGCGGCGACCGCGCTGCTCGGCGGGCCACTGCTGATCTGGCTGCTGCCACGCCTGCGCATGTTTGAGTGGCCGTCCATCGCCTCAGGCACCGCACAGTCGCGGCGCGCCGCCAACCCTGCCCTGTTGCTCGCCGGACTGGCGCTTCTGGCGGTCGTCACAGCTCTGGCAGCGCTCTATCTCGGGCGCGGGCCAGACGGCTGGACGCTTTCCAGTGGCGAGGTTCTGGCCGGGCTGATCGACCTGCGTCTGCCGCGCCTCGTCGTCGCCGGTGCCTGCGGTGCAATGCTGGCGGCGGCCGGCGTCGCCATCCAGCGCGTCTCCGGCAATCCGCTGGCCGGGCCGGAAATCCTGGGGGTTGGTATGGGCGCCGGTGCCGGCCTAGCGCTCATCATGATGTTTGCCGGAGCTGCGGTCGGCTTGCCCTGGCTGATTGCCGGCTCCGCCATCGGCGCAATCGCCGTGCTGATGCTGATCCTCGCCTTTGGCGCACGCGGCGGGCTTGGCCCGGAGCGTCTTTTGTTTGCCGGCATCGCGGTCAACGCGCTTTGTTCTTCGGTGCTGACAGCCGTCATCGCCATGGGCAACCAGCAGTCGCAGGCGCTGCTGCGCTGGCTCACCGGCTCGACCAGCGGCGCGACACCGGTCGATGCCTGGATCGCACTCGCTGGCGTCACCCTGCTTGCGCTGCCGCTGCTTTTGGCGACGCGTTGGCTGGATGTTTTCCCGCTTGGTCACGCTGCCGCGCAGGCGCTTGGGCTCGGCGTTGCGCGCGCCCGTCTGGTGCTGATCGCCACCGCCGGACTGCTCACCGCACTCGCCGCGCTCTATGTCGGACCGCTCAGCTTTGTCGGCCTGATCGCGCCGCATCTGGCGCGCCTGTCCGGTCTCACCCGCGCGAGATCCCAGCTCATCGGCGCGATGTTGATCGGCATCGTACTTATGGCCCTGTCGGACTGGCTGGCGCGCATGGCCGCTTTCCCCTATCAGTTGCCCGTCGGGCTGTTTGCGGCCCTGCTGGGTGGACCGTACCTGATCTATCTGCTTGCTCGAGGAACGCCGCGTCATGTCTGAAATGCCCCGCGTCTTCACCGCCACCGCCGAGATTGTGCTGCCGTCGCCAAAGAGCACGATGCAGGCTCTGTGCGCACGTTTCCGCGAGTTCGGCGAAGTCTCTGGCAGAGGCCGCTGCCGCCGCATCGAGACAGGCTTTGGCGCAGCCGATGTCGAGGATTGCGGAAAGTGTTTGAAGATTTGCGCTTTCGGCAAGGATGAGGTCGCGCTTGCCTATGTGAAGCTCGCGATGGCCGAGCACCTGCTCAACCTCGCCGACAGCGCACCAACCATCGTCTGGTATGGCGATGGCGCAGCTGGCGCGCCGCTGCCCTATTTTCGCGAGATGCGCGTGAAGCGTATCGCTGACGTCACCCCGCACATGCGTCGGCTGACGCTGACCGGCGAGAACCTCACCCGCTTCGCCGAGGGCGGGCTGCATGTGCGCCTCTTGCTGCCACGTGATCGCTCGGTTGAACCACAATGGCCTGTGATGGGCGAGGACGGCCGCCCGAAATGGCCGGAAGGCGATGCGCGACCAGACGTGCGCATCTACACCCTGCGCCGCGTCAATGCGGATGCCGGTGAAGTCGATATCGATTTCGTGTTGCACGAAGGTGCATCTATGCCCGGTGCGAAGTTTGGAGCCGAGGCGAAGATCGGCGATGTCCTAGGCATGACCGGTCCCGGTGGCGGCAAGGTGCCCGAGGCCGACTGGTATCTGCTGCTTGGCGACGAGACCGCCATTCCGGCAATCGCCCGCATCTTGGAGCGCCTGCCCGCAGAAGCCACAGCCATTGTCCGGATCGAGGTGGAGAATGAAGCGGAGCGGCAGGACCTGCCAAGCCGCGCCGGCGTTGATCTGCAATGGCTCTATCGTGGCAGCCGCCCGCTTTCGGACGCTCTCAATGACATAGAATGGCCCGCAGATGAGCGCAGAATCTTCGCGTGGGCGGGCTGCGAGTTCCGCGATTTCGTCACGATCCGCAAGCATTTTCGCGGCGAGCGCGGCCTCACCCGCGAACAGCACCTCGCAGTCGCTTACTGGCGCAAGGGTTTCGCCGGTGACGAGGCCCGCAAGGATGCCCGCTGACCAACTACGGATACGAGCCAGACAGCCAAATGATCCGCGACTTCTTCGCCTATTACCGCCCGTGGAAGGGCCTGTTCATTCTGGATTTCAGCTGCGCTGTGCTGTCCGGCCTGCTGGAGCTTGCCTTCCCCATCGCGGCAAAAGCCTTCGTTGACCAGCTGCTGCCGACGCAGCAATGGGGCATGATCGTGCTGGCTGCGGCTGGCCTGCTGGTCGTCTACATCGCGAACACCGGGCTGATGGCCATCGTTGTCTACTGGGGCCACATGCTCGGCATCAATATCGAAACCGAGATGCGCCGGCGCAGCTTCGACCACCTGCAAAAACTGTCCTTCGCCTTCTACGACAATCACAAGACCGGCCACCTGCTGGCCCGCGTCACCAAGGATCTCGAGGAGATCGGCGAGGTCGCGCACCACGGCCCGGAAGATCTGTTCATCGCGGTGATGACCTTCCTCGGCGCCTTTGCGCTGATGTTCTGGATCAACCCGCAACTGGCGCTGCTGACCGCCGCAATCGTGCCACTCATCGCCTGGGTCACCAGCCACTACGGCGCGAAGATGACCCACAACTGGCAGGCGCTCTACAGCCGCGTCGGTGATTTCAATGTGCGGCTGGAGGAGAACCTCGGCGGCATGCGCGTGGTGCAGGCTTTCGCCAATGAGGACCACGAGCGCGACCTCTTTGCGCACGACAACGCGCGCTACCGCAAGACCAAGCTGTCGGCCTATGGCATCATGGCCGCCTCAAACTCGCTGAACTATCTGGGCATGCGGCTGATTCAGTTGGTCGTCATGCTGGCCGGCAGCTATTTCGTTATTCGCGGCGAGATGACGGCCGGCGGTTTCGTCGGCTTCCTGCTTTTGGTCAGCGTGTTCTTCCGCCCCATAGAGAAGATCAATTCGGTCATCGAGACCTATCCGAAGGGCATTGCCGGATTCCAGCGCTATCAGGCGCTGCTCGCCACTGAGCCGGACATCGCCGACCGCCCGGACGCACGCGCCGTTGACCACCTGAAAGGCCGCATCCGCTACGATCACGTCAGCTTTGCCTATGCCGATGGCCGCCTCGTCTTCACCGACCTGAACCTTGAGATCGAGCCTGGCCAGACCGTCGCCTTTGTCGGCCCGTCCGGCGCGGCAGCAGCGAGACCAGCGTCGTCTTGCCCGCGCC
>CAYZQP010000013.1:25415-26523 GCA_964480545.1 uncultured Mesorhizobium sp. | reverse complement strand
CAGCGTGGTGCGCGGGCGCTTGCGCGGCGCCAGGCTTGAGGGCAGACCTTCTTCCAGCCAGAACATCTGGGCACGCGTGTTGAGCGCGAAGCCGAGCCTGGGGATGATGGGCGAGGATTGCAGCCAGCCTCCGGAGGGCGTCGCCGAAACCATATTGCCGAAGCGGTCGATGACGTCGATATGCACGGTGTCGCCGCGCTTTTCGGTCCGCAAATGCGCCATCGTCGGTTCGCCTGCGCCCGGGCCGATATGCTTGCGCTCGCCGGCGTAGCGAAACTGCGCCTTGCCGCCTTCGAGCTGCTTTTCATAGCCCGGGATCAGGCCGGGATTCAGCTCCAGCGATGCCTGGGGACGGAGCAATTTGCGACGCCCGGAATTGTAGGCCTCGGACAGAAGTTCGGCCATCGGCACCGCAACGAAATCCGGGTCGCCATAATAGATTTCACGATCCGCGAACGCGAGCTTGATCGCTTCGATGGTCGTATGCGCAAAGTCCGGACCGGCGGGGTCCACATCAGCGATATCGGTATCCTTCAGCAGCGCCAGTGACTGCAACAGTGCCGGACCCTGACCCCAGGGACCGGTCTTGGCGACAGTCCAGCCATGATAGTCATAGGTCAGCGGGTCTTCGTAGGTTGCGCTCCAGCGCGCCATGTCGTCAGCCGTCAGGATACCGCTGTGGCGCTCGCCGCTGGTGTCCATCACCTCCGTGCTTCGGCAGAAGCGGTCGATCTCCTCGGCGACGAAGCCGCGATAGAACGCATCGCGCGCGCGGTCGATCACCGCCTGCCTGTCGCTGCCGGCAGTCTCGGCCTCATCGACAATGCGCTGCCAGGTTTCGGCCAGCGGCGGGTTGGAAAACAGCTCCCTGGCCTGCGGCAGTTTTCCTCCACGTGCCCAGAGCGCATATGAGCTTGGCCACTCTCTTGCGAAAAAATCCGCCTGATCCCTGATTGTCGAAGCGACGCGCGCCAGCATCGGATGGCCAGTGCGGGCATAGTGGATCGCCGGCTCCATGACCTCGCGCAGGCTGAGCCAGCCGTGATCGCGCAACAAAAGCATCCAGGCGTCGAAGGCACCCGGCACCACTGTCGCCAGCAGGCCGGAA
>CAYZQP010000013.1:0-25405 GCA_964480545.1 uncultured Mesorhizobium sp. | reverse complement strand
CGATAGTGGGCGATGGTCGCCGCCTCCGGCGCGACGCCCTGGCCACACAGCACCTGCGTCTGGTTGGTCCTGGCGGAATGGAAAATGATCGGCGCCTCACCCGAGGGGCCGACCAGATGCGGCTCGACGACTTGCAGCGTCAGACCCGCCGCGACCGCTGCGTCAAAGGCATTTCCACCGCGCTCCAGCATCGACATTCCGACTGCCGATGCGATCCAGTGGGTGGTTGTAACAACGCCGAATGTGCCGAGAATCTCAGGACGGGTAGTGAACATGCGTATGCCAGTTTTCTGGCTTCGCTTCTCGCGCGATACGCGGCGTCGCGCAAGCTGTAACCCGTCACGGCGGCGTTCGTCGGTCAGTTCACCCCCTATGACGCGGCGGACGAGCGCTCCACCAGCCGGCCGTCGCGATAGATCCTGACCTTGTCCGGCGGGAGACTGATCGAGACATCTCCGTCCGGCATCGGCGCCTCGCGCGACTGCTTCATTTTCACGGTCTGCCCATACAGGTCGAACTCGACAATCCTGACCGCGCCAAGGTCCTGCACACTCACCACGCGCGCCGGCAGCCCGCCTTTTCCTGCCGCCAGCCTGATGTGCTCCGGCCGGATGCCCAGTTGCAAAACAGAACCCCCGGTCACGTCATTTGTTCCGCCAGAAATACGCAGGTCGCCGAGCACGATGTCCGCGCCGGTCTGCTCCGCGCGCATAAAATTCATGCCGGGCGAGCCGATGAAAGCGCCGACATAGGTGTCGGCCGGTTGCTCGAACAGTTGCTCCGGCGTGCCGCGCTGCAACACCTCGCCATCGCGCATCGCCAGCACCTCGTCGGCAAAGGTCATTGCCTCGTTCTGATCGTGGGTGACGTAGATGATGGTGTGGCGGGTACGCGCGTTGGCCTGCTTGATGCGGCGGCGCAATTCGAGCTTCAACTGCGGATCGATGACGGTGAGCGGCTCGTCCATCAGCAGCGCGGCGACATCGTCGCGCACCAGCCCGCGCCCGAGCGAGACAAGCTGCTTCTCATCCGCCGTCAGCGCGCGCGCCGATTGCCCGAGCCGGGATGTCAGTCCGAGAATGTCGGCGATCTCGGCGACCCGCTTTTCGATACGTGGCTTCTGCCAGTTGCGGCAGACCAGCGGAAAGGCAAGGTTTCCGTACACACTCTTCGACTGGTAGATGACCGGGAACTGAAACACCTGGGCGATGTTTCGCTCGGCGGTTTTCACGTCTGTGACGTCACGGTCGCCGAGCAGCACGCGCCCGTCCGACGGCGTCACCAGTCCCGAGATGATGTTGAGCATCGTGGTCTTGCCGCAGCCCGATGGCCCAAGCAGCGCGTAGGTGCGCGCGTCCTCAAAGTGCAGGCTGGATTTCTCCAGCGCATAGATGCCGCCGCCATAGCTGTGTCCAACCCCGTCGAGGGTGATGCTTGCCATCAGCCTGTCCTCCCCGGTGCTGCAACCAGCGCGCCATCGCCTTCCGCCTCAAAGGCAAACAGCCGCTCCGGCCTGATCTGCAAGTGAACCGTCGCGTCCACGTCAAAGGAGTGCACGCCTTCGACCTGTACCACCGCTGCGCCAAAGGCAGCGTCGAGGTAGAGGAAGGTCTCGGAGCCCGACACTTCCGAGAAGCTGACGGTGCCGGCAATGCCGCTGTCGGCAAGCGACAGATCGTTGGCGCGCAGGCCGAACCGGTAGCCGCCCGGCGCGAGGCCAGACAGGTGTGCAGGCCGCGGCAGCGTTGCGCCGGGCAGCGTGATCGAACCGTCTGCAACAGCGCCCGCAAAGATGTTCATCGGCGGGTCGTTGACGATGCCGGCAACCAGCGCCGATGCCGGGCGCTCATAGACTTCGGCAGGCGCGCCGGTCTGCAACACGCGGCCCTCATGCAACACGATGACCCGGTCGCCCAGCATCATCGCCTCGGCCGGCTCGGTTGTGTTGTAGAGCATGATGGCTTCGCTCTGATCAGCCAGCAGCCGCCGGAACTCGTCGCGCAACTGCTCGCGCAGCTTGTAGTCGAGGTTCACCAGCGGCTCGTCGAGCAACAGGATCGGGGCGCGGCGCACCAGCGCGCGGGCCAGCGCGACGCGCTGCTGCTGGCCGCCCGACAGCGCCGACGGGCGGCGGTCGTGAAAGGCGGACAGCCCAACGGTCGCCAGTTCGCGCGTCGTGCGCTCGCGCACCTCCGCCTCCGGCAGTTTGCGCTTGCGCAAGGGGAACGCGACATTCTCGAACACGCTGAGATGCGGGTAGTTGATGAACTGCTGGTAGACCATCGCGACGTCGCGCTTCCATGCCGGCAGGTCGCCGAACGGCTTGCCGTCCAGCGTCACCGCACCGGAATCGAAACCCTGCAGCCCGGCGAGCACGCGCATCAGCGTGGTCTTGCCGGCAAGCGTCCGCCCGATGATCGTGGTCAACTGGCCACGCTCGAATTGCGCGGACACGCCGTCGAGGAATGCCACCCCGCCCTGCGTCAGTTTGATGTTTTTGATGACCAGCCCCATGCGCGCTACCGTATCGCGCCGGCGAGCGTGCCGCGTGACAGCAGGCGCTCGACGAAGAAGGCGATGACCAGCAGCGGCGCAACCGAAATCAGCGCCGAGGCTGACAGGCTCCACCAGGGCGTGACCGAGGAGTTCAGCGCCACCACCGCAACCGGCAGAAGCTGCGTCTCGGTGAAGGTCAGCGTGAAGGCGAAGAAGAAGTCGTTCCAGCCGAAGATCAGGCAGAACATGCCGGCGACCAGAATGCCAGGCAGCGAATTGGGCAGCACCACACGGCGGAACGCCTCGAACGGGGTACAGCCATCCAGCATTGCCATCTCGTCGACTGCGCGCGGCACGCCATCGAAGAAGTCGACCATGATCCACACCGCAATCGGCAGCAGCAGCGCGATGTAGACGAGGATCAGCCCGATGCGGGAATCGAGCAGGCCGAGAAACTGCAGCAGCAGGAAGAACGGGATCGACAGCACTATGGGCGGCATGATGCGCTGCGAGATGAAGAAGAAGATCAGGTCGGCGTTTTTCACGAAGCCGGCGCGATAGGTGAAGCGCGAGAGGCCGTAGGCGGCAAGCGTGCCGAGCACCAGCGAGATCGCCGTAGCGCAACCGGTGACGATGAGACTGTTCAGATAGGGTTTGACGATGTCGATGCCGCCGACGCCGCCAAACAGGCTGCGCTACCCATTAAGCGACGGCTCATACTGCACGAACGGAATATAAGTTGGCCCGGAGGTCACGGCGTTCGCGGTCTTGAACGAGGTGGTCAGCGCCCAGAGCAGCGGCGTCACCACGAAGGCACCCCAGATCACCACTGCCGCATACTTGAGAAACTTGATCATTTGCTGCCTCCAACCAGCGTGCGCACCAGCAGCTTGGCGATCACCGTGAGCAGCACGATCATGATGACCAGATAGGTGATGGAGAGCGCCGCCGCGTAGCCGATCTCGAAATCGCGCAGGCCCCGGATGTAGATGTAATAGCCAGCTGTCTCCGTGGCGGTGCCAGGGCCGCCGGAGGTCAGCACATAGACCGTCTCCATCAGCTTCGAAGCCTCGATCAGCCGTATGATGATGGCCCCGACGGAGACAGGCGCCAGCAGCGGAAAGGTCACGTTGAAGAAGGTCCGGATCGGCCCCGCCCCGTCAATGGCGGCAGCCAGAAACGGCTCGCGCGGCAGGCTGATCAGCCCGGCGAGCAGAAGCAGGAACATGAAGGGCGTCCATTGCCAGATCTCTACCAGCATGACGCTGGCAACCGCCCAGCTCGACTGTGTCAGCCAGGGGTAGGGCCCAAGCCCGAACAGCGACAGGAAGTCATTTGCGGGCCCGAGCGACTCGTGGAAAATCGTGCGCCAGATCACCGACATGATGACCGGCGTGGTCATCATCGGCACCAGAAACAGCACCCGCCAGAAGCGGCGCAGCTTGATGTCGCGCCACACCAGCAGCGCCAGCGCAAAGCCCAGCACATACTGGATCAGCACGGTGGTGACGGCCATCGCAGCCAGCCGCACCATCGATTGCCAGAAGCGGACATCGCCGAATACGGCGAGATAGTTGCGCGCTCCCGCCCAGTCGAGGCCGGGCGACACCGGTCCCCAGCCTGACATCGAAACGCGGATGGTGAACAGCAACGGAAACAGGATGATTGCCAGCAGCACAAGCAGGCCGGGGAGCAGGAAGCAGAGCTTGTAGAAGCGCAGTTCAGCCTGTTGCATGGCGAGGTTCCGGAAAGGGCAGGGCGAGGCGGGTAGTTTTAGCCCCGCCCCGTTTCACTGGGTTCATGCGTCAGAATTAGCGGCCGCGATCCTCGAGCGCGACGACGTTGGCATAGGCCTCCTTGACCTTGTCAGGGCCGATGCGCTGGACGATTTCCTTCCACTGCGCAGCGACGCCATCCAGCGCCTCCTGAGGCTTCTTCTGGCCAGCCATGGCTTCCGCAACGCCATTGGCGAGCGTCGACATGAACTGGTTCACGCCGGGCACGCGCAGGTCAAACACGCGGTTATTGCTGTCATCCATGCCAGACAGGGTCTTCACGTAGGTCTCGGCGGTGTTCGCCTCCCAGCCCAGCTTGTCCTGCCAGAACTTCGCGTCGAAATGCGCCTTGCGATACGGGTTCACGCCGAACCGGCCGATCTGCAGATCGAGCTGCGCATTCGCCTCATTGGAGAAGAAGCACAGGAAGTCGAACGCCATGTCGTGGTTCTGGGACGCCTTGGCGACCGCAGAGGTCCAGCCCCAGGTGATGTAAGGCGGGGCGTTCGGCGTCTCGAACTTGTCCCACGTCTTGGTGACGCGGTTCCAGACCTCGTTTGCACCCGGCAGCGGTGCAGCCGCCACCTTGTTGCGGATCGGGCTGTCAGCCTCCTGCGCCTGAATGAAGGCGTCGTCCCAGGAATAGCTCATCAGCGTCTGCCCGCCGCCAAACGAGAAGATCTCGTCGCCAAGGCCGAAATTCGAGCCGCCCGGCGGGAAGGCCGCCTGCGCATCGATGAACATTTCG
This sequence comes from uncultured Mesorhizobium sp., assembly GCA_964480545.1. Lineage (GTDB taxonomy): Bacteria > Pseudomonadota > Alphaproteobacteria > Rhizobiales > Rhizobiaceae > Mesorhizobium_G. The sequence continues at coordinate 20,386 of CAYZQP010000013.1, read as the reverse complement.
AGCCCCTTCACAAAGCCCGGATTGTTGATCTGTGGCTCCATCGTTTCGAGGTCGAAGAAGAAGCCGCCCTTCACGTTCGGGTTCTTGGCATAGGCTGCCGCACGGCTGATGAAGGCCGAGAACATCAGATCGTCGCGCTTGGTCACCTCGGCGCTGCCGAAGCGGTTCTGGCCGTCACCGGCCCAGTCCCAGCCGGAGAAGAATTTTGCGACTTCGTTATAGTCCTCCCAGGTTGCGGGGACCTGGAGGTCCTTGCCCGTCTTTTCCTTGAAGCGCGCCTGGAATTCCGGGTTTGCCAGAATGTCCGAGCGATACTTCAGATAGTGGCGGTCGCCATCCATCGGGTACTGCACCATCTGGTCGCCCCAGGTTGCGACGTCGCGGTAGTTCTGGGTGACATCCTCCATGCCGCTGATCGCCTTGTAGGCGTCCGGCACCGGCTGCAGGAAGCTGTGCACGTCGCCGATCCAGAGCGACGGATAGAACATCACGTCATAGGCGGCCTGGCCGGTCTGAAACGGGATCATCAGGCGCTGGTAGAGATCGCCGAACGGGATGTTCACAACATCGACCTTTGCGCCCGTCAGGTCGCCGAACTGCTTGGCATGCAGCACGGTCGGCTCTCCGATAACAGGCACCGCGTGGGTGATCACCTTCAGCGTGCGGCCGGAATAGTCCTTGGCGTCAATCGCCTCGTAGGAGCAGGCGCCCGCAACGTCGGCGGCCTTTCCGTATTTCGCGTAGTCGCCATATTTCGAATAGTCGATATCGGTTGCGATGGCAGGCGACGCAATCGCCAGTGCGCATGCAGTAGAGAGCAGAAACTTCAGCTTTGGCATTGGGGTCCTCCCGGTTGATGAGCGGACCGGCGTCGATCCTCCTGACGCCGGCCCGGATCGAAGTGAATTGTCAGGGCACAAGAACCGCCCGGCCGTGAATCTTGCCGGCGTTCAGGTCTTGCAGAGCCTGGTTGGCGTTGGCGAGGCTGTACTCAACGGTGGTCAGGTTCACGAGACCGCGGTCTGCCAGCGCCATCAGTTCAACGAGTTCCGCCCATGTGCCGACCAGATTGCCGATGATGTTTTTCTCGGCGATCACCAGGTCGACGGTCGGAATGTTGATGTTTTCGCCATAGCCGACGACGTAGTAGCTGCCGGACGGCCGGGTCATCGCCAGGCCCTTGGCGGTGGTGCCCTTCTCGCCGACAAAGTCGATCACGGCTTCCGCGCCTTCGCCCTGGGTGAGTTGCAGCACGGCCTCGACCTCGTTGCCATCGGCCTTGACCAGATGGTCGGCACCAATGCGTCCGGCCAGCGCCAGCGAGGCATCCGCCTTGTCGACAACGATCACGTCAGCAGCGCACATCGCCTTGAGGCACTGGATGCCGATATGGCCGAGGCCACCGGCACCGATAACCACGCAGGCCTGTCCCGGCAGCAGATGCCGCGAGGCTTTCTTCACGGCGCGATAGGCAGTCAGCCCGGCGTCGGAATAGGGCGCGACCTCCTTGGGCGCCAGCGTCTTCGGCAGCTTCACGATGTTCCGCACGGAGGTGCAGAGATACTGCGCATAGCCGCCATTGGAATCCAGGCCGGGAAATTTGCCGGGTGCATGCATGTCCATGCCGCGGCGGCAGTTGAGGCAGGTGCCATCCGACATTTTGGGGTGCACGATGACGGGATCGCCGACCTTCAGGCCCTCGACCTCCTTGCCAACAGCCTCGATCCATCCGGCGTTTTCATGGCCCATGATCAGCGGCAGCAGCTGGCTGCCATTGGGGTCCATGTGCGGACGCCACACACCTTCAATAATGTGGAGGTCGGTGCGGCAGACGCCCGCGCCACCAATCCGCACGATCACATCGGTTGACTTCTCGATCTTGGGATCCGGCACGTCTTCAAAGTCGACCCACAGTTTGCCTGTGAGGCTGTCGTCATACTTCTTCAGCACCTGGGCTTTCATCGATGTCTCCTCCATCAGAGCGCCGCAGCGCCTGACCAGAAGTCAGCAATGGCCGTGCCAGACCGGAACCATATGGATTATCAATCTGTTAAAGATTGGGGGTCGGCTTCATCCCTTCACAAACTGGACAGTTCAACACTTCGTACTGTCCAGAAACTGGTCATTGCGAAAAGCCGGATGCACCCTAGAGTGGCTGCAGGAGGAGCTGTGCAACACCTGTCTGCAATGGACCGGGCGCGCTCGGCATTGGAAAACGGATCGCGTTTCCCGGCGGGAGCTTTGCCGGAGGCGATTTCGACCAGCTGGCAGCGCTGCCGCGAGATTGGACTGGACCCGCGTTCACGACCGGGCGGCGAGGTTATTCCGTTCGCGCAGGTCGGGCACCGGCGCGAGGCGTTGGCAGCGTTGCGCCGGCTGGCACTGGCCGAAATGCAGCTTCTCCATTCGCAGATCGCCGGCTCCAATTTCACCATCGCGCTCGGCGACGCGGACGGCGTGGTGCTCGACACTATCAGCGATGCGCAGTTTGCCGAGAGCGAGGCCGGCCGCTCGATCATTCCAGGCAGCGTATGGCGCGAGCATGAGCGCGGCACCAATGCGCTTGGCCTTGTTGCGCTGGCCAGGGAGCCGGTCGCGGTCTATGGGCGCGAGCACTATTTCACCTGCCACGCGCATCTGAGCTGCATGGCCTCGCCGATCCTGAACTCGCGTGGCGAGGTGCTCGGTCTGCTTGACGCCTCCTGCGCCAACGAGGCGCGCCAGCAGCACACGCATGCGCTGGTCAGGATGGCGACGTCGCAGATTGAAAACGGCCTGATCTTCCACGAGCAGGTCAACAGTTTCATCCTCGCCTTCCACCCGCGCGCCGAATATCTCGACACGCTGTCGGCCGGCTTGATTGCTGTCTCGCCCGATGGCGCGGTGCAGTCGCTGAACCGCCCGGGCACAGCGCTGCTGGATGGTCTGGTGCTGGATGGCCATAGTCACTTCGAGTCGCTGTTTGACGCGCGCTTTGGTTCGATCATGCACGGCCTGCTGGATGGCGGGCTGGTGCGGCTGCGCGACCGCGCAGGAAGTGGCCTCTTCATGGTGTGCAGACAGATCGGCCGCAAATCCGTTGCTGCGCCCAAACCGGGCAGGGCCGTGGTGCGCCAGGCGCTGGGTGGAGCGGGAAAGCCTGACTTTGTCTGCGAGGACCCCGCTCTGCAGTCAGCATTGCGCGATGTCGATGATGCCGTAGCGCTGCGGCTGCCCGTGCATGTCACCGGCGAGACCGGGACCGGCAAGGACCTGATGGCGCGCCACGTTCACGCAGCGAGCGGGCGCAAGGGCGAGTTCGTCGCAGTGAATTGCGGCGCGCTGCCCGAGGCGCTTTTCATCGCCGAGCTGTTCGGACATGAGCGCGGCGCGTTCACCAATGCCCGCAACGAAGGCGCGCCGGGTCTGGCCCGGCAGGCCGATGGCGGCACGCTGTTTCTCGACGAGGTGGCCGACATTCCGCTTGCGGCGCAGACCGCGTTGCTCAGGTTTCTCGACACGATGGAGGTGCGTTCGGTCGGTGGCCAGAAGCTGCACAAGCTGGATGTGCAGATCGTCTCGGCCACCAATCAAGACCTTCATGAAATGGTCGCTGCGCGCACCTTCCGCAGCGATCTGCTCTATCGCCTGAACGCCTTTGAGGTTCACTTGCCGCCGCTCGCAGCACGGCGCGATTTTCCGGCCATCGTGCGCCATCTGGTGGCGACAATCTCGCCAAGCGCTGCAGTGACCGACGCTGCCATCGAGCGCCTGTCATCCCGCCGCTGGCCCGGCAACATGCGCGAGCTCCAGTCCGTGCTGCAGCGCGCGCTATTGCGCAGCGAGCATCTGGATGAAGGCTCGTTCGATCCGGCCGTGAGAGCAGTTTCGTCGAACAGTTGCCCGGATTGCCGCGGCCATCCGCTCAATGAGGCGCGATGCGTCGAAATACGCGCAAACTTTGAAGGCAATGGCAGGAATGTCTCGCGCTCGGCGCGTCAGCTCGGCATTTCGCGCACAACGCTCTACAAGCACGTGCGCGCGGATGCGTAAGGCTGTTTGATCAGCAAGCTCCACTGACCTCTGGGCAACCGCCGGCCAACCTCTGGCTCCTCGGCAGCGCAATTTGCGGTTTCAGCGAAGCCATGCAACGTTGAAGCCACGTTGGTATGAGAATGGATTCCCTCGAAGAAGCGCTACGGCGGGACATCATGTCGGGTTTGCTGGCGCCGGAGGGCAGACTGCCTGCCGAGCGGCAGATGATCGAGACCTACTCGACGACACGGATTACCTTGCGCCAGGCACTGCAGCGCATCGAGATCGACGGCCTGATCTATCGCGAGAATCGTCGCGGGTGGTTCATTGCCGGCCCGCGCATGATCTATGATCCATTGCGCCATTCGAATTTTCACGAGATGGCGCGCGAGCAAGGCTTTGAGCCTCGAACCGAGCTGATCTCCGCTGGCTCGGCAACAGCGCCGCCCGAAATTTCGCAGCTGCTGGGGGGCGGTCCCGATACCGAATACTGGAAGATTGTCCGCCGCCGCCAGCTGGACGGGCGGCTGGTTTTATATGTCGAGCATTACCTGTCCAGGGAGGTTTTTCCTGACATCCTCGAGCACGATCTCACCCGGTCGCTCAGCGACATGTACCTTGAGATTTATGGTGTCGGGTACGGCTCTGCTTTCTTCGAGATCAATCCGGTTGCGCTGCGCGGCGCGCAGGCGCGCGAGCTCAATTGCGCTGACGGTGCCTACGGCTTGCAGATCATCAGGCTCAACCGCGACCAGAATGGCCGGATCATCGACTGTGATGTGGAATTCTGGCGCCACCAGTCAATATCGGTGAAGGTTGAAGCCGGCCCGTGAATTTCGCCCGGGCGAACCCGAAGACAGAAGTCAGTCTTGCCATACTGCTGCCGGGAATTGAAACGACCTTGGGTCCAGGGGGCTCAATGGTCGTGAGGAAAACTGTTGCTGCGATGGCGCTCGGCGCGAGTTTGTCCGCGCTCACGCCAGTCTTCGCGCAGGAGGCGCAGACGCCTGCTGAAGCCAGGCCGGAGCCAGGCCACTTTACGGTTGTCGGTCTTGCGCCGGATGATCTGCTCAACCTGCGCGCCACGGCTTCGGCCACCGGGATGAGGATTGGCCGGCTGCCCCAGGGCGTCCTGGTGAAAAATTACGGTTGCGCTGAGGTTCGCAAGATCCGCTGGTGCAAGATTGGTGATCTGGACAATCCGCAATTGCAGGGCTGGGCGGCGGCCCGCTACCTGAAGGCGGCGCAGGGCCCACCCGAGGACATCGGGCCGGTGGGCGAGGAACTGGCAGAAGAGGAGCCCGGCCAGTAGCGCTGGCCCCGGTAGAGCGCCGGTAGCCCCCGGTAGCATTGCTGAGCGTTGCGCCTGGCGACACTCTCGGATAACCGTGGCTCGACCCGGAGGCACCGCGATGACTGTTACCCTTTACGGCTTCAAATCCTGCGACATGGTTCGTAACGCGATGAAATGGCTGGAGGCCGGGAAGGTCGACTACACGCTCTTCGATTATCGCAAGCAGACGCTTGACCCGAAGGTTGTTGATGACTGGTTCGCCCGCGCCGGTTGGGAGACGGTCTTCAATCGAAACTCGACCAGCTACAAGGAAATGCCGGAGACCGCGAAGGCTGACATCGACGAGGCAAAGGCGAAGGCGCTGATCCTCGCCAACACCAATCTGATCAAACGACCGGTCCTGGATACCGGTTCGCAGCTTGTGTTCGGGTTCAAACCGGCGACTTTTGCAGCGGCGCTCGCGTAACAGTTGCTGAGCCAGCAGAGTCTGGCGATTGTGCCAGCTTTCCGATATGGGACCGCATGCTTTCGGTTCTGATTGAAACTCACGACAGTGAAGATGACCTGCCGCGTACCCTGGCCTCGCTGGTTGGCGGGGCGGTGGAAGGTCTCGTGCGCGAGGTGATCGTCTGCGACCTTGGCTCAACCGACCACACCCACAAAGTGTCCGACATTGCTGGCTGCACCTGGCTGGGGCAGGGCGGGGTGGCCACCGGCGCGCGTCAGGCCAAGGGCGAGTGGCTGTTGTTTCTGGAGCCGGGCGCGACCCTGGCCGAAGGCTGGATGGAGAGCGTGGCCCAGCATTGCGCGCGCGCAACCATTGCTGCGACCTTCACCAACCGCGAGCGAACGCCGTTCCTCGCCCGCATCCGGCGCAGCAACCGTGCGCTCACGTCAGGCCTGTTGATCCGCAAGGGGCAGGCGATCTCGCTGGCCAAAAATGCGCGGGACGCCGAGGGCATCGCGCGCGGGCTGGCCACCAAGCAGCTGACGGCCGGCATCTATCCGGCGCAGAAGAAGTAGAACGTCCTGCGCATCCGGGGGTGACATGCTGCTTGCGGTCGACGTGGACTATCGCGATGACGGGAGCGCGGTCGCTGCCGGCATTGTCTTCCGTGACTGGCCGTCGGGAGTTGTTGCGCAGACGATCATCCGGCGCATCGACCGTGTCGAAAACTATCAACCGGGCGAGTTTTACCGGCGTGAGTTGCCCTGCATCCTGACCGTCATCTCTGCGGTGACCGGGCTGCCCGAAGCCGTGATCGTTGATGGATACGTGTCGCTGGGCGCAAATGGTCGCGACGGCCTGGGAATGTATCTCTATCGGGCGCTGGAAGAGCGCGTGCCCGTCATCGGTGTCGCCAAGAACCGGTTTCGCGATACGCCGGCCGAGGCCGAAGTGCTGCGCGGCACGAGCATCAAGCCGCTATACGTGACCAGCTCCGGCATGGATGTCCATCAGGCCCGCGCCAATGTTGCCACGATGCATGGCGCACATCGCATCCCGACGATTCTCTCTGCTGCCGACCGCGCCTGCCGGCAGGGATAGCGCCCACAAATGGAACCAGGGCAGATGCACATCTTTCACGTCGACTTCAACGAGATGGCTGAGCCCGACCTGGTGCTGTTCTCGCAGAAGGACCGGCGCGCCGACGTGCATGGCGCGGAGCTCGGCCTTCACGAGGGTATGGCGGTTGGCCTCGTCTGCCCGGATTCGGACATTGACGGCACGGAGGATGACCTCATTGCCAACGGCGTGATTGAGCGAAACCGGACAGGCTGGGCCAGCTATGTCAAATGGTGTTGCCGTATCGACAGCAATGGCATCCGCCATCGCTCGGATATCGAGCGAGGCGACTGACGGGACGCGGAACAGCCTGAACTTCTCAGCTCTTCCGCGTCTCCACCGCAGTCATGACCTGTCCGAGCAGCCGGTGCAGGTCTTCGCGGTGGCCGCTGCGGGCAGCGGATTCAGTCTCGTCGGAGGTCATCGCGACGGTCAGTTGCAGGCCCGGCACGACATAGATCATCTGCCCGCCATAGCCCCAGCCATAGTTCACCCGGTGGCCACCGAGCTCCTGCTGGAACCAGCCATAGCCATAGCCGTCGCCGGTATAGATGGAGCGCGTGCGCGCCTGCCAGCTCTGCGCAATCCAGCCTGGCGAGATAAGCTGCTGGCCATCGCGCGCCTTGCCGCCGTTACGATAGATCTCACCGAAGGCGAGCAGCGAGCGCGGCGTCATCACCATCTGGTTGCCGCCGAGATAGACGCCTTGCGGGTCGCGGTCCCAGGCAGAGATGGCAAAGCCCTCCTGTGGCCCGAGCCAGGCGCGCGCCAGTTGCAACGTCGAGCGGCGTGACTGCCGGGTCAGGATCGCCGAGAGCAGATGCGTCGACGCGGTGGAATAGAGCATGCCGCCGCCGGGATTGTCCTCGAAGGGCGCTGCCAGCGCTGCCCGCACCCAGTTCGGGCTGGCAACCCAGGCACCGTAGTTTGGCCCGGACATGCGGCCCAGCCCCGCCTGCATGGAGAGCAGGTGGCCGATGGTGAGGTCGTTCATGCGCGGGTCGGGATTGGCCGGCAGCTCGGCGCGCAGGATCGAAGCGACCTTCTGGTCGGCACCCGCCAGCACGCCCTTGTCGATGGCGATGCCCACCAGCGCCGAAACAACCGATTTCGACGCCGACTTGATGTTGGCCGGCTGATTTGGACGGAAGCCGCGATAGCCGCGCTCGCCAACCGTCCGGCCATTTTGCGCGACCACGACCGTGCGCAGCGGTGTCAGTGCAGTGGCGTCATCCAGCACCAGCGCCAACGCATCCGGCGCGGTTTGCGCACGCGCAATGGCGGGCGTGAAGGCAATGAAGGCAAGGGCGGTGCGTCGGCGGATCATGGCGCGCAGATGCCGCCCGCTTTCGGGCGGAATTGGGAACGGGGCAGGGCACTCACCGGGAAGTGAAGGCACGTCATTGCCAGAATATCTCTTGAATTACCGCAATTTGGTGAGATAATATCTCTGTGCGAACGATCATATATACAGCGGCGGCGGCAAGGCAGCTGGATGCATTGCCTGCTCAGCCGCGTGCGGCCATCGAGACGGCGCTGGATCGCTATGCCATGTCTGGAACCGGCGATGTAAAGCGCTTGCAGGGTCGTGACGGCTACAGAATGCGGGTTGGGCGTTATCGCGTACTGTTCGCGGAAGATCAGAACACGGTGCTTGCGGTATATATCGGCAAGCGCGAGACAACGACATACCGCCAGGAGGCGCGATGAATATTCAGATTATCCGTGCGCCCAATGGCGAGGAACTGGTTGTGCTGTCGCGGGCAGATTACGAGGCGTTGCTGGCCGGTCAGATTGCTGAAGATGCTGAGGACGCGGCCGACATCGCAATGTTCGATCAGGTCATGACCGAGCTGTCAGCTACGCCGGATGCTATTCTGCCAGCTGAGGTAAGCGCATTTATCTCGCGTGGTGATCGCCGGCTGAAGGCAATCCGCAGGTGGCGTGGCCTGTCGCAGGTAGAGTTGTCCGACAAAGCTGGCATCGCACAGGGCTACCTGTCAGAGATCGAAAGCGGCCGTAAGGCGGGAGCTGGCGAGACGATTGACGCCATAGCTGCGGCTCTGGAGGTTCCACGCAGCTGGATTGACTGAACTATCTGTTCATGCCGTCTGCGGGCAGGCCCAGAACAGCGGCCTTCGGCTGCGCGCGGCCTGACCGGCCACAAACTGCAGCGACCCGAGATAGCGGTAGAATATCCCGGCGGAGCGCTCGGGCGAGGCGTCGCCGCCATCATCGCCCTGCACAGTAGGCTCGAAATCGCCATCCTTTGGCGGGTGCTGGCCAAGACATTCGGCGCGTGCCGGATCAAGCGCATCCAGCGGCGCAGTTCCAGCCGTCAGCGCCGCGATCATCTGGCCGAGGCAGGCGCAGGCACCGGACAGTCCCTCGCCATCCAGCATCACCGCCTGCTGGCGCATGAAGCCGAGCCCGTCGAGGTGCATTGCCTCACCCAGTGCCGCTGTGCAGTTGAGCCACAAGTTGCGCGAGGAATAGACCCACAGCCGCTCGCCGGTATTGAGTTCCTCCATCAGCACCATTGCGTCGGCAAAGGCCGGGCCATCGAGTCGTGCATCGGCACCAGCCACAGCGAACACGATGGGCGCGCTCATGCGCCGCTCCGCTTCAGGTGCTCGTCGAGGCGCGGCATGATCTCCACGAAATTGCAGGGCATGTGCCGGTAGTCGAGCTGTGCCTTCAGGATGCCGTCCCAGGCGTCGCGGCAGGCTCCCGGCGAGCCCGGCAGCACAAACACAAATGTCGCGTTAACGACGCCACCCGTGGCGCGGCTCTGGATCGTCGAGACACCGATCTTGTCATAGGAAATGCGGTGGAACACTGCCGAGAACCCATCCATGCGCTTGTCGAACATCGGCTCCAGCGCTTCCGGGGTCACGTCGCGACCGGTAAACCCGGTACCGCCGGTGGTAATGACCACATCAATCGTGTCATCGATTGACCAGCCAACCACCTTCTCGCGGATGGCGAGGACATCGTCCTTGACGATGGCGCGGTCGGCCAGATGATGCCCGGCCTCGGTGATGCGATCCGCCAGGGTCTGCCCGGACTTGTCGTCGGCGAGTGTGCGTGTGTCTGACACAGTCAGCACCGCAATGCGGACTGGAATGAAGGAGCGGGGTGGAGCGGTGGACATGGCGCGAACATATCCATTGTGCCGCTAGGCCTCAACAAGCCTGTATCGATGCCGCTCCGCAGAAAAATTAATGGTCTGCACCGATACTACGATGATCCCCAATTGCGGAGCATTCCAAATGTACAGTCGGACAGGGGAGCGCCGTACCCCCGAGGGTCGTGTGCCGCTGGCGGAACGCATCCGCAAGGGTTGCGTGCTGCTCAACATACCCCTCTGCCTGTTTTCACTTATCGGCCTCGCGGTCATGCAAAACAGCAAGCCTCGCAATTTTGTAGAACAACTGATGTTGATGGGCCTGATGACGCCGCCTGTCGGGCTGATCGGCGGCATGCTGTTGAAGCGCAGTAGCCCCGCAGCTGCCGCAATCATCGCGGCAGTGCCTGTGCTGTTCATTGCCGGGCTCTTTGCCCTTGCATTCTATTCTGCGGGACTGTTCGGCGCATTGCTAGGCAACGTACGATAGCGGAGCGACTGCGCGGCTGCTCCGCCCTCAAGGCGAGGGTAACACCCGGGTTGAGGCGACGAACCAGTCCGGATGACGCTGACGTATCGACGCCGCCGCCCGCTTGGCCACGTTATTCGTCTCGAACAGACCGAAGCACGTCGCCCCGGAGCCCGACATGCGCGAGAAACCCGACTGCGCCTTGTCCAGTGCTTTCAGCGCCTGGCTGATTGCCGGCTCGATCCGCCGCGCCGGCCCTTCAAGGTCATTGCGCGTCAGGTCGAGCCAGTTGCGCAGGCCGTGAAAGTCAAAGCTGGAGGGCAGGGGTGGCAGATGCTCGTTGTCCGTTGTTTCCAGTGCCGAAAAAATCGCGGCCGTCGAAACCGGTACGCCCGGATTGACCAGAACCAGCGCCAGCGATTGCATGCCTGCTATAGGCGTCAGATCGTCACCGATTCCACGCGCAATGAGCGGCCGCGCGGCCAGGCACATCGGCACGTCGGCGCCGAGAGCGAGGCCTGTTTCGCCAAGCCCGGCATCGGTGATCGGCAGCTTCCAATGCCGGATCAGCGCCTTCAGCGCCGCCGCCGCATCGGACGATCCACCGCCAACGCCGGAGGCAACCGGCAGGTTCTTTTCGAGATGGATGGCGACTGGCGCTGCATCTCCCGCCCAGGCCCTCAGCGCATCGCGCGCCCGCACAACAAGATTGCCGTCATCAACAGGCAGTCCGCGCCCGAACGGCCCGTCAATGACAAACGAATCCGTCTCCGCCGCAGCTACCGTCACGCGGTCGCCGAAGCGGGTAAACACCACCAGACTGTCGAGCAAGTGATAGCCATCCGGCCGCTTGCCGGTGACATGGAGCGCAAGATTGATCTTCGCCGGGGCGTCTTCGCTCACCGGCGCAACGGGAATGTCAGACAGGCATTAATCCTTGGCGGGGCGGTAAACGCCGGTGACCGGATCCTGGATCAGTGTTCCGTTGGCGCCTGTGCGCTGCTGCATGCGCTCGCGCTTCACCTTCGCGGTCACCCGTTCGGCCTCGCGTACAAAATGCTTGTACCCGTAATACGCAGCCACCCCGACAACGACGAAGAAAACCAGTTGCGGCATCTCAGTGTCCTTTCAAGCCGTTCACCAGACTGCGGCCAGACATGGCGAATTCAAGGCAAATGGAGACTAACCCCGATCACGAATTATTCAAAGCGCTACTTTGGATTGCCGCGTTCAAAGCCCGAGCCGCGACCACAACGCCCGTTCGTCGGCGGCATCCAGGGTTTCCACCGCAGCCTGCGCCAGCATTCCGGCCGGGTCGCTGCGCGAGCCGAACATGCCGCCGACCCGGCCAAACAGCCCCCGCTTTTCGCTGATCAGTTGCAGCTTTGTCTTCTCGCCGTAGCGATCTTTCAGGGTCGAGCGCATGTCGCCAATGCCGTCGATCAGGCCCAGTTCGAGCGCCTTGCTGCCGGTCCAGAATAGCCCGGTGAACAGGTCCGGATCGTCCTTCAGCTTGCCGGCGCGGCGTCCCTTCACCAGGTCGATGAAGGTCTTGTGGATGTCGAGCATGATGGCATCCAGCCGCGCGACGTCTTCCTTCTTCTCCGGCTTGAACGGGTCCATCACCGATTTGTTTTGCCCTGCCGTGTGCACACGGCGCTCGACGCCGATCTTCTTGATCAGGTCCACGAAACCGAACGAGCCCGAGATGACGCCAATCGAGCCGACGATGGAGGAGGGGTCGGCGATGATCTCGTCACCCGCCACCGCAATCATGTATCCGCCGGATGCTGCCGCATCCTCGACGAAAACCAGCACGCGCTTGTTCTTCTCCTGTGCGAGATCGCGGATATGCTTGAAGATCAGCCGCGACTGCACCGGTGAGCCGCCCGGCGAGTTGACCGAAATCGCCACCGCCGGCGCATCCTTGATGGCAAACGCCTTCTCGATCAGACCGGCGGTCGTCGCCAACGAAAGCGAAGGGCGCAACCCGCCGCCACCGGCAGCGATCACGCCGTGCAGCCGGATCACCGGAATGGTAACCGCGTCGGAGCGGAATTTCTTCGGAATAAGGCTTGTAACGGCTGATCTGAGGCCCAAACTGATCTCCTGATGTTTGGATCAGATGTAGGCGGATTTGGCCGGGGTGCAATGGGTCCCTGAACGACCCTCCCCTCAAGGGGGAGGGTCGCGAGCGCAGTGAGAGGGGTGGGGTGCCCTGGCAAACACCCCCACCCGCGCCTATGGCGCGACCTCCCCCCTCGAGGGGGAGGTGGGAGCCTGCGTCACAAACAGCTCCGCTCGCCCGTTGTTGATCTCATCTGCCCGCGCGGAAAACCGGTCGCTGCCAGCCTCGTGCAGAAACAGCGGCGGCATCAGCTTCAGCCCGGCCCGTGAGCCCCGCATTGCGCGGATCACCACCCGGATCGCTGGCCTGTCGTCGCGCGGGTGGATTGGCAGGATTTCGGCACCTCCAAACCGGCCATCCAGAGCCGTCAGCATCTCGTCCAGCGAGTCCGGCCGGGCGATGATGGAGATTCCGCCGCGTGGCTTGACGACAGCTGCTGCGCTGCGCAGCCAGGCCTCGAACAGCCCGTCAGACATGACATGCGCGGTGGCGCGCAAGGCGTCCGGGCTTTCGCGGTCGGCGCGGGCATTGAAGGGCGGGTTCATGATCAGCCAGTCAAACCCGTTGTCAGCGAGACCGGCGGCAACCCGCGCCTTGCCGGTCAGCGTTACGTCGGCGGCAAGCAGCGTTGCACGCGCGGAGATGGCGGCATTGTCCGGGTCGGCCAGAGTACGGCTGGCGGCATCGATCATCGCCGGGGCGTTCTCCACCAGTGTTACCCGCGCCTGGGGACAACGTGCCGCCACCGCCAGCCCGGCGGCACCTGCACCCGCACCGAAATCGGCAAGCGCACCGCTGAAACTGCCGGGCACGCTGGCCGCCAGCATCATGGCGTCCATGCCTGCGCGATGGCCGCTCTCTGGCTGGATCAGCCAGAACGCACCGCGGTGAAAGGCATCGCGCGAAAAACTCACGAGGGGCGCAACTCGTTGGCAATGCCGGCATCGGCGAGGATTTCGCGCGCCTCGTCAGCATCTTCCTCCAGCACGAGGATGCGGCGCGGCAGAATGCCGATCGAGCCGTCCAGCACGCTCATATTCTGGTCGGCGACAAGCACCTCGATGCCGGCGTCCTTCAGCAGTGACTGGATAAACGACAGCACGACGGCGTCATTGGTGCGGATGAGTTCGATCATGCGGCCAGGTTCGCAGACAGCGCGCTGCGAGTAAATGCCACTCTTACATTCCGGCGCGCCATCGCCTATCTGCGAGATCAGCAAGGCAGCAGTCTCCCGGGAAGGAGCGCCACCCAGCCATTCCCGATAACCCAGCCATTCCCGATAACGGAGAGTGCCATGCCAGCATCCACGGCAATCGTTTCCACCGAACACGGCTCGCGCTATCTGCAGCAACTCAGCAAGCACTGGGCGCACAAATTCGCCGTCGAGTTCACACCGCAGGTGAGCCGCATCGACATGGGCGAAGGCCGCATCGTTGACATGAAGGCAGACGCTTCTGCGCTCACTGTCAGCATCGAGGGTGGCTCGCCGCAACTCGAGGAAGTCGTTGAACGTCACATCGTGCGCTTCGCCTTCCGCGAGGAGCTGAAATTCGACTGGGTTCGTGGATAGGCTTTGACTTCGCGTCATCGCTCTTCTAGCTTTCCGATGCGGGCAAGCCGCACCCGGACTCGCGGGAAGGGCAGAGCCCACTTGCACTGAAAAGTTTGGATTCTCTCAGCCTTTGTGCAGCCGGATTGCGAGTCGTCGGCGTCAAGCACGGAGGTTATTCATGAAACCACTCCCCGCCCGTCCCGACATTGAACAGCTGAAACGCCAGGCAAAGGAATTGCTTAGAGCATTCCGGAGTGGTGATCTCACTGCCAGCATGCGTTTCATTGACAATCTGCCAGCCGCCAAACACCATCTGAGCGTGCGCCTGCACGACGCTCAAACCTGTATCGCGCGCGAACATGGCTTCGACAGCTGGGCTGATCTCAGAGCCTATGTGGAGGCTGCCCGCGCCCGGCTTCTCGACTCCGCTGCCCTGAAACTCGCCTTCTGCCGGCTGGTCTATGCGGGTGATATTGCCGGCGGCACCAACCGGGCGAGACCCCATGCCGCCGCCAGGCTGCTCGCCGATCATCCGGACATTCCGGACGGGGATCCATGGGTGGCATGTGCTGCCGGAGACGTCGAGGCTGTGCGCCGCCAGGTCGATGCCGATCCGTCATTCGTCAATCAGACTGGTGGTCCGCTCGGGCTGACGCCGCTGGTTGCAGTCACGCATTCCAGCCTGCTGCGACTCGACGGCTTTCGCGAACGGCTGCACGAGATCGCCCGCCTTCTGCTTGCCGCAGGTGCTGATCCCAACCTCACAGTGGTCAGGCGCTGGGAGGCGCCGGACGCCGATCCGGGTGAATGGACGGCATCGGCATTGCATGGCGCAGCCGGGGTCAACTTCGATCCTCAACTTACCCGCATCTTGCTCGCCGCAGGTGCCGATCCGAACGACAACGAGTCGCTGTATCACTCGCTGGACAATCCGGTCTGCACTCCAATTCTGCTGGAGGGCGGTGCCCGGGTCACCGGCACGAATGCCCTGTTTCGCAGTCTGGATTTCGATGATCTCCAGACGTTCAGACTGCTGCTGGCGCACTCGGCGGGCATCGAGGAGTTGAAGGGCGGACGGTTGCTGCTCTGGGCAATCCGCCGCCGCCGCTCGGTCGCGCATGTCGAGGCGATGCTGGCCGCCGGCGTCGATGCGCACGCAAAGACGCGTGACGGCGTTTCCGCCTGTACCCAGGCGCAGCGCTACGGCCTGACCGACGTCGCGGCGGTGCTGAAACAGGCCGGTGCCGAGGCTCAGCTTTCAGAGGAAGATCGCTTCATCGCCGCCTGCGCGCGGGGCGATGAAAACGAAGCGCGGGCCATCATTGCCACACGACCTGACCTTCCGGCAGGTCTGGACGAAACCCGCCTGAAGATGCTGCCCGAACTGGCCGCTGCCGGTGCTGCCGATGCGGTGAGGCTGATGGTTGATCTCGGCTGGCCGATTGCTGTTCGCGGCGGCGACTGGAATGCCAGTGCGCTCAATCACGCGGTGTTCAACGGTGATGCGCAGCTCACACGATACCTGCTCAAATCCGGTGCGTCCTGGACCGAGGAGCACGGCTTTGGCGATAATGCCTGCGGCACGCTGGGCTGGGCCTCGTGGAACCGCCCCAACGAGACCGGCGACTGGGTCGGCTGCGCCGGAGCGCTGGTCACCCACGGCATGCGCGGCGCAACAGAAGACCCCGGGAGCCCGGACGGCGTGCTGGTTGCTGGCAAACGGCGTTACTTTGCGGATGATGTCAGAACATACCTGCTGGAGCGCGGTGGCAGCGGTTGAGGCGAACCCGCGCCAATTCGCCCACTTGCCGCAACGGCTGGTGCCAGCCTAGATATCAGGCAGAAACCGGAGAGTTGTTCCGTGGGCGTCGTTCTGAACATCGATAGCAAGCGTGAGCCGAGCATTCGCGACCTGATTGACCTGACAGCGGCTGATATGGGCCGCGTCAACGAGTTGATCCTGTCGAAAGCTGGCTCCGACGTCGAGATGATCCCGGAAGTCGCGAACCACCTGATTTCCTCAGGCGGCAAGCGGCTTCGGCCCATGATCACGCTCGCAGCTGCCCAGATGTTCGGCTACGAGGGCGACGGCCACGTGAAGCTCGCCACCTCGGTCGAGTTCATGCACACCGCCACCCTGCTGCACGACGATGTCGTCGACGAAAG
Source organism: uncultured Mesorhizobium sp. (assembly GCA_964480545.1). Classification (GTDB taxonomy): domain Bacteria; phylum Pseudomonadota; class Alphaproteobacteria; order Rhizobiales; family Rhizobiaceae; genus Mesorhizobium_G. The sequence goes on along the minus strand of CAYZQP010000013.1, from coordinate 4,069 downwards.
CGATCTGCGCCGTGGCAAGAAGACGGCACGCATGATCTGGGGCAACCAGGCCAGCGTCCTGGTTGGCGATTTTCTGCTCGGCCAGGCGTTTCGCATGATGGTTGAAGTCGGCTCGCTGGAAGCGCTGGATATTCTTTCTTCCGCCGCATCCATCATCGCCGAGGGCGAGGTGATGCAGCTTGCTGCCGCCAACAATCTTGAAACCACCGAAGACGAGCACTTCGCCGTCATCAAGGCCAAGACTGCGGCGCTGTTTTCGGCAGCAGCCGAGGTCGGGCCCGTCATTGCCGGGCGTTCGCGCGCTGAAAAGGCGGCATTGCGCTCATACGGCGTCAATCTGGGCCTCGCGTTCCAGCTGATCGACGATGCGCTGGATTACGGCGGCTCGAGCCAGGACCTCGGCAAGAATGTCGGCGACGATTTCCGCGAGGGCAAGATCACCCTGCCGGTGATCCTGGCCTATCGCCGGGGCTCTGCGGAAGACCGCGCCTTCTGGAAGTCTGCAATAGAAGATCGCCAGACTGACGACGACGCCCTGCAGCACGCCATCGGCCAGATGGCCAAACACGGCGCGATTGCCGACACCATCGCCCGCGCGCGCCATTTTGGCGAGATTGCCCGCGATGCGCTGGCCCCGCTGCCCGACACGCCGCAGAAGTCAGCGCTGATCGAGGTCATCGACTTCTGCATTAACCGGGTAACCTGAGCCCGATGACCGGGTCCGGTCGCTGACAGTATCGCCGATCGTGTCAAGGCGCTTCAGGTTATGTCACTTATCCTTTTATTGCGCTTGGCCCGCAAAAAGGCCATTCTTTGCTGCAGTATCGCGCGCGATTTGCGACCCCGGTCCCAAGGCGGGGTCTGGAAGGATTTGGGCATGAAAAGAGTCCGCAGCAAATGGCTGCTCGGCGTGGCATTGGTCGCGGGTCTCGTCGCACCACCACTGGCATTTGCACAGGATAGCGCCCCGGCGGCCCCGCAGCCGGCCGCGCCCGTAGAGCAACCTGTTGAAATCAGGTCACTTTCCGGATCGATCCTGGCTGCGCGTGTGGCCGAGGCTGACGATGACCTGGCCAGCGCAATCACCTACTACAAGCGCGCGCTGATCTACGACTCGTCCAACAACTCGATAAAGCAGAGCCTGTTGCTGGCGCTGATTGCCGAAGGCCGTTTTGACGAATCGCTCCCCTATGCGGAACAGTTGAAGGCCGTTCCCGAGGCTGAGCGCTTCTCGCGTCTGGCGCTTGCCGTCGACGCCATCCGCAAGAAGGAATACAACAAGGTCGAGCATTTGATGAAGCTCACGCTTCAGTCGGATGTCGACAGCCTGATTTCCGGCATAGTCACGGCCTGGGCCAAGTATGGCGCAGGCGACGCCAAGGGGGCCGCCAAATATCTGCAGGATCTCCAGGGGCCCGAATGGTTCGGCCTGTTCACCTCATATCACCAGGCGTTGATCGAGGAGGCTGCAGGCGACAAGACGGCAGCTGAGGAAACCTACTCGCTGGCGATCGACAACATTGCCGCAGCCTCGACCGCGCCCGGCACATATTTGCGCCTGGCCGAGGCCTATACGGGCTTCCTGGCTCGACAGGACAAGAAGCAGGCAGCACTCGCCGCGCTGGATAAGGCGGATGAGTTTGCCCCCGGCCGTCTGCCGCTGCAGGCGCTGCGCAAGCTGGTGAACGAAGACAAGCCGGTCGAGCCGCTGGCCGCCAATCCCTCGCAGGGCGTGGCCGAGATCCTCTTCAACGTTGGCTCGGCGCTTGACCGTGATGGCGGCGAACCGCTCGTGCGCGTCTATCTGAACTATGCGCTGGCGCTTGAGCCGCATGATGACCTCGCGCTGATGCAGCTTGCCGAGACCGCCGAAACCAAGCGTCAGGCGCAGAAAGCCATCGACTATTACCGCCGTGTGCCGGAAGCGTCGGCATTCAGACGCATTTCCGAAATGCAGATCGGCCTGAACCTTGCGGATCTCGACAAGCAGGATGAGGCGGTTGCGCAGCTTAAAAAGCTCATCGCGGACGACCCGAAGGACATGCGTGCCTATCTGGGCCTCGGCAGCGTCTATGCTGCAAAAGAGAACTACAAGGCGGCGGCCGAGAATTACGATGTTGCCGTCACGCAGATCGACAAGCCGACGCGCGAGCACTGGAATGTGTTTTACCAGCGCGGCATCGCCTACGAGCGCATCAAGGAGTGGGACAAGGCCGAGCCGAACTTCAAGAAGGCGCTCGAACTCTTCCCCGACCAGCCGCAGGTGCTGAACTACCTCGGCTATTCCTGGATCGACAAGGATATGAATCTTGAGGAGGGGCTCGACCTCATCCGCAAGGCTGTCGAACTGAGACCGAGCGATGGCTACATCGTCGATTCACTCGGCTGGGCCTTTTACAAGCTCGGCCGCTACCCGGAGGCCGTCACCGAACTCGAGCGCGCTGTTTCGCTGAGGCCGGAAGATCCGGTCCTGAACGACCACCTCGGCGACGCTTACTGGCGCGTCGGCCGTCAACTGGAGGCCACCTTCCAGTGGCGGCACGCCCGCGACATGAAGCCGGAGCCCGACGTTCTGGCGACAGTCGAGAAGAAGCTGAAGGAAGGCCTGCCTGACGCACCGGCGCAGAAGGCTGCGCAGGGCGCAACACCGGCACCGGCTCCTGCCACCCCGAAACCGGAGGTAGCGCCGGACAAGAGGACTGATGCGCCGGCACCTGTTCCCGGGCAGGCCGCAACACCGGCTCCGGCCGCGCCGGCTGTTCCGGCCACGCCGACGGAGGCTGTAGCTCCGGCACCAGCTGACCCGGCTCCCGCGCAGGCAGCGACGCCAGAGCCAGCCCCGGCGGAACCGGCTGCGCCGGAGCTTGCTCCGACGCCTGCCAGATATACGGTCCAGCGCGGCCAGTCGCTGTGGTCGATCGCAGCCGAAAAGCTCGGCAATGGCGAGCGCTACATCGAGATCATCCGACTCAACCCGGCGCTCCGCAACCCGGCGCGTCTTGTTCCGGGCCTGGAGATCACGCTACCGGGCAGCTAACGCATGATGCCGAAAAGTTGCAGACTTTTCGGACCACATCATGCGTCGAAACAAATAGAGCAGCACGCCCGATTCACTTTAAGGGCTTTCTGCTCCAGGCCGTCAGGCCACTGTGCCACCACGTCATTCCGGGTTCGCTTCGCGTCCGGAATGACGGAGCCTTTGGCAGCCAGCAAGACGCCTCAAAATACGTGTCGGTACTGCACGAAACCCGAGCGCTCTGCGATCCGGTCATAGAGCAGCATCGCCTCATTGTTGGTCTCATGCGTGAGCCAGTAAACGCGCGCCGAGCCCGCAGCTTTGGCGCGCTCATACACGGCCTCGATCAATGCCCGCCCGGCCCCGGTTCCGCGTGCGTTCCCGGCTGTGAACAGGTCCTGCAGGTAGCACGTCGGAGCGATAGAGGTCGTCGTGCGGTGGAAAATGTAGTGCACCAGCCCGATCAGGTCGCCATCTCTCTCCGCAACCAGCGCATTGACCGGCTCATAGGCATCCAGCGGCTCCAGGTCATCGCTGTGATGTCCGGGGGCAGGGCGGTTGCTCCGCTGCGGCCATAAAACGCGTTGTAACCGTCCCACAGTGGCAGCCACTGCCGGTAATCGTCAGAGGTGACGGGTCGGATGGTCAGGGTCATCGCAACTCCAGAGTTGAAGACCTCGATCGTATATCTGTCATCTGGTACAGTTTGTTGATCCACATAGTGCCGGCAGGCGGCACAGGCTCGAACGCTTGACGCCTCGCGCATGCCCCCGTAGGACGGGCGCACTTTCAGGGGCCACCCATGACCACATCCACAGACAGCCCGTTGAACCCGAAGCGATCGTTTCAGGGTCTGATCCTGACGCTCCACAGCTACTGGGCCGCGCGCGGCTGCGTCATCCTCCAGCCTTACGACATGGAGGTCGGCGCCGGCACGTTTCACCCGGCAACAACGCTGCGCGCGCTCGGGCCGAAGCCGTGGAATGCGGCCTATGTCCAGCCCTCGCGCCGCCCCAAGGATGGCCGCTATGGCGAGAACCCGAATCGCCTGCA
>CAYZQP010000012.1:0-26740 GCA_964480545.1 uncultured Mesorhizobium sp. | reverse complement strand
GCTGCTTCGACGCGCCGATCAACGAAAGCGGGATCGTCGGCACCGCGATTGGCATGGCTGCTTACGGGCTGAAGCCCTGCGTCGAGATCCAGTTCGCCGACTACATGTTCCCGGCCTATGACCAGCTGACGCAGGAAGCCTCGCGCATCCGCTATCGTTCTGCCGGCGATTTCACCTGCCCGATCGTCGTGCGGATGCCGACGGGCGGTGGCATCTTTGGCGGGCAAACGCACAGCCAGTCGCCGGAGGCCCTGTTCACGCATGTCTCCGGCCTGAAGACCGTGGTGCCGTCCAATCCGGGCGACGCAAAAGGCCTGCTGATCGCGGCAATCGAGGACCCGGACCCCGTCATCATCCTGGAGCCGAAGCGGCTTTATAACGGCCCGTTCGATGGGCATCACGATCGTCCGGTGACGCCGTGGTCCAAGCACGAGCTCGGCGAGGTGCCGGACGGGCATTACACCGTGCCGCTTGGCAAGGCGGCGATCCGCCGCAAGGGATCTGCCTGCACAGTGCTGGCTTATGGCACGATGGTCTATGTCGCGCTTGCCGCCGCCGAGGAAACCGGCGTCGACGCCGAGGTGATCGACTTGAGAACGCTGTTGCCGCTCGACCTCGACACCATCGTGGAGTCGGTGAAGAAGACCGGGCGCTGCGTGGTGATCCACGAGGCGACAACGACCTCCGGCTTTGGCGCGGAGCTGGTCACGCTGGTGCAGGAAAACTGCTTCTACCATCTGGAAGCGCCGATTGGCCGCGTCGCCGGCTGGGACACGCCTTATCCGCACGCGCAGGAATGGGATTACTTCCCCGGCCCGAAACGCGTCGGCCAGGCGCTGATCGACGTGATGGAGGGCTGAGCCATGGGTGAACACGTCATCAAGCTTCCCGACGTTGGCGAAGGCGTGGCCGAGGCCGAGCTGGTGGAATGGCACGTCAAGGTCGGCGACCTCGTGCGCGAGGACGCGGTGCTGGCCGCCGTGATGACCGACAAGGCGACGGTCGAAATCCCCTCGCCGGTGGATGGCGAGGTGCTGTGGCTTGGTGCCGAGGTTGGCGACACGGTGGCGATTGGCTCGCCGATTGTGCGCATCAAGGTGGCCGGCGAGGGCAATGTTGCGGAGGGCGACGTTGCTCCTCCTCCCGCAACAGTGCCAAAGGAGGAACCTGTAGCGGCACAATCCGAAAAGCCGGAGCCGAAGCCTGAGCCGAAAAGCCAGCCGGCCAAGGCGGCTCCGACGCCAACAAGGCATGCTGCCTTCGGCGCCCCCCGTGCTGAAGGCGAGCGGCCGCTGGCCTCGCCGGCGGTGCGTCAGCGAGCACGGGAAGCAGGCGTTGATATAAGGCAGGTTGCGGGCTCCGGTCCGGCCGGGCGCATCAGCCATGAAGACCTCGAGGCCTTCATTTCGCGCGGCGCTCAATCCGCCGGCAAGGCGCGCGGGCTGGCCGAGAACAACGCGGTCGAGGAGATCAAGGTCGTCGGACTGCGCCGCAAGATTGCCGAGAAGATGCGGCTGGCAAAGTCGCGCATCCCGCACATTACCTATATCGAGGAAATCGACGTCACCGCGCTGGAGGAACTGCGCGCCGCGCTCAACAAGGGCAAGCGACCGGATCAGGCGAAGCTGACGCTGCTGCCCTTCCTGATGCGCGCGATGGTAAAGGCGATTGCCGAGCAGCCGCAGCTGAACGCGATCTTCGATGACGATGCCGGGGTGATCCACCAGCACGGCGCGGTGAATATTGGCATGGCGGCGCAGACGGTCAACGGGCTGGTGGTGGCGGTCATCAAACACGCCGAGGCGCGCGATCTCTGGGACTGCGCTGCCGAGGTTAACCGCCTCGCCGATGCGGCGAAGAACGGAACGGCGACGCGCGAGGAATTGTCGGGCTCGACCATCACCATCACCTCGCTCGGCGCGATGGGCGGTGTGGCGACCACGCCGGTCATCAACTATCCGGAAGTCGCGATTGTCGGGGTCAACAAGATGATGGTGCGCCCGGTCTGGGACGGCACCCAGTTCATTCCGCGCAAGATGATGAACCTGTCCTCGTCGTTCGATCACCGGGTGATCGACGGATGGGATGCCGCCGTGTTCGTGCAGCGGCTCAAGGCGCTGCTGGAAACGCCGGCGCTGATTTTCATGGAGGGGTGAGATGAGCAGATTGTTTTCAGCCGCGCTCGTCCTCGCACTAACCCTCTTCCTGCCCTCCGCCGCCTTCGCCTGCTCGTGCATGCAGCAGCCGGTGAGCCAGCAGGCGCGCAATGCGGAGGTGGTTTTCATTGGTCGCGCGGTTCGGACCGAGCGTCTCGACCGCTACCAGCGCGTCACCACATTCCGTGTGCAGGAAACCCTGAAGGGCGGGCGCGCCTCGACGCGGCGGATATATCATCGGGAAAATGACGGCGGCAATTGCGGCATCAATTTCCGGCGCGGTGAACGCATGCTGATGAGCGCCGTGCGCTCGGAAGGGCGGCTCACAACCAACTCATGTTCGATGCCGATGGGCAGCGAGGCCGAGTTCCGCCGGGCGCTCGGCAGGCGGGGGAGATGATGAAAGAGATCACCTGCAAGCTTCTGGTTATTGGCGCGGGGCCCGGCGGCTATGTCTGCGCGATCCGCGCCGGTCAGCTCGGCGTCGATACGGTGATTGTCGAGGCGAGGAAGCCCGGCGGAACCTGCCTGAATGTCGGCTGCATCCCGTCGAAGGCGCTGATCCACGCGGCTGAGGAATTCGAGAAGGCGACGCATTTTGCCGGTGAGAACCCGCTGGGTATTTCGGTGACCAAGCCGGCGATTGATCTGACCAAAACCATCGCCTGGAAGGACGGAATCGTGGGGCGGCTGAACAGCGGCGTCGCCGGGCTGCTGAAGAAGAACAAGGTCAAGTACGTTCAGGGCTGGGCGAGGTTTCGCGACGGCAAGACGGTCGAGGTCGAGACGGAGACCGGCACGCAGATCATCCGTGCGGAGAATATCGTGATTGCCACCGGCTCGGCGCCGGTCGAGCTGCCGTTCCTGAAGTTCGGTGGAAACGTCATTTCCTCGACTGAAGCCCTGGACCTGACCGATATCCCGAAGAAGTTGGCTGTGGTTGGCGGCGGCTACATCGGGCTGGAACTCGGGATCGCGTTCGCCAAGCTGGGGTCCAAGGTGACGGTGGTCGAGGCACTGCCAAGGCTGCTCGCCACCTATGATGCCGAACTGGTGAAGCCGGTGGTCAAGCGGTTGGGCGAACTCGGCGTCACCGTGATGACCGGCGCGAAGGCCAAGGGGCTTTCGACCAAAGGTGACGCGCTGCTGGTCGAAAGCGCAGACGGCAAGGATGTGAAAATTCCCGCCGACAAGATTCTGGTGACCGTCGGCCGCAAGCCGGTGACCGAGGGCTGGGGGCTGGACGAAATCGACCTCGACCGCGCCGGGCGCTTCATCAGGATTGATGACCAGTGTCGCACCTCGATGCGTGGTGTCTTTGCGATTGGCGACGTGACCGGCGAGCCGATGCTGGCGCATCGCGCGATGGCGCAAGGCGAGATGGTGGCCGAGATCGTCGCTGGCAACAAGCGCAGCTGGGACAAGCGCTGCATTCCGGCGATCTGCTTCACCGACCCGGAAGTTGTGTCGGCGGGCCTGACGCCGGAGGAGGCGAAGGCACAGGTGAAGGAGTTGAAGATCGGCCAGTTCCCGTTCCAGGCCAACGGCCGCGCGATGACCAGGCTCGGCGAGGAAGGTTTTGTGCGGGTTGTGGCGCGTGCAGACAATCACGTTGTGCTGGGGATTCAGGCCGTCGGGACCGGCGTTTCGGAACTCGCGGCGGCGTTCGGGCTGGCGATTGAAATGGGCGCGCGGCTGGAGGATATCGCCGGCACGATCCACGCCCATCCGACGCAGGGCGAAGGTTTTCAGGAAGCGGCGCTCAAGGCGCTCGGCCACGCGCTGCATATTTGAACACACAAATGCCTGCCCGACTGACCGGAGGTCATGGGCATCGAGGTAGGCGCGGATTGTCGGCGTAGTCCGGATAGCTCGGGAGACAGTTCTTTCCGCAGAGAGGCGTTCGGTCTCAAGCCGTGGCGCTGGCGGAAAGAAGGTAACTGTCCCCGGAACTTCATCAGGACGAGTCGAGGCGTTCGCTGGAGAGTTGCCAGGGACTGACGGGGGATGGATCATCTGCCGGGCGTCTCGCCCCGCGCGCATGTTCCTTGTGGTGTTCGGAGGGCTCGCGGTCGACGCCGTAGAGCTGTTCAACCACGGCATAGCCTGCGGCAATCAGCATCTGCGCCTGGGCATAGACAAAGTCGCCGGGACCCATCCGGCGCACGCCCGGCATCTGCTCGAATGCCAACAGTTGATCGCGGATCAGGTCGTCACATGGCAGGGCCATTTGGGCGCGGCCGTCAATATGGGCGCGGAGCCTGATCACCGCCATGAAGACCAGCATGCAGAACACGCCGGTCCAGATGTTGCGGACCTTTATGTTGGCGGCGACCCGGCTCATTGCGGGCCTCCGCTGGCGTAGTGCAGGGGAGTGTCAACGACGGCAGCAAGACCAGGGACGCGCACAGAAATCATCGGGGCGCTGGCGGCCTCGATTGCGGTCTGTGGTTCCTCTTGTCTTGCGCCTGTCTGCTTCATGTCGTTGTGTTCCAAATGGCTCTCGTCAGAGCATTAGTCATAATATAGAACAAAACAAGAACGTATGCAAGAGGGATTAGCGAAATTTTGTTCTCCACCTTTGGAGCCGCCATCACCCCACCCCGGCGCTTCGCGCCGACCCTCCCCCTCGAGGGGAGGGTGGGAGCCAGGACGCATTCACCCCACCCCGCTCACTCCGTTCGCGACCCTCCCATCCAGGGGAGGGTGGGAGCCAGACTGGAGAAACCCCGGCGCAGCACGCCGGCTCTCCCCTCAAGGGGAGGGTGGGAGCCAGGCTGGAGTCCTCCTGCACCACTTGCAAGCACTGCCCTGGTTCCGTAACGGTGTCGCCAGCAACCGGGGGGTAGCCAGTGCCAGATCGCGACACACGACATACTGAAATGACCGTTTTGATGACGCCGGATATGGCGAATTTCAGCGGCAAGGTGCATGGCGGTGCGCTGCTCAATCTGCTCGACAAGGTGGCGTTCGCCTGCGCCTCGCGCTACTCGATGAGCTATTGCGTGACGCTGTCGGTGGATCAGGTGGTGTTTCGCGAGGCCATCAATGTCGGCGAACTCGTCACCTTCCGCGGATCGATCAACTACACGGGAAGGTCCTCGATGGAGGTCGGCATTCGCGTCGATGCCGAGGAGGTAAGGTCCGGCAATCGCCGCCACACCAATTCCTGCTATTTCACCATGGTTGCGGTGGATGACAAGGGCAAGCCGACGCCGATTCCGACATTCACGCCGGTTGACGAGGTCGACCTGCGCCGCCATCGGGCGGCCGAGCTGCGCCGCGATCTGCGGCGCGAGTTCGAGGCGCGCTTCAAGGCTGCAAGCAAGGGGCAGGAGTGATCAGCCGCCGACGCGGAGCCTGCTAGAGCATGTCGCGCAAAAGTGTGACGCGGTTTTGCGAGAACGACATGCGACAAAACAAAGACTTAAAGCGTACGGAGCAAATCTGAAAGATCGCGATGCGCTTTAAGCAGAATGCCCTTAGAGTGAATCGGGCGAACTGCTCCGGGTATTTGTTTCACGCATGATGTTTATCCGAAAAGTCTGCAACTTTTGCTGCGCTGTCCTTCGGTTCGGCATCATGCTCTACCTCACCCGTTGAAGCGTTGCATCACCAGCGTCGCGTTCGTGCCGCCGAAGCCGAAAGAGTTCGACAGGGCGACATCGAATTTGGCGTTGTCGATGCGCTTTGTCAGAACCGGCATGCCCTCGAATTCAGGGTCGAGCGTTTCGATATGCGCGCTCTCGCCCATAAAGTTGTTCTGCATCATCAGCAGCGAGTAGATTGCCTCCTGCACGCCGGCGCCGCCGAGCGAATGGCCGGTCAGCGACTTGGTCGACTGGATGTGGGGGATCTTGTCGCCGAAGACGTTGCGGATCGCACCCATTTCTTTGGAATCGCCGACCGGCGTCGAGGTGCCGTGCGTGTTGATGTAGTCGACATGCTCCTTCACGGTGGACAGTGCGAGCTTCATGCAGCGCTCCGCACCTTCGCCCGAGGGGGCCACCATGTCGTAGCCGTCGGAGGTCGCGCCATAGCCGACCATCTCGGCGTAAATCTTTGCGCCGCGTGCCTGCGCCACCTCCAGCGCCTCCAGCACCAGCACGCCAGCACCGCCGGCAATCACAAACCCGTCGCGGTTCACGTCATAGGCCCGGCTGGCCACGGCAGGTGTTTCGTTGAACCCGGAGGACATGGCGCCCATGGCGTCGAACAGGTTGGACATCGACCAGTCGAGATCCTCGTGGCCACCGGCAAACATGCGGTCCTGCTTGCCCCACTGGATCATCTCATAGGCATTGCCGATGCAATGCGCCGAGGTCGAGCAGGCCGAGGAGATGGAATAGTTCACGCCGTGAATCTTGAACCAGGTCGCCAGCGTCGCCGAGGCTGTGGACGACATCGCCTTGGGCACCGCAAACGGCCCGATCCGCTTCGGGCTGGTATTCTTCACCGTGGTGTCGGCCGCCTCGACAATGATCTTTGTCGACGGGCCGCCGGAGCCCATGATGATGCCGGTGCGCTCATTCGACACTTCGGTCTCTTCCAGACCGGCATCAGCGATAGCCTGCTGCATGGCGACATGGTTCCACGCCCCGCCCTGATGCAGGAAGCGCATGGCGCGACGGTCAACCAGTGGCGTCGGGTCCAGCGTCGGCTTGCCCCAGACCTGCGAGCGGAACCCGTGATCGGCGAAATCCTGACTGAAGGAGATGCCGGACTTCGCCTGGCGAAGTGACTCCGTCACCTCCGCGGCATCATTGCCGATGCAGGACACAATTCCGATGCCGGTGACGACCACGCGTCTCATAAGCTGCTCCGTTTTGGCAGGCGATCAGGGTTGGCAGGCGATCAGGCCTGTGCATCTACCTTTGACAGACCGACTTTCAGATCGGTCGCGGTGTATATGGTCTCGCCGTCGGCTTTTAGCCAGCCATCAGCAATACCAAGCACCAGGCGCCCGCGCATGACGCGCTTGAAGTCGACGCCATACTCGACCGTTTTCACCTTGGGTGTGACCATGCCCTTGAATTTCACCTCGCCGGTGGACAGCGCCATGCCCTTGCCCGGCTCGCCGAGCCAGCCGAGGTAGAAACCCGTCAACTGCCAGAGCGCGTCGAGCCCGAGGCAGCCCGGCATGATCGGATTGTCGATGAAGTGGCAGGGGAAGAACCAGAGATCCCGGTGGATATCGAACTCGGCGCGAATATAGCCCTTGTCGAACGCACCGCCGCCTTCGCTGATATCGGTGATGCGGTCAAACATCAGCATCGGCGGGTAGGGGAGCTGGGCATTGCCGGGTCCGAAGAGTTCACCTTTTGCGCAGGCCAGCAGGTCTGCGTAATCGTAGCTGGACTTCTTGTCCGTCATCCCTCTTCCCCGTTCTCAACCATTCGGCGCGAAAAATCGCGCAACGGTTAAACCGCCGCCCGTCCGGGGTCAATGAGCCGCTATTGATCGCAGTCGCCCTACAGAATATATGTGGGGATAGGTGATACGGCTGAAACGCCGCAATTCTGCGACTTTTGGCGGTCTGGGTAGGTATGGACACTCGAAACCAATGCATCGATCAGCGTGTGCGCAACGCGGGACTTCGTCCCACGCGGCAGCGCGTTGCCCTGGCCGGCCTGCTCTTCGCCAAGGGTGATCGCCACCTGTCTGCGGAAGAACTGCACGAGGAAGCGCTGTCGGCAGGCGTCCCGGTGTCGCTGGCCACGGTGTACAACACGCTGCATCAGTTCACTGAAGCCGGAATGTTGCGCATTCTGGCTGTCGAGGGTGCGCGCACCTATTTCGACACCAATACGTCGGACCACCATCACTATTTCGTCGAAGGCGAGAATCGCGTTTTCGACATCGAGCATGGGCCTATCGAGGTTTCCAACCTGCCGCCCCCGCCGGACGGAATGGAAATCGTCAATGTTGATGTGGTCGTGCGCCTGCGCCCGAAGCGGGCGTAACCCCTGACTGCGCCTATTCCTTGATTGTTTCGTCCGGATAGGCACCCCAGAGCAGGGTCTGGTTGATCCAGCCTTCATAGCCGCCAAATGTGGCCTCGCACCACTTGCCATTGCAGGATTTGATGCGCCCGATGACGCCGGGTTCCAGCATGGCGACGACATTCGACTTGCCATCCGGCTGCGCCAGCAGGTTGATGCTGGCCGACCTGTTCTTTTGCCAGGGCGCGACGATTGCCGTGCGGCTGCCCGACAGCAATTGCCGGTTGATCCAGCCTTCCGAGCCTTCCGAATCCCGGATCCTGCGCCAGTGGTCATATTCCTGCAGGATTTCCACCGGCAGGCCTGGCTTCAGATAGAGCCACTCGATTGCATAATTGACGCCCGGGCCGGTGCGCGAGTTCACCTTGGCCGATTTCAGGCTGGCAAAGCGCGGCAGCTGCAGGCCGCTGGGGCCCTTGGTGATGCTCGACGTCTGCTGGAGATCCTTCGCGTCCTGCGCGAAGGCATTGGGCGCGACGAACGCCAGAAGTGCTGCCGACGCAGCAACCGAACGCAACTTGAACACTGACAATACCCTTGACGCAAACACGCTTTGTCATGCTCGCTGCGCCTTGCTAGAACCCGCAGACCGCGAACACATTTCCAGTTTCGCCTGTCTTGGTTAAAGAGGTTTGAACGTGTCCGATTCGAGGGCCTGATGACGGGCAAAAAGAAGCCTCTTGTAGTGATTACGCGCAAATTGCCTGACCAGGTCGAGGCACGCATGCGCGAGTTGTTCGACGTGCGCCTGAACAACGACGACCGCGTGATGGGTGATGACGAGCTGACCGAGGCTGTGCAGACGGCGGATGTTCTGGTGCCGACCATCACCGACAAGCTGATGGCCGACCTGCTGGCAAAGTCTGGTCCGAACCTGAAACTGATTGCAAATTACGGCAATGGCACCGAGCATATTGCCGTTGCCGCCGCAGCAAAGCGCGGCATCACGGTGACCAACACCCCGGGTGTGCTGACCGAGGACACTGCCGACATGACCATGGCGCTGATCATGGCGGCACCGCGCCGGGTTACCGAGGGTGCCGGCGTTCTGATCCGCGACGATGGCAAGTGGAAGGGCTGGGCACCGACCTGGATGCTCGGCCGGCGTATCTGGGGCAAGAAACTCGGCATTGTCGGCATGGGGCGCATTGGCACCGCGGTTGCCCGCCGCGCCAAAGCCTGTGGCCTGGCAATCCACTATCACAACCGCAATCGTGTTGCAGCGCGCACCGAGGAGGAACTGGGGGCAACCTACTGGGAAAGCCTCGACCAGATGCTGTCGCGCATGGACATCGTTTCGGTCAATTGTCCCTCGACGCCGGCCACCTTCCACCTGCTGTCGGCGCGCCGTCTGGCCCTTCTGCAACCGGACACTTACATTGTGAACACTGCACGCGGCGACATCATCGACGAGGATGCGATGATCAAGCTGCTGCAGGCCGACAAACTGGCTGGCGCAGCGCTCGACGTTTTCGAGCATGAGCCTTCGGTCAATCCCGAATTGTTGCATCTTGCGGCAAAGCAGAAAATTATCCTGCTGCCGCATATGGGCTCGGCCACGATCGAGGGCCGTATCGACATGGGCGAGAAGGTCATCATCAACATACGCGCGTTTTTCGACGGACACCGCCCGCCGGATCGCGTGCTGCCGAACCGGCTGATTTAGGCTGCGCTTGCGGTTACCCTCCCCCTCAAGGGGAGGGCAAAGGTCGGTAGCGCACTTCCTCGAACCGCGCGCCAAGCGCGTCATACATCAGGAGCCGCCCGACCAGCGGCTCGCCAATCCCGGTGATCAGCTTGATGGCCTCCATCGCCTGGAGTGTACCCATGACGCCCGTCAGCGCCCCGACCACGCCGGCTTGCGCGCAGGAAGGTACCAGGCCATCAGGTGGCGGCTCGGGAAACAGGTCGCGGTACCCCGGATTGAGCTCGCCGGATTTACTTTTCTCGAATGGAATCAAGGTTGTAAGCGATCCATCAAAGCGTCCGACCGCTGCGTGAACCAGCGGTTTCAAACCCGCCTCGCAGGCATCCGCCAACGCGTATCGCGTCTCGAAATTGTCGGAGCCGTCGATCACGAGGTCGTAGCCGCGGATTAGTTCGGCAGCATTGTCAACATTGAGGCGGATATTATGTAGAGAAACGCTTACATTCGGATTCACGCGCGCGATGGCCGCCCTGGCGCTTTCGCCCTTTGGTGCTCCGATATCTTCCGTGCCGTGGATCACCTGCCGCTGCAGGTTGGACAGCGCGACGTGATCGTCCTCCACGATGCCCAGGGTGCCGACGCCCGCCGCAGCGAGATAGAGCAGCACGGGCGCCCCGAGCCCGCCCGCGCCAATGACCAGAACGCGGGCCAGCTTCAGCTTCTGCTGCCCGGCCCCGCCGATCTCCGGCAGTACAATATGGCGTGCGTAGCGTTCGAGTTCACTGTCGGAGAAGGCGCTCATGCGGGCGAACATATTACGCGCGGCGTGGCTTGTCAGCGTGCTGTGCGGATCGAGCCGTGGTCCACGCTCAGGAACTGCGCCCGCTCGCGCACAGCCGAAAACAGCTCCGGGTCGGTGCCCGTCATGAAAACCTGCCCGCCGATCTCTTCGAGAATGACGAAAAGCGCGGAACGCCGGCTGGCATCCAGATGGGCGGCTATCTCGTCCAGCAACAGGATCGGTATCAGGCCGGACATGTCAGCGACCAGCCGCGCGTGTGACAGGATGGTGCCAACCAGCAGCGCCTTCTGCTCGCCCGTCGAGCAAAGTTCAGCCGGCATGTCCTTGGGACGATGGCGAACCTGCAGGTCACTGCGATGCGGGCCGTCGAGAGCCCGGCCGGCCGCCCGGTCGCGCTCGCGAAACCGCGCCAGCGACTCGCGATACCGGTTCTCGACATCCACCGCCGGCTGGTCTGCCAGCCATCCCTCGAGCAAACCGTCGAGCGCGAGATCTGCCTTCGGGAAGGCACCCTCATCCGGCAAACGCTCCAGCATCGCTGTCAGCACGCGCACGGTCTCGACCCGCGCTGCAGCCACGGCTGCTGCGGACTCTGCCATCTGCGACTCGATCGCAGAGAACCAGCGGTCATCGCGCGAACCATCCGTAAGCAAACGGTTGCGGTCTCGCATCGCTTTGTCGAAGGCCATGGAGGTGCGGCCATGGGTCGTGGTTACGGTCAGCACGAGACGGTCGAGAAACCGCCGTCTCTCTGATGCGGGTCCCGTAAACAGCCCATCCATCGAAGGCGTCAGCCAGATGACCCTGAGAAGCTCCAGCAAATCGTCGGCATTGCGGGCATTGGCGCGGTTGATGCGGACCTTGCGCGCCGTGTCACCAGCCGCTGCGTCCTGGCCGGAAAGACCGGTGCCGATCTCGGTTTCGCCCTCCGGACCGTCCAGCGCCGCATGGATGGCAAAGCCGCCATCGCCATTCGCCCGCGCCATATCAGCGTAGGTCGCACGCCGCAGGCCGCGGCCCGGCGTGAGCAGGGATACGGCTTCCATGAGGTTCGTCTTGCCCGCGCCGTTCTCGCCGGTAAGCACCACCAGCTGACTGCCCGGTTCGACAGTCAGGGAGGCATAGTTTCGGAAATTGGTAAGCGTTAGACGACTGATCTGCGGCACGCGTCAGGCGCTACACCCGCATCGGCATGAGAACGTAAAGTGCGTTCTCGTCGGCGGCGTCCTGGATCAGGGTTGGTGAGCCGGCGTCCGCCAGCAGGAAACGTGCCTCGCTGCCAGAAAGCTGCCCGGTGACATCCAGCAGATATTTGGCATTGAACCCGATCTCCACTGGATCCGAGCTGTAGTCAGCCGCCACTTCCTCGACAGCGCTGCCCGAATCCGGGTTGTTCACTGTCAGTGTCACCTGACCATCAGCGATGGATAGTTTCACAGCGCGACCGCGCTCTGACGAGATCGTCGAAACGCGGTCAACCGCCGATGCAAATGTCTGGCGATCAAGGATCAGCCGCTTGTCGTTGCCGGTGGGAATAACGCGCTGATAGTCAGGGAATGTGCCGTCAATCAACTTTGATGTAAGCACGACCGAACCAAAGGTCAGCCGGATCTTGGTGTCGGAAATCTCGACAGTGGCCGTCTCTTCCGGGTTGTCGAGCAGCTTCTGCACCTCACCGACAGTCTTGCGCGGGATAATGATGCCCGGCATGCCTTCCGAACCTGCCGGCGCCTCGATTTCAGCCCGGGCCAGTCGATGCCCGTCAGTGGCGACAGCGCGTAGCTTCAGCTGCCCGCCGGCCTCGATCGTGTGCAGGTAAATGCCGTTCAGATAATAGCGGGTTTCTTCGGTCGAGATGGCAAACTGGGTCCGGTCAATCAGGCCCTTGAGCGCTGCTGCATCAAGACGGAAGAGATGCGGGAAGTTGCCGCTGGACAGGGCAGGGAAGTCAGCCGCCGGAAGACACTGCAGCTTGAATGAACTGCGGCCGGAAATCACCGACATCGAGCTCCCGCTCTCGTCCTGCTTCAGCATCACTTCCGCGCCATCCGGAAGCTTGCGCACGATTTCGTAAAGCAGATGCGCCGGCACCGTGGTTGAACCGCCGCGCTCCACCACTGCCGGCGTCGCCTCGTTCATCTCGAGGTCAAGGTCCGTCGCCTTCATGACAAGGCTGGCACCATCTGCCGAAAGCAGCGCGTTTGACAGGATCGGAATCGTATTACGGCGCTCCACCACGCGGTGGATATGGCTCAGCGATTTGAGCAGGTTCGACCGTTCGAGAATAACGCGCATGGAAGCTCACTATTGACGGCCTGACGGCCCGCAAACGCTACCCGCCAGGCGAATTTTAGAGGCACCAAATGACAGGAAAGGCACGGAGAAAGCAAGGCTTTGCGCCTGCTTTCCCACGTTTCCTGTCAACTGTCGCGACGCAATCAGGCCTGGTCGATGATCAGGCGGCGCAGCAACTCCAGTTCCTGCGCCAGGGTGTTGTCGTTTGCGGACAAATCCTCGATCTTGCGAACGGCGTGCAGCACAGTTGTGTGATCCCGGCCGCCAAACCTGCGTCCGATTTCCGGCAGCGAGCGCGGGGTCATGGCCTTGGACAGGTACATTGCGACCTGGCGCGGCTTGACGATGGTGCGGGTGCGGCGGTTCGACAGCAACTCGGTCTTGGACACGTTGTAGTGCCGGGCGACAACGCGCTGGATGTCCTCGATGCGCACGCGCTTGGGCTCGCCCGAGCGATAGATGCGGCCGAGAATATCGTCGATCCGGTCCACCGTGATCTGTGGCTCAAGCTCGTGGCGCAGCAGCAACTGGTTGAAAGCGCCTTCCAGATCGCGCCCGCTGCCGGCGACAGTGCGCGCCACGTGCTCGAGCACGGTCTGCGGAATCTGCAGGTTTGCGTCTTCGGTCCGGGCAGTTTCGAGGCGCTGGGTCAGCATGCCAAGTCTCATGTCATAGTCAGGCGACGAGATTTCCAGCGCGACGCCGCCCAGCAGGCGGGAACGCACACGCGGCTCAAGTGACTCAAGTTCCGCCGGCGGGCGGTCTGCAGCCACGACGACCTGTTTTGCGCTGTCGAGCAACATGTTGAGCAGATGGCAGAACTCATGCTGGATCGACTTGCCCTGCAGGAACTGCATGTCATCGATGATCAGCAGGTCAATGTCGCGGAACTGCTCCTTCAGGGTGAGTGCATAATTGTCGCGGATCGCCGAGGCGAAACGGAACATGAAATATTCCGCCGTCAGATAGACCACGCGCGATTTCGGGTTGCGAGCCAGGCTTTCGGCAGCAATCGCCTGCAACAGATGGGTTTTTCCCAGACCGACCGAGGCATGCAGGAAAAGCGGATTGAAGCGGACCGAGGCGCTGCGGGAGTCAGCAACTGTACGCGCCGCAGCAAAGGCAACGCGATTGGATGGGCCTTCGATGAAGGCATCAAATGTATAGCGACTGTCGAGCGGCGAGCCGAGGACCTGGGCGCGCGCACCTTCACCTGGCGCTGCAGCCCGCTGGATGGGGCCGCGCTCGGGGCGCGGGGCAGCAACAATCGCAGGGCGGGGCGCGCCGGGACGTGGCGCCCTCGGAGCTTCCTCGTCTGCTATCTGGGGCGGCGCCTGCCGGGTGACGCTGCGGACCACGATCTCCAGCTTGAGCAGCGCCGGATCTTCCACCTTCCACAACTCTGTCACGAGATCGAGATAGTGATTGTTTATCCAGGACCGCAGGAAAGCCGTAGGTACGGAGAGGCGGACAACACCGCCGCCGGTTTCGGCGAGCTTCATACCCTGGAACCAGCTGGAGAACACTTCGCTGCCCAGCCGCACTTTCAGCTGTGCCTTCATGCGCTCGAAGTTTCTGGCGCCGCTGTCCACGCTTCCCATTTCCCCCGCCTTGTTTGCCCCCGCGTTTGCAGTGTCAAATTTCAGTACCTGGCTTGTGACCGCCATTCGCTAACCCCGTTATGTTTGCCCGGAGCCCTCCGGGAATTTCTGTGATCACCTGGACACAACTTGCCTGCCGCCGCAGGAACGCGTCGTAGAAATGAACTCGTCAGTGACCAAACCCCCAATGTCTGAAGCGCAAAACCTCTCTGTTCCGGAAATTGCTTTCCGGCTTGGCAACCGTGCCATTTCAGCTAGATTTTCGGGCAGGCGTGCCCCGCTCTTCAGTGACCCGACATTACAAAACTCACTCCGTCCGGTGCAAGGGCGAAGCTAACGAATTTTTAACGAAGACGCGCATCAGCGCGCTCGTTTGGCAGCCGCGAAACTACAAGGCATTGTGATTCCAAACCTTTTCCAGCGTTGACCCTGGGTGAGTGCCCGGAAAGATTTTTTGGCTTGACATGCCTGCCACCATGGTGCGGGCCCTGCATCCGACCGATAGTTCTGAATGACTTATCGCAAGTCTATGAAATATATAGATAAAATGAGGCAGCATAGTACCCCGCGAAGGCCGCGGTACAGGCGGTTTCAGCTATGCTCTTGAATCTAGCACGAGATTCCCGATGGGCCTGTCGCCTGGTGGAGCTTCGTTCTCCACAGCCCGGGCCGCGCGGATAAAACTGTTCCCGCGGTACACCGGCCAGAATGCCGGCTATCGTTTGCCGGCAAATAAAAAAGCGCCCCGGAGGGCGCTTCATCAGGCTTGAATATGGAGATGGATCAGGCCGAAATGGCCTTCACGCGCGAAGCCAGGCGCGACACCTTACGCGATGCTGTGTTCTTGTGCAGAACACCCTTGGTAGCAGCGCGCATCAACTCGGGCTGGGCTGCCTTGAAGGCGGCTTCAGCAGCTGCCTTGTCGCCGGAGGCCAGAGCCTCCTCAACCTTGCGAACGTAGCTGCGAACACGCGAACGACGGTTCTTGTTCACTGCTGCGCGGCGAGCGATCTTGCGCGTCGCCTTTTTGGCCGAAGACGTGTTGGCCATGTATGCCTCTCTTGCCGTTTCTGGATGGACCTGCCGCCGGAGCGAGCAGATCAAAAACAAAGGGGCAGCCGTCAGGCCGCCTCAGTTGGGGCGGCTTATAGTGCAGCTTTCCCCGGGCGTCAACGCTGCTCTCAACGATTTCGGAAGCCTGGCTGGCGCTTTTCGGCGAAGGCCGCCATGCCCTCCTTCTGGTCCTCCAGCGCAAACATCGAATGAAACAGCCGGCGCTCGAAACGCAGGCCTTCTGTCAGCGTGGTTTCATAGGAGCGGTTGACTGCTTCCTTGTTCATCAGGACAGCCGGCAATGACAGGCTTGCGATCTTGTCAGCTGCCGCCATTACCTCTTCCATCAGCCCGGCCAGCGGCACGACCCGCGAAACAAGCCCGCTGCGTTCTGCCTCTGCCGCGTCCATCATGCGTCCGGTCAGGCACATATCCATTGCCTTCGACTTGCCGACAAAGCGGGTCAGGCGCTGCGAGCCGCCCATGCCAGGCATCACACCAAGCGTGATTTCAGGCTGGCCAAACTTCGCGTTGTCTGCCGCGACAATGAAATCGCACATCATCGCGAGTTCACAGCCACCGCCCAGGGCATAGCCGGCGACTGCAGCGATGACTGGCTTTCGGATGCGGGTAAGCTGCTCCCAGCCGGAAAACATGTCGTCAAGATAGACCTCCACATAGGTCTTGCTCTGCATCTCCTTGATATCGGCGCCGGCCGCAAAGGCTTTCTCTGATCCGGTAACGACCATGCACCCGATAGCGGGGTCCGCGTCGAAAGCCGACAGCGCGTCGATCAGTTCGGCCATGATCTGGCTGTTCAGCGCATTGAGCGCCTTGGGCCGGTTCAGGGTGACAATGCCAACCTTGCCACGCGTTTCAGTCAGGATTGCTTCGTAAGACATGGCCGCTGCTCCTCCGCTCTGGCGTGCGGAAGCTGTAGTCAACGCTGGCAGCGGGAGCAATAGAAAGTCGAGCGCCCGCTTTGCACGATTGACTCGATATGTCCGTCGCAACCGGCGCGGGGGCAGGGCACCCCGGCGCGATCATAAACCTTGAACCGGTGCTGGAAGTAGCCCAGCGTGCCGTCCGTCTGTCGATGGTCACGCAGCGTCGATCCGCCGGCCTCGATCGCCTCGGCGATCACCGCGCGAATGGCCTCGGCCAGCCGCTCGACGCGTTCACCCGGCCCGTTCCGGCTGCGCACAATGCTGCCCGCCACACGCTTTGGCGATATCCCGGCGCGCCACAGGGCCTCGCTGACATAGATATTGCCCAGACCCGCCACGAGATGCTGGTCCAGCAACGCTGCTTTCAGGGGTGCTGCCTTGCCCTTGAGAAGTTCGCCCAGCACCTGCGCGCCGAACGCATTGCCGACGGGCTCTACGCCGAGGCGCGCCAGCATCCCGACCGCGCGTGGATCGTCAGCAAACAGCATGAAGCCGAACCGCCGCGGGTCATTGTATACGATGCGGTTGCGCACGCCGTCACGCAGCAGGTGCATGACAACATGGTCGTGCTTCTCGTCCTTCGAGCGTTCATGATGAAACGCGCCGGGCGTCTCCGGTGCCGTATTCACTTCATTCCGGCTCGCCTCAATCCTGAACGAGCCGGACATGCCGAGATGGCTGACCAGCCGGTCATCTCCTGCATCCAGCAAAAGGTACTTTGCGCGTCGCGACACACTGCCGATGCGCTTGCCTTCCAGCCGTGCGGAAAAGTCGGATGCAAACGGAAAGCGCAGGTCCGGCCGGCGCAGTTCAACCCGTTCGATGGTTGCGCCTTCCATGACCGGTGCCAGGCCGCGCCGGACTGTCTCGACTTCAGGAAGTTCCGGCACGCCCGGTTATCTCTCTGAGAAAGGATTTGCCGTGCTTGCCCGGTGAAAGGCGAAGATGTTCGGCCACCGTCTCGCCAATATCGGCAAATGTCGCACGCAAGCCAACGTCCCTCCACCGCGATGTGGCCGATCGTTGCCAACATTCTGTTCGGCGGGGCATCAGGCCGATTACCGGTACCCGCTCACGCGTATGGTCTGTGCCAGGCCAGCTCGGATCGCAGCCATGGTCGGCGGTGAGGATCAGCAGGTCACCTAGTGCCAGCTTTGCAAATGCCTCCGGCAGCCGCCGGTCGAATGCCTCCAGCGCAGCCGCATAGCCCGCTATGTCTCGCCTGTGGCCGAAAAGCGTGTCGAAATCGACGAAGTTTGCAAACACCAGGTCACCGTTTTGCGCATCATCCATGGCGCCAAGCGCCTTGTCGAACAGCGCGTCATTGTCAGGCCCCTTGCGCACCTCGCTGATGCCCTGGTGCGCAAAGATGTCACCGATCTTGCCGATCCCGATAACCTTGCTGCCGCGCGCGACGAGGCGGTCGCAGAGCGTTGGCTCAACCGGCGGCACGGCGAAGTCACGCCGGTTGGCCGTGCGCCTGAACGTCTCTCTGGTCTCGCCGACGAATGGCCGGGCAATGACCCGGCCGATATTCAGCGGGTCGACAAGTGTGCGCACGACCTTGCAGAGCTCGTAGAGCCGCTCCAGACCAAAATGCGTCTCGTGCGCTGCAATCTGGATGACGGAATCGGCCGACGTGTAGCAAATCGGCTTGCCAGTGCGGATATGCTCCTCGCCCAGCTCCTCGATAATCTCTGTGCCGGACGCATGGCGGTCGCCGAGGATCCCGGGCAGCTTGCCATCACGAATGATGGCTGCAGTGAGGTCTGCCGGGAATGTTGGCTGTGTCAGCGGAAAGTAGCCCCAGTCGAAGGGAACTGGAACGGCCGCGATCTCCCAGTGGCCGGAGGGCGTATCCTTGCCGCTCGAAATCTCCTGTGCCGCGGCGAAGAATGCGCCGTCGCGCAGCGCCTCTGTTCCAGGCTTTCCGCGATCCCCCGCCAGATGCGCGGCATGATCGAGCCCAAGCGAGCGCATAACCGGAACCTCCAGCGGCCCGCGTCTCAATCCGTCGCGATCTGCCAGACCGGCGGCGCATGCATCATGGATATGACCGTAGGTATTCGAGCCAGCGTCTCCGAACACGGCCGCGTCAGCTGCGCCACCGATGCCAAAGGAATCCAGGACAAAAAGGAATGCGCGAGCCAAAAGAAAAGACCTACCTCTCGGATGGAGAGATAGGTCTTTGGCAGAGATTTGGCAATCGACGCCGCTATCAGCAGTTATCGCATGCGATCGTGTCACTCATACGCGGGCGCAGATAATAGGTCTCCGACATCGGGATGCCACCGAAGAAGCCAGAGATGCCGAACAGTTTGGAGTTCTGATCGTTGTACTTCAGAACCATATCGTAACCCATGGATGCGGTCACCCGGATGAGGAAGGAATTGGCGACCTGAAGCTGGGAAGGAAGCGGTGGTACTGGCACCTGATTGGCTGGCTTTCCGCCCGACAATGTGAAGGTCTTGCCGTCGGGTTCGTTCGGAACCACCTGACGCCACCAGACTTCCTTGGCCCTGTTCGTGGCATCGATACTGATCGCCGTAATCTTGATCGTTGGCCAGCTTCGATTGTAGGGGCGCATCGTGGACGCGCCGATCTGCATGATACCTTCCAGCATTGCCTTGTTGACGGTTTGCTGCTGGGTCACGAGATCCGCCACCATGGATGCGGTGCGGCCAACCTTCTTGTTCGTCTCGATTGCCTGGCTGAGTTCCATGCTGCCGATGTAGAGGATCAGCAGGATCGGCACCATGAAGGCGAATTCGATAGCTGCCACGCCGCCGCGATCGGAGGCGAAGCGTTCTGTCAGCTGTCTGACCCTGGAAATGATTGACTTTGCCATTCGTGTGTTCCCCGTTCCCAGATCAGTCGTCAAATGGTTCGTTTTGCCAGGTAACGGTCGCGTACAGGAGCGTCTTGTTCCCTTCGATATTGTGCATGTACTTGCGCATGATGTCGGTCATCACCGGCCACTTGTAGAACACGCGCAGCGTGTTGATGGTCAGTGCGCCGCCGGGCGCCGACCCGGGAGGTGTTTCGACGCCTCCACCCGTGATGACAATGTTTGGATCAAGCACGCGATAGCCGCCTTTCGCCGCTTCCGGGAAGCTTGGGTAGGCGCGAAGGTCGACTACAAGGTTGTCCAGGCAGGATGTCGTGATGACATTCAGCTTGTTGCAGATTTCCTCTTTCAGCTTTTCCTCGGTCAGCCCGCGCTCCTGGCCGGTACGCACGCTGCGTGCGACATCGTCCATGGCGTTGGACATGACCTGCTGCGCCGCAAAGGCGATGCAGGTTTCCAGAATGGCGAACACCAGGAGGAAGAAGGGTAATGCCAGCATGGCGAATTCAATCGCAGCAACGCCGTCACGGTTGTCGATGAAATCCTTGAGCCGCCGCCGACCCGGTTTCACATTCTTGTTCTCTGCAATTTGCATGGAATTCGCCCCGGATGATCCACTTCAAGCCAACTGAATACACCCAATGGGTTGAATTCCGGTTTGGGCCTTGGTTTCAACCCGAGCAATTCGGTTAGGCAAATCTTCACAGATGGTCCGCGTGGCTGGCAGCACGGAAGTTTGGTGTGCCAGCCCGGAAAAATGATCAGTCGCCGATGAGCTGGCCTGGCGCGTCGGCCTTCTTGTCACCCTGGAACTCCGGCTCACAGTTGGGCGAGCAGGAGAAGGTCTGGACTTCGGCACGACGATACAGGCGAACGCTGTCACCCCGCTGGCGTACAACCGTAACCTGCTCGTCAACAATAGCGGTGCCGTCAGCGCCGAGCACAACCAGGTTGGTAACACCGAAGCCCTTGCCGGTGAGAACGATTGTTGTCTCGTCCTGAACCGCAGCGTCGGCGATCTTCGGGTTGCCGACGACGACCGTGTCCGCCGGGCGCGCCAGCTTGACGATCTTGGCCTGGTTGCTTTCAACCGTGATGCCTTGGGCCGAAGCCAGGCCGGGGACGATGATTGCGGCCGCAAGGGCGGCGAGACGCAGGGCGTTCATGGAAACTCTCCACTCGAATGTGTTCAACAGAACGTAAACCGGATTGGTGAAACAACGGTTAAGACGGTGGTGACAGCGGGTTGAGTCTGCTCCGGGGCGCGCGAGGTTCAGCAGTCCGCAGCCACGGCCGGCGGGTTCGTGCCGGTGCGAGCGTGCCCGTTTCAGGTCGTTTCGGTCCGGGTTAATTCAGGAACGCGCACTCGCGCGCGTAAGGGATGCAGGCCCGCCTGACGTTTGGCTGCTGTTTCTTAACCATAAGTCGCCCAATGCCTGCGTAACCATTGAGTAAGGCTGTTTCTTAAGTCGTTTGCAACGGCTCGCCGCTAGATTGCACTCATCCGATCGAAACAAAAAGAGTTCGACGGAGTGCTGCAACAAACGAAGTTAGGAGTTACACATGTCCAATCTTTTCGCACGTTTCGTCAAGGATGAGTCCGGCGCCACCGCCATCGAATACGGCCTGATCGCTGCTCTGATCGCTGTTGCGATCATCGTCGGCGCCCGCTCGGTCGGCACCGAGGCTTCGGACACCTTCAACACCGTGTCGGGCGCTCTCGCCGGCGCACAGGGCGGCTAATAACGCCTCCCATGAACAGAAGAGGCCGTCCTCAAGGGCGGCCTTTTTTGTTTCAGGCGCTGCCCCGATAAGCTGCGTTTATTCATCGGTTAACGGGCAGCGGCTAGTGTAATTCGAAATTCGGAAACAGGTCTCGCCGGTATGCTTGAAGCAATCATCCTTGTCGTCTTTCCCTTCTGCATGGTGTTTTCCGCTGTGTCGGACACATTGTCGATGAAGATAGCGAACACGGTGCCTGCGCTGCTGATTGCGACCTTCCTCCTGGTTGCTCCGCTCACCGGGATGCCGCTCGAGCAAATCGGCTGGCACCTGCTGACCGGTCTGATTATTCTGGCCGTCACGTTTGTGCTCTTCGCTGTCGGTCACATGGGGGGCGGTGATGCCAAGCTTCTGGCTGCTACCGGCATCTGGCTCGGTTTCGGCCTGCCGGTGATGGACTACATCCTGTACAGCGCCATTCTGGGTGGCTTGCTGACGATAGCGATCCTCGTGTTCCGAGTATCGCCGCTACATGCCACGTATGGGGACAACATGTTCCTGAAGAGTTTCGGGAAGCAGGCCGCATCCAAGGTGCCCTATGGTATCGCGCTCGGTTCCGCAGGCCTTATTGCCTATAGCGAATCCCCGCTCGCCATGTGGGCCATGCAGCGCCTGGCCGGCTGAGCTGTGTCCTGAACCGATCCGGGTCAGAAACACAAAATTAAGGCTATATGTAAGCGGACCATTAACCATAATTTGACGATTGCCGATGCATTGTCGGGCCTACGAGGTGGTTTACCGAGTTTGAGGTCCGTAAGATGCCCGCATCGAAATTTATAGTTCTTGGCATAGCCGGCGCTGCCGCAATTGGCGCAGGTTATCTCGTCACGAACATGACTACTCCACCCCCGGCTCCGGCGGTTGAGAATGTAGCGGCGCCAGCCCCTGCAGCCACGACACACGTCCTGACCCTGAACGGCGACGTTCCGACAGGACAGTCTGTTGAAGGCAAGCTGTCCTGGACGGAATGGCCCGAGTCGGGTGTTGCTCCAGGGTTCATCACCCGCACCGCGCGACCCGGAGCTCTCGAGGAGCTTGGCAAGTCCATTGCCCGCGTCAAGCTGTTCGCCGGCGAGCCACTGCAGGAAACCAAGCTTGCATCGGGTCGCACGGTTCTGTCGACGATCCTGCCCGCCGGCAAGCGCGCGGTAGCAACCCAGATTTCGGCTGACACATCTGCAGGCGGTTTCATCCTGCCGAACGACTTCGTCGACGTGATCATGGTTCGCCGCCAGCAGGCGCCTGGCCAGACTGGAGGTCAGGGCTTCAAGACCGAGACGATCCTGAAGAACATCAAGGTTCTCGCGATCGATCAGACGATCGAGGAGAACAGCGACACCGGTGAGAAAACCAAGATCGGCCAGACGGCCACGCTGGAGCTCACGCCTGAGCAGGCAGAGATCATCAGTGTTGCCCAGCAGATGGCTGATCGCCTGACACTGGCTTTGCGGTCGGTCGCCGATGCGCAGGAAAAAGCAGATGGCCAGGCAGACTACCTGGTCTCGGGCAGCAGCAAGTCTGGAACGATCAGAGTTATCAAGATGGGCGTAATTTCCGACGAAGGGGCAAGAAAATGAGCAACCCAGTAAAGAGCCCCGCGCGTCGCATTGCCCGGATCGCATCGAGCGTCACGGCAACCGGCCTCGCCTCCGTCATGGCGCTGACCAGCGTTGCAATCGTCGTCCCGGTTCAGGAAGCTTCGGCCCAGAGCAAGGTCCGCAAGGTCAGCCAGAACCAGCGCATCAAGCTCGGGCTGAACAAGTCGGTCGTTATAGATCTGCCGGCTGACGCCCATGACATCCTGGTGGCCAATCCCGCAGTTGCAGACGCGGTCACGCGTACCTCGCGCCGTATCTATCTGTTCGGCAAGGGTGTCGGTGAGACCAACATCTTCGTCTTCGGCCCCAACGGCGAGCAGGTTGCAAGCCTGGATCTGTCGATCGAGCGCGATGTTGCAGGTCTTGAGGACTATCTGAAGCGGTTCATTCCGAATTCTGACATCAAGGTCGAGCTGCTGAATGACAACGTCATCCTGACCGGCACCGTTGAAACGCCGCTCGATGCCAAGCGCGCCGCAGATCTTGCGCAGATCTTCGTCAAGGGCGGTGAGGCAACCACGGGCCAGTTCTCGCAAACGGCATCGGCTCCAAGTGATGGTGGTGGCGTTGCAATCAACAACCCTGACGAAGGGCGCCAGCTGAGCAGCATCGTGAACATGCTGCAGATCATTGGCGAGGACCAGGTGACCCTGAAGGTCACGGTCGCCGAGGTCAGCCGCAATGTCATGAAGCAGCTGGGCGTCAGCACGGTAGCCCAGGGGCAGTCCAACGGCATCAGCTGGAACGCGATCAACGAAATCCCGGGCAGCCTTGCTTCGCCGATGACGAGCAACCTGCTGAAGGTTGGCAACAACGGCTTGAGCTCGGCGCTCCAGGCGATGGAGCAGGCGGGTGTCATGAAGACCCTGGCCGAGCCGACCTTGACGGCAGTTTCCGGTGAGCAGGCGACGTTCAGGGTGGGCGGTCAGTACAACGTCCTGCAGAACGTCACCGGTGGTGAAACGAAGGACGGTGAAACGCAGCCGATGAAGTTGACCTACCAGCAGATCGACTACGGCATCAGCCTCGACTTCAAGCCGGTTGTTCTTTCGGCTGGCCGCATCAGCCTGAAGGTTCGCACCTCGATTTCCGAGCCGACCAACGAGGGCAACGGTCTGGGTGGTTCAGGTCCTGCTCTGCATTCGCTGCGCAAGCGCCTGGCGGACACCACCGTTGAACTGCCGTCCGGTGGCTCGATGATGATCGCAGGTCTCGTGCGTGACGACGTCAAGCAGATTGTCGGCGGAACGCCGGGAATCTCCAAGGTTCCGATCTTCGGCACGCTGTTCCGCAGCCGTGAATTCATCCGCAACGAGACCGAGCTTGTCATTATCGTCACGCCCTACCTGACGAAGCCGACAGCGCGGTCTGCGCTGAATGCACCGACTGACAACTTCAATCCGGCCAGCGATGGCGCAGGCAATTTCCTTGGTCGCGTCAATCGCGTCTACGGCACGATGAAAACCAACAAGCCCAACGGCCGGTACCACGGCGCCGTCGGCTACATCTACAAGTGATTGGACAACGACCATGCGTACCAGATTGAAGTTTGCCCTGGTCCTGACGCCCGCCATCGCCATCCTGGCTTCCGGGTGTGCCAACCGCCACTCGGTGACCGTTGGCGCCACCCCGGACGACTACCGCACCAACCATCCGATCATGATCTCCGAGAAGGAGCAGGTTCTGGATCTCCCGGTTGGCCGCAGTGACCGTTCCGCGACCAAAGCGCAGATTGCGACCCTCGAGGGCTTCCTGAGCTCCTATGACCGCCAGGCGGCGCCTGTCGTGACATTCCTGAGCCCGTCAGGATCGGTCAACGCATACGCTGCCGGGCAGGTTGCTCGCCAGCTGGCTGATGTAGCGCGCAAGAATGGCGTGCCTGCAGGCCGCGTCATCATGAGCACCTACAATGCCGGCGCCGTCGACGTGGCAGCACCCGTTCGCGTCTCGTTTGTTGGCGTGAAGGCGCACACCGACAAGTGCGGCCGCTGGCCGGACGACATTGCCGGCGATCAGCGCAACAAGCACTACGCCAATTTCGGTTGCGCCTATCAGAGCAACCTGGCAGCGCAGATTGCCAACCCGACCGATTTGTTGGGCCCGCGCAAGCAATCACCGATTGACGCGGAACGCCGCGGCACTGTGCTGGGCGACTGGCGCGAAGGTGGAGCCGAGGAAGGCTTCCGTCCGGAAACCGAAATCAATTTCTAAGCAATAGTCCAGCGGCAAAGAGGCTTCCAATGAGTAATGTTGCATATGACCGTACGGACGACGAATACGCGGACAGCTCGATGCACGCGCTGCGCCCCGTGCCGCGGATTTCCATCCAGGCGTTTTGCGAGACGGAAGGCGTAGCCAACCCGATCGAGCGCGCCGGTGAAGATCGCCGCATGGCCAAGACGCATCTCAAGGTCCACATGGGTGGCGTCGCCACCGCGATCGAGTTCTACCAGTCGGCACCCACGCCAAACCTGGTTCTGCTGGAATCGCGCAGCGAGCCGCGGGAGTTGATTGCGCAGTTGCACCAGCTCTCGCAATATTGCGACCCGAGCTCGAAAGTTGTCGTCATTGGCCACTACAATGACGTGTCGCTGTACCGCGAGTTGATCCGCACCGGCATCTCCGAATACCTGGTCGCGCCGATCTCGCTGGCTGACATTGTTGCCATGATCGCCGCGATCTTCGTCGATCCGGAAGCCGAACCGATGGGCAACTCCATCGCCTTCATCGGCGCCAAGGGTGGCGTAGGTTCGTCAACCATCGCGCACAACATCGCCTGGACGATGTCCTCGCTGTTCAAGTCTGAAGTCGTTGTCGCCGACCTCGACCTCGCCTTCGGCACGGCGAACATCAACTTCGACCAGGACCCCGCCCAGGGCATCGCCGAGGCTGTTTTCTCGCCGGAGCGCGTCGACGAGGTCTATCTGGATCGCCTTCTCGCCCAGTGCGCGGAGCATCTTTCCCTGCTGGCAGCTCCATCAACTCTGGACCGCGTGTATGATTTTGATGCTGACGCGTTCAGCCAGATCATCGACACAGCCCAGCGTAGTGCCCCGCTGCTGGTGCTCGACGTTCCACACATGTGGACCGGCTGGTCCAAGGAAACGCTGACCCGGGCTGACGAGGTCGTCATCACGGCAACGCCGGAGCTCGCCAACCTGCGCAACACCAAGACGATGGTGGACATGTTGAAGCGCCTGCGGCCGAATGATCCGCCGCCGAAGCTCATCATCAACCAGGCCGGGGTGCCAAAGCGTCCGGAGATTTCGCCAGCCGACTTCGCCGACCCGCTTGGCATCAGCCCGATGGCTGTGATCCCGTTCGATCCGCAGCTCTTCGGCAACGCGGCAAACAACGGGCGCATGATCGGCGAGATGGATGCCAAGTCCCCTGTGGTGGCAGCGTTCTCCGAAATTGCTCACATCCTGACTGGTCGTGCCGACATCAAGGCGCGAAAGAAAGGCAGCCTCGATGGTCTGCTGGGCAAGCTGAAGCGCAATAAGTAACTCCGGAAGGGGTAAGGTGCATATCGATGTTTGGTAAAAGAGGTAACGACGACCTTCCCCGCGGCGGCTCTCCCGAGTTCAGGGCGCCTGCACCGGAACCGGTTCAACATGCGCCTGTGGCGACGCAGCCGCAGCGTCCGGCCGCGCCGACCTCGTCTGCGCCCGCAGCGTCCGGCACGGCAGTCATGCGCAAGCCGGAGCCGGGTGCACCCAAGCACATGCCGAAGGCACCCACCCGCGAGCGCACGGAAACCTATTACGATACCAAGAGCCAGGTTTTCTCGGCGCTGATCGATACGATCGATCTTTCGCAGCTCGCAAAGCTCGAGCCCGAAAATGCCCGCGAGGAAATCCGCGACATTGTCAACGACATCATCGCGATCAAGAACTTTGCAATGTCGATCTCCGAGCAGGAAGAACTGCTCGACGATATCTGCAACGACGTTCTTGGCTATGGCCCGCTCGAGCCCTTGCTGGCGCGCGACGATATCGCCGACATCAT
>CAYZQP010000011.1:24577-27059 GCA_964480545.1 uncultured Mesorhizobium sp. | reverse complement strand
CCCGTTCTTCATGAAGACATGCTGGTCGGCCATCTCGATGGCCTCGGCATAGCGCGCGTTAATCTCTTCCTGGCCCGGACCCCACTCGCCCTTCGAGCACTCGATCGGAATGCCTGCCGCCACCATCTCGTTGCGCAGGCGGCGCATATAGCTCTCTTCCTTGGTCGTGATGCCGATCTGGTAATCGCCGATATA
The DNA here is from genome assembly GCA_964480545.1 of uncultured Mesorhizobium sp. Taxonomy (GTDB): domain Bacteria; phylum Pseudomonadota; class Alphaproteobacteria; order Rhizobiales; family Rhizobiaceae; genus Mesorhizobium_G. The sequence continues at coordinate 26,864 of CAYZQP010000011.1, read as the reverse complement.
GGGCGACGCGGTCGCGAGATTGTTCCAGTGCTTGGCGCGTGCCGCGTCATAGCTTTCGTTCAACAGATAGAACTCCAGCTCCGAGGCGAAGTAGCCGACATAGCCACGCTCCTTGAGGCGCGCGACCTGACGGCGCAGGATGCCGCGCGGGCTGTGTGGCAGATCCTTGTGATGGTGGTGATCCTGGATATCGCTGATCACCAGCACCGTCTTTTCCAGCCACGGCACACGGCGGATGGTGGAGAGGTCGGGCTTCAGCACGAAATCACCGTAGCCCTGGCCCCAGCTTGCTGCCTTGTAGCCAGGCACCGGCTCCATATCGATATCGACAGTGAGCAGGTAGTTACAGCCATGCGTCTCCTCGTAAGCCGACTCGACGAAATAGGCGGCAACGAAGCGCTTGCCGAACAGGCGGCCCTGCATGTCGACGGCGCTGCACAGCACCGTATCGATCTCACCGGCAGCAACTGCCTTTTTAAGCTCGTCGAACGTCAAGGTTCCGGCCATTCTTTGTCTGCTCCCATGCCGCTTAGGGCCAAATTGTGTTGGGCCGACATCACCTGCCGGCCCGGATCATGCAAGTGTCAGCTGTAGCGATAGGGTGCGCCAGCCTTCACCATGGACTCGTTGTACTTCTTGATGATCTCGACCACCTTGCCCGCACGCGGGCTCTGCGTTGCAACCTCATCCCAGAACTTGAACGCCTCGTCCTCGACCGTTTTCCACTCAGCCGCCGGAATGGTGGTCAGCTGCAGCTTGCCCTCGTTGCGATACTTGGCCTCGCCCGCCCAGTACCAATGCTGGCGGTAGTAGTGCGAGGAATCCATCGCCAGCTTGAACAACTGCTGCAGATGCTCCGGCACCGCATTCCACTTGTCGGTGTTGACAAAATAGGACCCGGCCCAGGCACCCGACAGCGGGTTGGTCAGGTAGTATTTCAGCACATTGGCCCAGCCGACCGTGTGCATCTCGGTGATACCGCACCAGCAGACGCCGTCGAGTTCGCCGGTCTGGATCGCTGGCTCAACATCTTCATAAGGCAGCGACACTGGCACCACGCCGAACTTGGACAGGAACTGGCCGCCGGTGGGGAAGGTATAGACGCGCAGGCCTTTGAGGTCGGCCAGCGAATTGATAGGCTTGGTGGTCCCGAAATTGCACGGGTCCCAGGCACCTGACGACAACCAGGTCACGCCGGGGATTTCGGCATAGGCTTCTTCCCATATTTCCTTGAGGCCATGCCAGTGCCAGAGCGCCGGCACGTCGAGCGAGTAGCGCGAGGCCAGCGGAAAATATGCGCCAAAAACCTTCACATCGACTGGCGCCGCAGCGGAATCGTCATCGCTCTGCGCGGCATCGATGGTGCCGGACTGCACGGCGCGGAACAACTCGCCTTGCGGCACCAACTGGTCTGCGGTGTAGAGCTCGATTTCCATCGCGCCATTGGCTGCCTTGTTGAACCAGTCGATGGAATTCTTGACGACGTGCTCGGCCAGCGCCGGGCCGGCATAGGTCTGCAGCCTCCACTTGATCGGCGCCTGCGCCTTCACATAGGGCGTGGCGAGCACGGTCGCGCCAGCAGCACCTGCGCCAGTCAACACGGTCTTGCGCAAGAAATCGCGCTTGTTCAGTTTGGTCTTCTCAGTCATCTCCGGTTCTCCATTTGTCGTTTCGTCAAAATGTCAGGCGGAAAGACGGGCCTTACGCGGCCCGGTAGAGGGATGGCAGCCATAGAGCGATCTGCGGGAAGATCATCAGAATGATGATCGTCAGCACCATCAGGAAGAAGAAGGGAATGATGGACCGGTAGATGTCCATCAGGGTGATTTCGGGTGGAGCCATGGCCCGCATGAGGAACAGATTATAGCCAAAGGGCGGCGTGATGTACGCGAGCTGGCAGGTGATTGTGTACAGGATGCCGAACCACACGAGGTCGAAACCCAGCGCCTTGACCAGCGGAATGTAGAGCGGCGCGACGATGACCAGCATGGCGGTGTCGTCGAGGAACATGCCCATTACCACGAACGACAAAAGCATCAGGATGAGGATCGTCCAGGGCGAGAAATCCCAGGTGTCGACCAGCAGGGTCTTGACCGCCTTCACCGCGCCCAATCCGTCATAGACGGAAGAGAAGCACAGCGCGCCAAGAATGATCCACATGAACATGCAGCTGATCGCCAGCGTGTTGCGCGATGAATCCTCGATCACCTTGCGGTTCAGGTTGCCGGCCCACCACGCCGCGCCGACCGACAGCAGCGCGCCCACCGCCGAGCTCTCGACCAGGCTG
>CAYZQP010000011.1:19160-24537 GCA_964480545.1 uncultured Mesorhizobium sp. | reverse complement strand
ATCATGGCGAAGAAGATCGCCAGCGGCAGGATGCCGGCACGCAAAAGCGCCCACTTTTCAGAACTGGTAATTTCGCGACGCTCCTCCTCTGGCAGAGGCGGCCCGAGGTCCGGCTGCAATCGGCAGCGAATGTAGACGTAGACGGCGAAGAGGATTGCCATGAGGATGCCCGGCCCGATGCCGGCGAGCCAGAGGTCGATGACAGGCGCACGCGCGATCATGGTGTAAAGCACCAGCACGACGCTCGGCGGGATCAGGATGCCAAGCGACGAGCCGGCCTGGATCACGCCGGTCACCATCACCTTGTCATAGCCATGGCGCAGCAGTTGCGGCAGCGCGATGGTTGCGCCAATCGCCATGCCGGCGACAGACAATCCGTTGAGCGCTGCGATCAGCACCATAAGGCCGATTGTGCCGAGCGCCAGTCCACCGCGCACGGGTCCGAACCAGACATGGAACATGCGGTAGAGGCCCGACGCCATGCCGGATTCCGACAGCATGTAGCCCATGAACACGAAGAACGGCACGGTGATCAGCGGATACCAGTTCAGCACCTGAAAGGTGGCGTTGAACGGCATCTCGAAGGAGCCTTGCCCCCAGAGCCACAGTGCCGCTGCCGAGCCGACGAAACCGATCACGCCGAACACGCGTTGGCCGGTGAACAACAGCACCATCATGGTGCCGAACATGAAGAGCGTGATGAGTTCCGAGCTCATTGGATCGGCTTCCCACGCGCGATGGAAACGTCCTTGATCAGCGCTGAAATGCACTGCAGAAGCATCATGAAGATCGCAAAGGTCATGATCACCTTGATTGGCCAGAGCGGCGGCCCCCAGGCCGAATAATTCTTCTGGTTATAGGTGATGGCGTAGTTGGTACTCGACAGCCCGCCCCAGAACAGCACGCCAAGATAGAAGATCACGAACAGGATGGTGATGACATCCGTAACCGCACGACGCCGTGCATCCATCTGACTGTAGAACAGGTCCATGCGCACGTGCTGGTCGAGCTGCATCGTGTAGGCGCCACCCAGCAAGTAGTAGGCCGACAGAATGAACTGCGACATCTCCAGTGCCCAGTTGATCGGCACCCCCAGCACAATGCGCGACGCCGTCGAGGCGAGCAGGATCGCGCCCATGACGAAGAACAGGTACATGGCGAAGCGCCCGATCCGGTAATTGGCCGCATCTACATATTTGACGAAGAGCCGCGCGACGTTACCCATGCCTGACCTCCGCCAATTCAGCGCTGGACCGGACCAGGGCAATGTTGCCGAGAATTTCCGCCAACTGGCCAGCCCAGCGCTGCTGACCGGCGGGGTCGCCGATCTCGTCATTGCGAATTTCGATCATTGCGCAGGGGAGGTTGCGCGAGCGCGCATGCTTTTCCAGCGTGAAGTAGACCTTGTCGGCCGGTGAGTAGGGTTGGTTCACGCCGACGGTCACGCCCTTGATCCCGCACAGTGCGTCGATCATCGGCGCAGAAATGCGCTCGTCCTCATCGTGAATAATTCCGATATGCCAGGGCCGCGCAACGCCGTTATACACCGGCGTAAAGGAGTGGATCGAGACGATCCAGGTCTCCTGCCCGCGCGCCAGACGTTGCCGCACAACGCGGTCGATCGCCTCATGAAACGGCGTGTAGGCGAGCGCGATACGCTGCGCCCTATCTTCAGCGCTGAGGTTTTGATTGCCCGGAATGAGTGTGTCTTCGCTCACCGTCCAGAACAGGTTCTGCGCATCGAGCGGACGATTGCAGTCGATCACCAGCCGCGAGACGCAGGAGTAGACAAGCGTAGCATCCAGCACTTCCGACAGGCCAAGCGACACAGGCAGCGCGCCCGGGTCCCAGGCGATGTGCCTGACCATGTCAGATGCAGGCAGGCCGAGCGTGCCATAGTGCGGCGGCATGAAATTGGAGGCGTGGTCACAAACGAAGAGGAATGGGCTCCCTCCGTCCGGATTGTGAACCCGGACCGCATCGACACTGTCGGCGGCGCGTTCTGCCATAAGCCATCCCATTCGCTGCCGTACGAATTGTTTCGTTTTCTTTTGGACAGCGTTGATCCGTACCGTTTCATACGGTTGCGCGGCTTGTCAACTCGGTTCATTCTGGTCTCACAATTTCGTGGAGGGGGAATGGATCGCAGGTCCAGCAGTGTCGCCGAGCGGGTGGTTGAGCTGATGGACAGCCTGCCGGCCGGCGAGCGGCGCGCAGCACAAACGCTGATCTCGAACTACCCCGTCGTTGGCATGAAGACGGTGGCCGAATTTGCGGCCCAGGCCGAGGTCTCTTCGCCGACCATCCTGCGCTTCATCGCCCGTCTCGGCTTCGGTCAGTACTCCGAGTTTCAGGCCAGTCTACAGGATGAACTGGCCGCACAGCTTCAGTCCCCACTGTCGCGACGCGAGACATCAGGCACCGGCGCAAAGGACTCGCTCGCCGAGACTGTCATCGACAATATTCGCGAAACCTTCGGCCACATTTCTGAAAGCCAGCTACGCTCGGTGGCAAAGCTGCTGGCCGACCCGCGCGCACGTATCTATCTTGCCGGCGGGCGTTTCACCGAACCGCTGGCGCATTACATGGCCGCACATCTCATCCTGATGCGCAGCGACGTCATCCACCTGCCTGGCCAGGAAAGTGTCTGGCGAGGCCGGCTCGTCGATATTGGCAAGCGCGATGTTGTGATCCTGTTCGACATCCGCCGCTACCAGGACAGCATTGTGCACTTCGCCGAGCAGGCTAAGGCGCGCGGTGCGACTGTCATCCTGCTGACGGACCAGTGGCTGTCACCTGCCGCGAAGTTTGCCCGGCATGTGCTGGCGGGCAGAACCGCAGTGCCATCACCCTGGGACTCATCTGCGTCTCTGTTCGTGTTGGTCGAGGCGACGATTGCCGCGACAACCACTGCTCTGGGCGCTGCAGGGGCGGAGCGAATGACCGAAATCGAGCGCCTCAGATAACGGCGCTGTGATCCAGAAAGTCCTACATTACCCAGATTTAACGTGTGTCCTTTGATTCGACCTGCAATATCTGCACGGGGCGGAGCGGTGGGCCCGGCAGCAATGCCGTCCCGATACTATTGGAGTTTCGATGGCGGTCTGGAAACAGCTCACTCTGGTGATTGTTGTGCTTGTGATAGCGACCATCGTCTGGATCGCCTGGTTTCCCGGCGCGCGCACCGTATTGGCGAATGCCGGCATCCCGGCACCTGCCTGGGCTGCTGCCCCTGCGACTGAAGGTCAGCAGGCCGGCCAGCGTCAGGGCGGGCAGCGTGGTCAGGGCGGCGGTCAGCAGGCCGAAGTCATAGCTGCTGCTGTCACCCGCGCAACCATCAATGATCGCCTGCAGGCCATTGGCACCGGACAGGCCAACGCCTCGGTAGCCATCAACCCGTTCAACTCTGGCCGCATCGCTGAAGTGGCGGTTACGCCGGGCAGCACCGTCAAGGCCGGTGATGTGCTGATCAAGCTGGATTCGGACGCCGAGGAGATATCCCTGGACCGCGCCAAGCTCGCCGTCGAGGACGCGCAGAACCGCCTTAACCGCACGCAGCAGTTGCGCAATGCGCGCACCGCAACAGAGGTGCAACTGGCTGATGCCCGTGTTGTCCTGAGCAATGCCCGTCTCGCCCAGCGTGATGCCGAAGTGGCGCTGACCCGGCGCACCATCAACTCACCAATTGGCGGTGTTGTCGGCATCCTGCCGGTGCAACTGGGTGACTATGTCACCAGCCAGACCTCGATTGCCACCATCGATGACCGCTCGCAGATCAAGATCGATTTCTGGGTGCCGGAGCGCTACGCCAGCCAGATCGCCGTCGGCCAGCCGGTCGAGGCATCCTCGGTCGCGCGTCCAGGCGAAGTCATTCACGGCACCATCACCGCCGTCGACAACCGGCTCGATCAGGCCAGCCGTACCATGCAGGTACAGGCCTCGGTGCCAAACCCCGATGACAGGCTGCGCGCCGGCATGTCGTTCCAGATCTCGATGAAATTCGCAGGCGACACCTATCCGGCGGTTGATCCGCTGGCCGTACAATGGGGCACCGACGGCGCATTCGTCTGGCGCGTCCAGGACGGCAAGGCGGTGCGCACGCCGATCCGCATCATCCAGCGCAACACCGAAAACGTGCTGGTCGAAGGCAACCTGCCCGAAGGCCAGATGGTGGTGACCCAGGGCATCCATCTGGTGCGCGAGGGCAGCGATGTCCGCGTTGCGCGTCGAGATCAGGGCTCTGCCGCAACGCCAATCGCGCAGGGTGGTTGAGCATGAGCGAGTCCGTTGAAAAACAGGAAGGCGGCTGGGCAGCACTTTTCGTCCGCCGCCCGGTGCTGGCCTTCGTTCTCAACGTGCTCATCATCGTCGCTGGTCTGGCCGCGTGGAACGGCGTCGAAATCCGCGAGCTCCCGGACGTCGACCGCCCGACCATCACCGTCACCACCGATTTCAACGGCGCAGCCGCCGAAACCATCGACCGTGAAATCACTGCCTCCGTGGAGGGCGCGGTCGCGCGCGTCTCCGGCGTCAAGTCGATCTCCTCGCAATCTTCCTATGGCCGCAGCCGTGTCACCGTCGAGTTCAACGACGGCGTTGACCTGAACGTTGCCGCCTCGGACATGCGCGACGCCGTTTCGCGCCTGTCCAACCAACTGCCTGAAGATGCTGACACGCCGCGCATCATCAAGGCCGACGCCAATGCTGACGCCGTGATGCGGCTGGCCGTCACTTCGGACTCGCTGTCGGTCGAGGACATGACGGTCTTCGTCGAGGATCAGGTCCTCGATGATCTGGCTGCTGTCACTGGCGTCGCCGACGTGCAGGTCTGGGGCGACCGCGAGAAGATTTTCCGCATCGATATTGACCAGTCGAAACTGGCGAGCCTCGGCCTGACCGTCGCCAATGTGCGGCAGGCCCTGTCCAACGTGGCGATGACCACCCCATCCGGTTCGATCACCACGGTGAACCAGGACATTATTGTGCGCACCACGGCAGACGTGAACACGCCCGAAGCCTTCGAGAGCATCCTCCTTGGCAGGAACAACCGCCTCGGCGATGTCGCGACCGTGACGCTTGGCGCGGACCCCAGCGCATCCTCCTCGCTGCGTTCTGATGGCCGCACCGGCATCGGCCTTGGCATCATCCGCCAGGCGGAATCCAACACGCTGCAGATTTCGGAAGGCGTGCGCGCCGCCGTCGCCAATATCGAGGGCAAGCTGCTGCCGGGTATGGCCATCCGTATCACCAGCGATGACGCGACCTTCGTGCAGGGCGCGATCCATGAAGTCGAAATCGCGCTGATGCTGTCGGTCTCGGCGGTTCTGCTGGTGATCTACATCTTCCTGCTCGACTGGCGCGCGACGATGATCCCCGG
>CAYZQP010000011.1:0-19150 GCA_964480545.1 uncultured Mesorhizobium sp. | reverse complement strand
GGCCTGTCGCTGCCTGTGGCGCTGGTTGGAACCATCGCGGCAATTTATCTTGCCGGATTCTCCATCAACATCCTGACACTTCTGGCGCTGGTGCTGGCCACCGGCCTCGTCGTCGATGACGCGATTGTTGTGCTCGAAAACATCGTCCGGCGGCGCAATGAGGGCATCGGACCACGTGCCGCCGCAGTGCTCGGCACCAACGAGGTTTTCTTCGCGGTCATCGCCACCACGGCAACGCTTGTTGCGGTGTTCGTGCCGCTCTCCTTCCTGCCCGGCCAGACCGGAGGCCTGTTCCGCGAATTCGGCTTCGTGTTGGCCATGGCGGTCATCCTGTCGTCAATTGTGTCCCTGTCGCTCTGCCCAATGCTGGCCTCGCGCATGCTGAAGGATCATGACACCGAAGAGCGGACGCCGGGCATCGGCTCGCGCATTGGCACCAGACTGGTCGGCCTCTATCGCCGCTGTCTTGTTGCCTGCCTGAATGCGCCTTGGATCGTCATCCTGGTTGCGGTGCTGTTTGGCCTCAGCGCGTGGGTTGCTTTCGGAGGAATTCGTCAGGAGCTTACCCCGAACGAGGATCGCTCCATGGTGCTGATGCGTGTGCAGGCACCGCAGGGCGTCAGCATTGACTACACGACCGCGCAGTTGCGCGAAATCGAGCGGCTGATCCAGCCACTGCGCGATTCCGGCGAGATCGTCACCACCTTTGCCAATGCCGGTCAGGGTGGTTCCTCAAACAGCGCCTTCATGGTGCTGACCCTGGCTCCGTGGAGCGAGCGCACCCGCACCCAGCAGGAGATTTCCAACGAGGTGCAGAGCCTCGTGCGCCAGGTGCCTGGTGTGCGTGTCAACGCGTTCCAGCCGAACAGCCTCGGCATTCGCGGTGCAGGCCAGGGCCTGCAATTCGCCATCGTCGGCAATGGCAGCTACGAGCAGCTGAACCAGGCGGCAACTGCGATCCTGACCGAGATGGAGAAGGACCCGCGCTTCACGCAGCCGCGCCTGACCACCGACGCCACGCAACCGCAGTTGGCCGTGCAGATCAACCGCGAACGCGCCTCGGACCTTGGCATTGATGTCACGGGACTCGCTGAAAGCATCCAGGCCGTGCTGGACGGGCGCGAAATCGCCGACGTGTTCGTCAATGACCGCGCCTATCCGGTGAAGCTGATCTCCACTGCCAACCCGATCAACGATCCGACCGATCTCGAGAACGTCTTCCTGAAGACCGGCGACGGTCGCTACGTGCCGCTCTCCACTATCGCCACGCTGACCGAGCGCGCAGTGCCACCGACCCTGTCGCGCGAGCAGCAGTTGCGCTCGGTTGCCATCACCGCAGGCCTCACCGCCGATTATGCGCTGGGCAACGCTCTGGCTGACGTGCAGCGCACGGCGGAGGCGCACCTGCCTGCCGGCAGCCGCATCGTGCCGCTGGCCGAGGCCGCGACATTGGGCGAACAGTCCAGCGGCATGCTGCTCGTGTTCGGCTTTGCGCTGGTCATCATCCTGCTGGTGCTGGCAGCACAGTTCGAGAGCTTCGTCTCGGCCATCATCATCATGGCGACGGTGCCGCTCGGCCTCGCCTGCGCGGTCTATGCGATGATCCTCACCAACACGAGCCTCAACGCCTACAGCCAGATCGGGCTGGTGCTGCTGGTCGGCATCATGGCCAAGAACGGTATTCTTGTCGTCGAGTTCGCCAACCAGTTGCGCGATCGCGGCATGGAGTTGCGCAAGGCAATTGAGGAGGCCGCGACGATCCGCCTGCGCCCGGTTCTGATGACCATGATCTGCTCGATCCTTGGCGGCGTTCCGCTTGTGCTGGCGCAGGGCGCCGGCGCAGAGGCCCGCATCGCGCTCGGCTGGGTCATTGTCGGCGGTCTAGGTCTTGCCACCGTTGCAACGCTTTTCCTGACGCCGGTGGCCTATCTGCTGCTCGGCCGCTTCGTCACCCCCCATGTCGAGGAAGAGACTCGCCTCAAGCGCGAACTTGAGGAAGCTGCCTATGCGAACATGGAGCCGGCGGAGTAGCCGCGGCTGATTTGCGACCAGATTTCACTATGAGCATAAACAGACGATGGTTCCTGCTGGGTGCGGGTGCGGCGGCACTGGGCGTTGTCGGCTACACAACCATACAACGCCGGGCCATGGATGACCTGCTGAAGCGCCTCGACACCTGGCTGTCCGGCAACCGCCCGGCCTATTATGCCTCGCTGGGCGCAGGTGCTTCCCCCGCTGACCTCAATGCCTATGAGCGGCAGTTCGGCCTAAGACTGCCCGCTGATCTGCGCGCCTTCTGGCAATGGAAAAACGGCACACAGGATGACCTTCCCGGCGTGCCAATCCTCGACCAGATGTTGATGACGGTCAACGACAGCGCCACCACCAAGACTATGATGGACGGCATGATCGGCAAGGATTTCGAGGATCCGAACTGGTGGCTGCGCGAATGGGTGCCCTTCACGTCCAAGGGAAGTGGTGACCACTATTGCGTTGACACGACGCGCCGCCTCGCCGCCCAGCCGGGCGCAATCATTGATTTCTGGCACGACGACGCCAGACGCAATGTGGTCGTGCCGAGCTTCCGCGCCTGGCTGGCCGAACTTGTCAGCACGATGGAAGCCGGAAAATTGCAAATCTCATAGGCTCGTGGCCTCGGCGCGACCACCAATTCCCGGCAGAGCGGTCCGGATGTAATCCCCCAACGCCTTTGCCGCAGCCGAGGGTTTCGTCTCGCCGTATTCAAGCGTGATCCCGATGGTCGGCAAGGCTGGCAGGCCGTCGGTCACCACATGCAGATCAGGCGGCACCGAACCTTGTGTCAGCACGCTGATCGCATGCCCGGAGCGTGCAATCGCAATGAGCCCCGCCAGGCTGTCGCTGGCAAAAGCCACGCGGTACCGGCGGTTCGCGGTCTCCATCGCCGCACAGGCAGCACGGTATTCGATCGTCGCCGGCGTGGTGAGCGCAAGTGGCAGAATATCCTGCCGCAGCGCTTCCGGGCGTTGCTCATTGGCGACCCAGACAAAGCGTTCCTTGCGGATCACGCCCTTCGCCTGCGGGTCCGGCACAGACACCAGTGCCAGATCGATCTGCCGGCGATAAATCAACGGCCGCAGTTGCGGCGTGGGCGCACAGACCATGCGCAGCTCAACATCAGGATGTTCCGCACAGAAGCCGCGAAGCAGCTCCGGCACGAAAGCGATGGAATAGTCCTCCGGGCAACCAAGGCTCACGGTGCCCTTCAACGCCGCGCCGCTCATATCGGCGACAATCTCGTCGTGCCGCGCAAGCAGCCCTTCGGCGTGGGCCAGAAGCTTCTCGCCGGCCACTGTCAGCCGTACACCGGAACCGCTGCGGTGGAACAGTGCGTGGCCAACGCTCTCTTCCAGCCGATGCATCTGCATACTCAGCGCCGACTGCGTGCGCCCCACCTGCGCCGCAGCCAGACTGATCGATCCGGCATGCGCCACCGCCGCAAAGTTCCCCAACTGGACGAGGTCGAGCATATCAATTCCATCAATATCGGAATGAAGTAATATCAATTTGTGTGAGAGTACAAGGGCAGGTACGTTTTGGGCTTTCCATCCGGGACCTCGCCATGTCGCTCAACAATGATCCAGCCTTCTGGGCATCCGCCAACAAGCACCTGACCCGCTACGGGCCGAGCTTCGAACAGATTATCGTCGAGCGCGCCGAAGGCAGCTATGTCTATGACGCCGACGGCCGCGCGGTGCTGGATTTCACCTCCGGCCAAATGAGCGCCGTGCTCGGCCACACGCACCCGGATATCGTCGAGACGGTGAACCGCCAGATGGGTTCGGTAGCGCATCTGTTCAGCGGCATGCTCACCCGCCCTGTCGTGGAACTCGCCGAGCGTCTGGCAGCGCTGGCACCCGGCCTTGACCGCGTGCAACTGCTGACCACAGGTGCTGAATCCAACGAGGCTGCGATCCGTATGGCCAAGCTCGTTACCGGCGGGCATGAGGTCGTTGCCTTCGCCCAGAGCTGGCACGGCATGACGGGCGCTGCGGCTTCCGCCACCTACAGTGCCGGTCGCAGGGGCTACGGGCCCGCCACTGCCGGCTCGCTGGTCATCCCCGCGCCAAACTCCTATCGCCCCCGCTTCGCCAACCCCGATGGCTCCAACAACTGGCAGGCCGAACTGGACGACGCGTTCGAACTGATCGACCGACAGTCGACCGGAAGCCTCGCGGCCTTCATCGCCGAGCCGATCCTGTCATCGGGCGGCATTCTGGAACTGCCGCCCGGCTATCTCGCGGCGCTCAAGAAGAAATGCGAGGAGCGCGGCATGCTGCTGATTCTCGACGAGGCGCAGACCGGCGTTGGCCGCACTGGCAACATGTTCGCGTTCCAGCGCGATGGCGTCACGCCCGACATTCTGACGCTGTCGAAGACGCTGGGCTCCGGCCTGCCGCTGGCTGCTGTGATGACAACCGCCGAGGTTGAGGAGAAGGCGCACGAGCGCGGCTTCCTCTTCTACACCACTCACGTCTCCGACCCGCTGCCTGCCGCCGTCGGCGTGACGGTGCTGGATGTCGTGGCGCGTGACGGGCTGGTCGAGCAGGCCATCGTGCGCGGCGAACAGTTGCGCACCGGCATGCAGTCTCTGAAGCAGCGCTTTGACTGTGTTGGTGATGTGCGCGGGCGTGGGCTGCTGCTCGGGCTGGAGATCGTTACCGACCGCCAGACCAGGGCACCCGGTTTCGAGCTTGGCGCAAAGGTGATGGAGGAGGCGATGAACCGTGGCCTCAGCATGAACATCGTCAAGCTGCCCGGTATGGGCGGCGTGTTCCGCATCGCCCCGCCGCTGACCGTCTCGGAAGCGGAGATCGATCAGGGGCTGGAGATCATGTCGGATTCGATCGAGGCGGCGCTGGCGGCTTAAAGCACCCAACTGGCCACGATCACCATCGGCAAGGACACCACCGAGGCGATGGAGGTCACCATCGTCAGCGTCTTCAGAGCGCCCCTCGTTGACAGGCCGAGCAGCGCCTTGAACATCCAGAAGAAGTTGCTGTTGACCTGAACCGCGAACAGCGCGCCGGAGGCAATGGCAAAGCCGATGACCACCGGTGACACGCCAAGCTGCGGCACGATTGGCCCGATGATACCTGCAGCCGCCAATGCCGCCACCGACACCGAGCCGATGGCCAGATGCAGCACGGCTGCGATGAACCAGGCGAGCAGGATCGACAGCAGCACCGGCGCGCCAGCATCGGCTGCAAACAGCTTGCCCAGTTCCGCGCCCATGCCGGACGCCTCGATGACCGCGCCAAGCGAGCCACCAACGCCAGTGATCAGCAGGATTTCGCCGGAGGTGCGGAAACCGTCACCCAATGCCGTGGCCGTGCGGTCTTCGCCGATTGAGCGGCGCGCCAGCACATAGGCAATCAGCAATCCCACAAAAAGCGCCAGATTGGCGTTGCCGATAAAGTCGATGATGCTGTTCGAAACGCCGGCGAGTTTCGAGAAAGCGCCGAGCGCAATCATCAACAGCGGGATCATGATCGGCGCCATCGCCACCAGCAGGCTCGGCCCTTCTTCCTGAGGCAACTCGTCGTCCTGCGCCTCCATCTCGACCATCGCCTTGTCGATCTCCTCATCGGCTTCCGGCTTCCAGTAGCTGGTGCGCAGCAGCATCTGGAACAGGAAGACGGTGAGCAGCGCCGTGGCCAGACCAATGATCAGCCCGCCGATCAACCAGCTACCGAGGCTGACATTCACCTGTCCCGCAATCAGGATGACGGCGAGACCCGGCACCACGAACACGTAGCCGGAGAAGATGCCGGTGCCGATGGCACCCGCCAGCAGCGGCAGGCCATTTCGCCCGAGATGCGGTGCGGCTGAGCGTGCTACCGGGGCGGCCAGCACCACTTGCACATCCACGTAGATCGAAGGAAAGATCGTCGACATCGCGCCAGCCATTGCATAGGGCAAGCGCTTCGGCCCGACCGCGCCGACCAGCGCCGACACCATGCGTTTGAACGCGCCGGTCGCATGCAGCAACGAGCCGATTACAACGCCGAAGCCGATAAGCAGGCCGACCTTGGCCATGATCTCGCCGAAGCCGGAGGTGATCGCGGTCAGCGTCTCCACGCCGCCAATGTCGCTGGCCAGCCCCAGATAGAGCGAGCCCAGGATCAGCGAGATCACCGGATCGACCCGGAAACGAATGATCAGGCCAATGACCAGAACAATAGCGATTGCCGTATGCAGAACGACCATCGGGGCTCCTCCTCTCCGATTGCGTCAGCGCATGTTAGACACAGGTTTTGCGCCTGTCACTTCTATCGTTGTTCAGGCCGTTGGCCGGAAGGGCGTGGGTGTGCCCTGGTGGAACACGATCTGCCAGCGACCGCCTGTCTGTTTCCAGATCGAGCTACGCAGGGAGTGTGCCTCTCTGCCGTCCGGCTCGCGGCATATGCTGCGCCAGGTCAGGAGCGCAACGTCCGGCGCGAGTTCTTTCAACGCGAAACCGGTTCCAACGGGTGGATCTGCGCCCGGGATCTCCGTTGTCAGACTCCCGATGATTTCTGCCTTGTTGTAGATGCCGCCCGAGCGGCCGAACTCAACAAATTCATTGGCGAGCAGCGCATCGAGCGCATCAACGGAACCGCGCACTGATGCTGTCAGCAGTGCCAGTTCGAGATCGCGAAGGTGTTCCAGCAGCGCGTTCACTGCGCCTCTATCTCTCTGGCCGGTTGACGGATGGGCGAGCCGTTGAAGCTATGCGTGCAACATTTGCAAGCGAACTTGACGTGTTCGGGACCGAAATGCGGATTGACCTTCTGCAACAACCCGGATTCGTCGACATACAAGCCGGAGTACCAACTGTTGTAGCTGAACCAGACAACGTCCTTGCGCTCCGAAGGAATGCGCGCAACCATCCAGAAAACCGGTTCGGTGGTGTCCAGCCGAGCACTCGCCTCGCTGAACACAGCATCAAAATTCTGGCCGACTTTGGAGAGCAGAAACTTGAACAGCGGCGTGTAATCGCGGCCATGATTGACGCCGCGCATCGGGCCGCGCTGCGCATCTGACGACTTGTCGCGCGTGCGCTGGTAGCGGTATTCGCTGCCGCGCTCGTGATGCAGGCCGTGCGTGCGTGTGTTCCTGGACCTATAGAGTCTTGTGGATTTCATGGGCTGCTCTGCTGCCTGTCGCAGCGAAGATATCACAAGTCGCCGGGCGAATATCAACTTCAAAGAGATTAGCCGGAAAATCAAACCGGTGTGGATTGATAGCGCCGACTAAATGCGCTTATCTTTCGAATGGAACGGAGGAACAGTCACCAGCTTTCATCGGACTGTCACATAGCAAGCATAACGAAAAAGTCAGGCGACGAACGCCGACGTCTAACGGAGAACACTCATGTTGAATTTCACGGGAAAGACCCTTTCCCTTACCGCTGCTGTCATGCTCGCGACCTCGTCGCTGGCAAGCGCGCAATCGGCAGAACTCATTGCTGCCGCCAAGGCTGAAGGCAAGCTGTCGACGATTGCGCTGCCCGAGACCTGGTGCGGCTACGGCGAAGTGATCCAGGCCTTCAAAAACAAGTACCCCGAGATCACTGTCACTGGTCTGAACCCGGATGCCGGCTCGGCTGACGAACTCGAAGCCATCCGCGCCAACAAGGACAACAAGGGTCCGCAGGCGCCTGACGTGATTGACGTCGGCCTGTCGTTTGGTCCGGCTGCCCACAAGGAAGGCCTGCTGCAGCCATACAAGGTCTCGACCTGGGATACGATTCCAGATGATGCCAAGGAGGCCGATGGCCACTGGTACGGCGACTATTACGGCGTGATGGCGTTCTTCGTGAACACCGACCTCGTCAAGAACGTACCGCAGTCCTTCGCAGATCTGCTGAAGCCGGAATATGCTGGCCAGGTCGCACTGGCAGGCGACCCGCGTACCTCGAACCAGGCGATCCTCGGCGTGATGGCCGCCGGTATGGCCAAGGGTGCTGCACCGGGCGCTGACTCGGCCAAGGCCGGCCTTGAGTTCTTCAAGGAACTGAACGCTGCGGGCAACTTCGTGCCGGTCATCGCAAAATCAGCTTCGCTCGCACAGGGCACCACGCCGATCATCATCGCCTGGGACTATAATGGCCTCGGCTGGCGTGATGGCCTGCAGGGCAATCCGGAATCGACGGTCGTGGTCCCTTCTGACGTGACGCTCGCAGGTGTCTACGTCCAGGGCATCAGCGCCTATGCGCCGAACCCGAATGCGGCAAAGCTGTGGATGGAGCACCTCTATTCGGACGAAGGTCAGCTTGGCTGGCTCAAGGGCTATTGCCACCCGATCCGCTTCAACGACCTCGTGAAGAACGGCAAGGTTCCGCAGGACCTGCTCGACAAGCTGCCGCCGGCAGATGCCTACGAGCGCGCTGTGTTCCCGACCGTGGAGCAGGTGAATGCCAACAGCGATGCCGTGAAGGCTGGCTGGGACGCAACTGTCGGCGCGAACGTCGTCGAGTAAATGCGATCAGGACCGGACCGGACGCGGGGGAGCGTCCGGCCCGGTTTTCTGCCTGACATTCGCTGCCTCACCGCGTTGGGGCTGACCCTCACCAGGAAGGGCAAGGGGACAATGAATTCCATCCGGCATGGCAAAACCGTGCGTGCAGGGGATATGGTGCAGGACAGCCGGAGGCGCATATGCGCTGGCTAGGCGTCCTTCCGTTCTTCCTGTTCACAGGTCTCTTTCTGATCTCTCCGACCATGTATGTTGTCAGCAAGGCGTTTCAGGGCGCTGATGGCGGCTTCACGCTGGCCAATGTCACCGCACTGACCACGCCCAGCATCATGCGCGCCTACGGGTTGTCGATCCGGGTGAGCTTCTTCTCGGCGCTGCTTGGATGTCTTATCGGCTTTGCCATGTCTGCGGCTGTGGTGTTCGGCGGGCTGCCGAAGTGGATCCGCTCGCCGCTGCTGACCTTCTCGGGCGTCGCCTCTAATTTTGCCGGCGTGCCGCTGGCTTTCGCCTTCATCGCGACGCTTGGTCCCGCTGGTCTCATCACCGCCTGGCTGCGCACGGATTTCGGCATCAACCTGCGCGCCATGGGCTTCAACCTGTTTTCGACGCAGGGCCTGATCGCCACCTATCTGTTCTTCCAGATCCCGCTGATGATCCTGATCATCACGCCGGCCCTTGAGGGCCTGAAGAAAGAGTGGAAGGAAGCAGCATCAATCCTGGGTGCGACGACCGGGCAATACTGGCGCATGGTGGCGCTGCCGATCCTGTTCCCGTCGCTGCTTGGCACATTGGCGCTGCTGTTTGCTAACGCCTTTGGCGCTGTGGCCACCGCGATTGCGCTGACCGGCTCGACCCTGAACATCGCGCCAATCCTGCTGTTCTCGCAGATACGCGGTGACGTTCTGGGTAATCCGGGGCTCGGCTATGCGCTCGCCTTCGGCATGATCGTGATCACCGGCATAGCCAATGCCATCTACATCATCCTGCGGGCACGTTCGGAGAAGTGGATCAAATGAACAGGGTCATTTCCTGGGGCTTCCTGCTTTTCGGCCTCCTCTTCTTCATCCTGCCGCTGCTCGGTCTGTTCGAGTTTTCGCTGTCGATGCGCCGCGAGGGCTATACGTTCGATGCCTATCGCTCGGTGCTCGCCGACCCGCAGTTCCGCGCAACCTTCCTCTATTCGGTGCTGGCGGCGCTGGCGACGATCTTCATGGGGGTCATGATCGTTGTACCGACGGCCTACTGGGTGCGGTTGCGCATGCCGTGGCTCAGGCCCTATGTCGAGTTCATCACGCTTCTGCCGCTCGTTATTCCAGCCATCGTCATCGCGTTCGGCTTCATCCGCATGTTCAACACGTCCTCGATCCTGCCGCTGATGGGCTCGACGGCCGGCACGACTTTCCTGTTGATCTGCGGCATGACCTGCCTGTCGCTGCCGTACATGTACCGCGCCGTTGATACTGGCATGCGCACTATCGACATCAAGACGCTGACCGAAGCAGCCCAGAGCCTCGGGGCAGGGTGGGGCACCATTCTGTTCCGCATTATTCTGCCCAATGTGCTGCTGGCTGTGCTGTCGGGCGCGTTCATCACCTTCGCCATTGTGATTGGCGAGTTCGTGTTCCCGGCGTTGCTCAACCTGCCGGCCTTCGCGCCCTACATGCAGAATGTCGGCGCCAACAAGGCCTATGAGCCGATGGCGCTGGCGGTGATTGCCTTTGGCATTACCTGGGGCTGCATGGGCCTCATCAATCTCGTCGCACGTTCCCAAAAACATTTGCAGGCAAAACGCTGATGGCTTTTCTCGAACTCAAAGGCTTGCAAAAGCAGTTTGGCGACCTGCGCGTCGTCAAGGATTTCAACCTGAACATCGAGCAGGGCGAGTTCGTCTCGTTTCTCGGGCCATCGGGCTGCGGCAAGACAACGGTGTTGCGCATGGTCGCCGGCTTCGAGGAGCCGACGGCCGGCACGATCAGCGTCGGTGGCAAGAACGTCACCAACCTGAAAACCAGCCAGCGCGACATGGGCATGGTGTTCCAGGCCTATGCACTGTTTCCCAACATGACAGTTGCGCAGAATATCGGCTTCGGTTTGAAGGTGCGCGGCGCGTCATCGTCCGAAATCTCGAACCGCGTCACCGAGATGCTGAAGCTGATCCAGCTCGACGCGCTGGCTGACCGCTACCCCTACCAGATGTCTGGCGGGCAGCAGCAGCGCGTTGCGCTGGCGCGTGCTCTGGCACCGCAGCCGAAAGTGCTTTTGCTGGACGAGCCGCTGTCGGCGCTCGACGCAAAGGTGCGTGTGTCGCTGCGCGACGAAATCCGCGCGATCCAGAAGCGGCTTGGCATTACCACCATCTTCGTGACGCATGACCAGGAAGAGGCGCTGTCGATCTCCGACCGCATCATCGTCATGTATCAGGGCATTGCCGAGCAGGTCGCGACACCGTTCGAAATCTACAACCGTCCGGCGACCAAGTTCGTGGCAAATTTTGTTGGCACGCTGAATGTGCTGGACGGCACCGTGGCCGACGCCGACAAGGGCGTCATCAAGGTGGCTGACGGCAAGGTGACGCTGAAGGGCAAGCTCGGCCAGGAGCAGCGCAACGGCACAGCAGTGTCGCTGGCGCTGCGCCCCGAGGCCATCGCGCTTGGTGACTACCCAGGACACGATCAGCGGCTGGATGGCACGATCGCCGATGTGCAGTTTCTTGGTGCCGTCATCCGCGTGAAGGTTGCCATCGGCTCGCACGTCGTGTCGCTCGACACTTTCAACAAGTCGACCACGCCGCCGCCGCAGGTGGGACAGCCGGCTTTCATCACCTTCATTGGCAGCGACGTGCTGGTGCTTTAAGCACCTCCTATGTCCAACACTGATCAGCCGTGGGGGTTCTGGGTCCGCGTCAAGGACCGTGAGAGCGCGCGCTACGCTGCGCGCATGGCGGGTTTGCCGGTGTTTCTTGGCGGCCTGTTCTCGGCGCTGGTGGCACTGGTCGAGCCGGCACCTACTCCGTCGCGCTTCGTTGCCGGCTGGCTTATCGCGGTGGTGCTGATCATCACTGGCTTGCTGATCCGCAGCGGGCGGTTTGGGCTGGTCCCGTTCGCGGCGCTTATCATGATCCTCAACATCATCATCGGCCTCGTGACGTCGGCCATACTGGCGGCAGGGATTGTGCGGCTTGGCGCGTTTCCGCCGGGTCTGCTGGTGATGGAGTTCATCCGGATCATCATCTTCCCGGTGCTGTTTCTGCTGGTGATGATCAGCGGGCTGCGCGGCTGGTGGTGGTTGCGACAGAACCGCACCGGCTGAGGATCTCTCTTGGCGAGCATTCCTATTTGTCCTACAAATAGGAAAACTCCAGGGAGGAAGTATGCTGATTTCACAGGTCGCCACAGCTGGCGGAATTCGTGTTGCCGTGCGTGCCGATGGCGATGCAAGGGCGCGTCTGCTTGACGCTGCGCTCAGTGTGCATGCCCTGGCGCTGCAGGCTGCCGGCAGCGGGCTGTCTCTTGCGGCACAGATCGACAGGATTGGCCTCAAGGAAGAGATAGATCTCGTGCGCGCCTATGCCGATGGCCGGCTGCTGCCGCCAATCACGCATCCGGACCCGACACATCTGCATCTGACCGGCACCGGCCTCACGCATCTTGGCTCCGCAGCGACCCGCGACGCCATGCACAAGAAGCTGGATGGCGAGGAGCAACTGACCGATTCCATGAAAATGTTCCGCATGGGGTTGGAGGGCGGCAAGCCGCCGGCGGGGCAGGTGGGGGCGCAGCCGGAGTGGTTCTACAAGGGCAACGGGTTGATGGTGGTTGCGCCTGGCGTGCCACTGGTTTCGCCGGCGTTTGCCGAAGATGCCGGCGAGGAGCCGGAGGTGGCTGGTATCTACGTCATTGCGGATGATGGCACACCGCTGCGCGTCGGCTTTGCCTTGTCCAACGAGTTTTCAGACCACGTCACCGAGCGGGTCAACTATCTCTGGCTGGCGCATTCCAAGCTGCGCAACGCCTCGTTCGGGCCGGAGATCCGTGTCGGTGATCTGCCAGCTGATGTGAGGGGCAGTTCACGCATCTCGCGCGCTGGCGAGACTATATTCGACAAGCCGTTTCTGTCGGGCGAAACGAACATGTCTCACACCATCGCCAACCTCGAGCACCATCATTTCAAGTATCCGGTGTTTCGTGCCCCGGGTGATGTGCATGTGCATATGTTCGGTACGGCGACGCTGTCCTTTGCCGATGGCATCAAAACACAGGCGGGAGATGTGTTCGAGATCGAGGCGGCAGGGTTCGGGCTGCCGCTACGTAATACGCTGAAGATCGAGACGCCGGTGGAGGTGAAGGTGCGGGCGCTATGAAAGCGGCGCGAAACTAGACTATCCGGCAAGTCTTCAGTTCGCCAAAGCCTGCCTTTTCCGTCGCCAGGCCTGCGTCGCTAATAGCTGTGGCCAGCCTTTCACTGAAGAAAATGGCATCGCGCAGCATCGGGTCGGTCCAGACATCGGGGCCGGCTAACGCCTGGCTCGAACACGCGATGTTGTCATCGACGAATTCGCGTACTCTCCAGGTGCCGCCGACCGCCTTGGACAAGCTCTTGCACTCGTCTGGCAACAGCGCGTCCTTCCTGTTGGCAATTTCCCAGGCATACCAGCTCGACGCCGAGCCCGGCGCTGCAAATTCAACCCTGGCGATCCGGCTTTGGCCAAGATCGAAGGCTTGCAGAACATCAGCTACGCGCTGTGAAATAAGGGCGAGACGCTCGTGGAACAGGAGCTCTGGCCAATATTTCGGCCAATTCCCTCTTCGATATCCGCTAAGCTTGGCACTTGATATCGTGCGGGGGAACTCTTCGATCCGAAGGCCGCGTGCGACCTGATCGCCGAGAGCCACCGCAACATTGATGCCGCGCTCACTCAGGTCGCTTGTGACGTCTAACAGCTCCAGCGAGATATCTCTCGGCGCCGCGCTGACCCAGACACGACTGTCCATACATCGAATCCCTCAACCTCAAGTAGTCTATCGCCAATGCATCGCGCTGCAAGCGTCCAGACTTGATGACGATCCGGCCATCCCGATTTCGCTTGTATGCCCCTCTCGATCCTTCTAATCTGGTAGGACCAGATAAGTCTGGCTCTGGGAGGAGCAGGATGAACATTGTCGCCGAGCAACCGGCAGCGATCCCGTTTGACCATGCCAAGGCTGACCGCCTTATGGAGGCTGCGGGGCTTGATGTGCTGCTCGCTACCTCGAAACACAATGTCCAGTATCTGCTCGGCGGCTACAAATTCATCTTCTTCTCGGCGATGGATGCGATTGGCCACAGCCGTTACCTGCCATTTCTGATTTACGAAAAAGGGCGGCTCGACCACGCTGGCTATGTCGCCAACAAGATGGAGGGCGGCGAGCACGCCAACCGGCCGTTCTGGACGCCCAATTTTTTCCCCGCTGCCTGGGGTACGGTCGATTCTTCCAGGCTTGCCGTCGAGCATCTGAAGAAAATTGGCAAGGCGCGCGCCCGCATCGGCATAGAGCCGGGCTTTCTGCCGGTGGATGCGTTTCGTGTTCTCACGGACGCGCTTCCGGACGTCGAGTTCATCGATGCCACCGGCGTGTTCGAGAGGCTGCGCGCGATCAAGACGCCAGGCGAGCTCGCGCTACTACGGCAGGCCTCGGAACTCATCACTGATTCCATGCAGGCGACGTTTCAAGGGGTGGCTGAGGGCGCAACAAAGGCGGAGATCGTCGAGAGGCTGCGGCGCGAGGAAACGGATCGTGGACTGCAGTTCGAATATTGCCTGATCACCATCGGGGCGAGCCACAACCGCGCGGTGTCAGGCCAGGCCTGGGGAGCGGGTGAAATCATGTCGCTCGATTCCGGCGGGAACTATCACGGCTATATCGGTGACCTCTGCCGCATGGGGGTGCGCGGGGAGCCGGATGCCGAACTGGTCGACTTGCTGGCCGAAATCGAAGCGGTGCAGCAAGCGGCGTTCGCCCTTTGCCGGCCGGGCGTAGCCGGTGGTGACATGATCGCGGCAGCCGAGAAGGTGTTGCACGCCTCACCGGTGGCGCGGTTCACCGATTTCTTCGCGCATGGGATGGGCGTCATCACGCATGAGGTGCCGTTCCTGATGACCAACCATCCCGTTGCCTATGAGGGCGTCGACGCGACGGAGCCGCTGGAGCCGGGCATGGTGCTGTCTGTGGAAACCACGATGCTGCACCCGACGCGCGGTTTCATCAAGCTCGAGGATACGGTGGCCATCACCGGGACGGGACACGAGATGTTCGGTGACCGGGCACGAGGCTGGACCGTGGCGGGGTAGGCTAGCTGGAAGAGTTCAGTTCCCGGATTGCTGTCAGTGCCTCACTGGCACTCGTGGCCCAGGCTTGCTGCGTCATATCCCACTTTCCGTCAGCGATGATGCGAGCATTGGTGATTGTGCCCGTTTCTGTGACTCGTAGGATGACATGCAGAGCCTCGTCGATCCTGACGACATCAATCTTGGCATGGGCAACAAGATTGCGAAGCGCGATGAGGTCTTCATGCCTTTTCAGGACCGGGTGACGTTTAATCGCCTCACGCAGCTTCAAGCCGAAGGTCTTGCAACTTCCCCCGCCAACAATGATTGCCGTGGCTTGGCCAAGCAGCTCTGCAAGCGAAAACTCGATGTCGGCAAAGAGTTGGAGGAGTTCATGCCGACCATTCTGCGATCTCGCGGCCAGTGACTGGCGGCGCTCCTTGTCCTGTGCTGCCTTGTCGGGCACTGACTTAACTGGTGCTGGCTTTACTGGTCCATCCATACTGACGGGGTAGCACAGGAGCATTAAGCCGCGCTTGAGACGCGAGGTTAACGCTTCAACACCCTGAAATCCGGCAGCTCGCGCAGGCCGACCTCCGGCCCTGCTGGCGAGTAGACGACGAAGAGCTGCATTGGTCCGCCGCCGGTGTTCAGCGTCGAGTGGAAGCGGCTGTCGGGAACAAAGATCGTGCAGCCAGGGCCAACCTCACGTGTGACCGGGTTGCCGTTGTCATCCTCCACCATTTGTTCGCCATTGCCGGAGATGACGAAGATGATCTCTTCGGAGCCGGGGTGGTTGTGGCGGGCGTGACCCTGGCCGGGCGGCAGGTCGACGACACCGGCGGAGAACTGTGTTGCGCCGTTCACCTCGGGCGCGCAGGTGAGCGAGAGCTTGCCCCAGTCAAAGCCGAAGGCATCAACGTCGTTCGGGTAGACGAAGATCTTGTCAGGATGGCATGGCACTTCTCCGTTGGTTCGTCGGTCGTGGTTTGTTGAACCGGGTTTCGACCCCACTCCGTCTCGCTATGCTCGCCACCTCTCCCCCTGCCCGGGGGCAAGGAAGGAGCCAAGGTGAGAATGCGCGCGCCTTCCTCTCCCCCGCAACCGGGGAGAGGTGGCGAGCGTAGCGAGACGGAGTGGGGGTGCTCGACCAGCCATTTTCAAAAACTGATCGACTTGAACTTCCTTGTCTGTTCGGCCAACGCGGTTTCGACGGGCAAGCGTTCCATGGAACTCGCGCCATAGAAGCCATGGCAGTGTGCTGCGCGTTTCAGCACGTAGTCGGCATCGTCGGGCATGGCGATCGGCCCGCCGTGGCAGAGCACGATGATGTCCTTGCGCACCTTGCGTGCAGCTTCGGCAATCGCGTCGATCTCTCCGATGCAGGCATCGAGCGTCTTTGCACTGGTCGCGCCGATGGCGCCACCAGTGGTGACGCCCATATGCGCCACCACAATGTCCGCGCCGGCCTTTGCCATCGCCATGGCCTCATCCGGGTTGAACACGTAAGGCGTTGTCAGCAGGTCGAGCGCGTGGGCCTGGGCGATCATGTCGACCTCCAGCCCGAAACCCATGCCGGTTTCTTCAAAGCTCTGGCGCATGGCACCGTCGAACAGGCCGATGGTCGGGAAATTCTGCACGCCGGAGAAGCCCATGTCCTTCAGCTCTGCGAGGAAGCGCGGCATCAGGATGAACGGGTCGGTTCCATTCACACCGGCCAGCACCGGCGTATGCCTGACCACGGGCAGAACCTCGACGGCCATCTCCCTGACGATTTCGTTGGCGTTGCCATATGCGAGAAGCCCTGCGGCTGAGCCGCGCCCTGCCATGCGGTAGCGGCCGGAATTGTAGATGATGATCAGGTCGATACCGCCGGCTTCCTCCCCTTTGGCCGACAGGCCTGTGCCAGCACCGCCGCCGACAATCGGGACGCGGCTGGCGACCATATCGCGGAACTTTGCGAGAATATCTATTCGGGGGATCAGGGGCATCGGGTTGGTTTCCGTGACTCGGATGATGTCATGACTTCACCCGCAATCTCCTCGAACGCCGATACAGCGGCGCGGGCGAAGGCGGGGTCATTGATGTGCAATTGCAGGCGCAGGATGCGGCGGGATGGTGTCTGCTGCACCGTGCGCTCGATGGCCTCGAACAAAGCTGCATCGGCATCGGGTGACCAGAAGGGGCCGCCCTCGATATCAATCGCAGACACACCCTTCTCAGGGATCAGAAGGCGAAGCTCGCCATTGCAGGCGTTGAGCTTTGCGCCAATCCACTCGCCGATGGTGCGGCACTCCTCCGGCGTTGTGCGCATCAGCGTGACGTTTGGGTTGTGCTCGTAGTAGGTGCGCCCCTGATAGCGTGCGGGGATGGTTGACGGTGCCCAGAAGTTGACCATGTCGAGCGCCCCGACCGAGCCAACCCAGGGTAGGCCAGTGCGTGCAATCGCCCCAAGGCGGTCCTCGGTTGCCGGGAGAACGCCGCCGAACAGCAGGTCGCAGACTTCCGTGGTGGTGATGTCGATGACCCCTGCGAGCAGCCCGCTGTCGGCGAGCTTTTCCATAGAGCGCCCGCCAGTGCCGGTGGCGTGAAACACCATGCAATCATAGCGGTCACGCAACTCGTCTGAAATCGCCATGACGCAGGGCGTGGTGACGCCAAACATCGTAAGCCCGAGAGCAGGCTTGCCGCTCTCCAGCGATGCAGGACTTTTTGCCATGCCGCTGATCGCTTGCGCAGCATTGTGCAGGACGGCGCGCGACAGGCGGTTCAGCCCGGCAAAGTCAGTCACCGAAGGAACCATGACGATGTCGGAGATGTCGACATATGGCGACACGTCGCCGGAGGCCAGGGTCGAGACCATTACTTTTGGCAGGCCAAGCGGCAAGGCGCGCATGCCGCGTGTGATGATGGAGGTTCCGCCACCACCGCCGATGCCAATGACCCCGGCCAGGTCGTTGCGGGAGGCTATGAAGTGCTCAAAGGCTTCCCCCATGGCGGCGACCGCCTTGCCGCGATCATCGACGGAAAGCACTGCTGCGGCGCCAAGCGGGTGGTGTGCGGCGACGATATCCGCCCCGATATCCGCGTCGACATCCACGGGGCCGTCTGGCGCGCGCGTACCGACATCGACACGCAGCACTGGACGACCATTCTGCGCGATGCGTTCAGCCAGCCAGGCAAGCTCCTCGCCCTTGGTGTCGCAGGTGCCAACGACATAGACATATTGCAAAGCGACCGTCCTCCCGGCAGCCAGACAGCATTGTTCAACAAATGATCATACGCGTCAATTCTGGTTCTACCAGATTTGGACAAGTCAGCTCGTTTTCTGGGAAAACGCTTGACGAAGAGTCAAATTTGGTACTACCAGTTTTGATATGCAGGAGCGCGTGGGAGTGACGCTCCCTAGCTTGCACCCGGCGAGGAGGGCCGGGCAAAGATCCAGAGGCGGAATGAAATGCTGTCGGGGCCATACCTCGGCCATACCAGTCAGAAGCGCACCAGGGAGGAACCATCATGCGCAATAGACTTACCGGCCTGCTGGCCGGCTTTGCACTGTCATTGTCCTTTTCGACCTCGGCATTTGCCCAGGAGCTGACGATTTTCTGGGCCGAATGGGATCCGGCGAACTATCTGCAGGAACTCGTCAATGAGTACGAGAAGGAGACAGGCGTAAAGGTTACGGTCGAGACCACGCCATGGTCAGATTTCCAGACCAAGGCCTTCACCGAATTCAACGCCAAGGGCTCCTCGTATGACATGGTTGTCGGCGATTCCCAGTGGCTGGGCGCGGCCTCCGAGGCCGGGCACTATGTCGACCTGACCGAGTTCTTCAACAAGCACAATCTCGGCGAGGTGATGGCTCCGGCAACAGTTAAGTACTATGCCGAATACCCTGCCAACTCGAAAAAGTACTGGGCAATTCCAGCCGAGGGCGATGCTGTCGGCTGGGCTTATCGCAAGGACTGGTTCGAAGACCCCAAGGAGATGGAAGCGTTCAAGGCCAAGTATGGCTATGACCTCGCGCCGCCGAAGACCTGGAAGGAAATGCGCGACATCGCCGAGTTCTTTCACCGGCCAGACCAGAAGCGCTACGGCATCGCGATCTACACCGACAATTCCTATGACGGCCTCGTCATGGGCGTCGAGAATGCGATCTTCTCGTTTGGCGGTGAACTCGGCAACTACGAGACCTATCAGGTCGACGGCATCATCAACTCGCCGCAGAATGTGAAGGCACTTGAGGCCTATCGCGAACTCTACGGCTTCACGCCTCCAGGCTGGGCCAAGACCTTCTTCGTCGAGAACAACCAGGCGATCACCGAGAACCTGGCGGCGATGAGCATG
>CAYZQP010000010.1:0-27202 GCA_964480545.1 uncultured Mesorhizobium sp. | reverse complement strand
CGCCCGCGCTTTGGCGTGATGCGCGGGCGTGAATTTCTGATGAAGGATGCCTATTCCTTCGACCTCAACTACGAGGGCGCAAAGGCGGCCTACTACCGTATGTTCGTGTCTTATCTGCGCACCTTCACGCGGCTTGGAATGAAGGCCATTCCGATGCGCGCCGATACCGGCCCGATCGGCGGTGACCTCTCGCACGAGTTCATCATTCTTGCCGATACAGGCGAGAGCCAGGTGTTCTGCGACAAGGCATATCTTGAGCTGCCGGTTCCCGGCGAGGACGTGAACTACGACAACGACGCGGAGATCGCCGGCATTGTCGACGCCTGGACCACGCCTTACGCGGCAACCGACGAGATGCATGATGAGGCCGCATGGAATGCGCTGCCCGCCGCCAGTCAGCTTTCGGCGCGTGGCATCGAGGTCGGCCACATCTTCCATTTCGGCGAGAAGTATTCCGAACCGATGGGCGCGAAAGTGCAGGGGCCTGACGGCAAGGAGCACAATGTATCGATGGGGTCCTACGGCATCGGGCCTACGCGTGTAGTGGCGGCTATCATCGAGGCCAGCCACGACGAGGCAGGTATCATCTGGCCGGAAAGTGTGGCGCCGTTCGACGCGATTATCATCAACATGAAGGTTGGAGATGCCGAATGCGACCGCGTGAGCGAGGAACTCTATGCCGCGCATGAGGCGGCCGGGCTTGTCGTGCTCTACGACGACACCGACCAGCGCGCCGGCGGCAAGTTTGCGACCGCCGATCTCATTGGTATTCCGTGGCAGATCATTGTCGGCCCGCGCGGCGTTGCCGCCGGCGAGGTCGAGGTCAAACGGCGCTCCACAGGCGAGAGGGACGTCAAGAAGATCTCTGACCTTCTTGCCAGCCTGGGACCAGAGGCATGAGCGGCGCCGCTGCCGCTCCGGCCCGCCCCGCAGGAGCCGGCCCGTTCTCTGCCTTCGAGCGCATGGTGGCGTGGCGTTATCTGCGCGCCAAGCGCAAGGAAGGCGTCACCTCAATGGTGGCGATCATCTCTTTCCTCGGCATCATGCTTGGCGTTGCGGCGCTGATTGTCGTCATGTCGGTTATGAACGGATTTCGCGCCGAACTGCTGGACAAGTTGCTGGGCGCCAATGGTCACCTGATTGTCACGCCCGTGGACACGCCGCTGGAGGACTATGATGCTGTGACGAAACGCATCTCTGCCGTTGCCGGAGTTCAGATTGCGCTTCCGCTTGTCGAAGGGCAGGTGCTCGCGCAGGGCAATATGACGTCCGGTGGCGGGGCGCTGGTGCGTGGCATTCGCGCTGCCGACCTTGAGAAGGTCAAGCTGGTCGCCGACAATATCCAGCAGGGCACGCTGGAGAATTTTGACGCCAGCGAGGGCGTGGCGATTGGCAGGCGCATGGCCGACAGCCTTGGCCTGGTGCTTGGCGAGAACATTACGCTGATTGCACCGGAAGGCGACATTACTCCGATGGGCACGACGCCGCGCGTGAAGGCCTATCCGGTTGTGGCGATCTTCGAGGTTGGCATGTCGGAGTTTGACGCCTCGATCATCTATATGCCGCTCTCCGAGGCACAGCTCTATTTCAATGCCGAGAACGTTGCGCAATCGATCGAGATCTATGTCGACAGGCCGGACGATGTCGATGCGATCAAACCGGCGGTGGAGGAGGCGGCCCAGCGGCCGATCTTCCTGACCGACTGGAAGCAGCGAAACCGCACATTTTTCTCTGCCCTGCAGGTGGAGCGCAATGTGATGTTCATGATCCTGTCGCTGGTGGTGCTGGTGGCGGCGCTGAATATCATCTCGGGGCTGATCATGCTCGTGAAGGACAAGGGACGCGATATTGCCATCCTGCGTACAATGGGGGCCACCCGTGGTTCGGTGCTGCGCATCTTCCTGATGACAGGCGCCAGCATCGGCCTGACCGGCACGCTTGCCGGTGTGGTCCTTGGGTGGTTCATCTGCCTGAATGTCGATGCGATCCGGCGCTTCTTTTCCTGGCTCGCGGGATCGGCGATCTTTCCGCCGGAAATCTACTTCCTCAGCAAATTGCCAGCGAAGATAGATCCAGGCGAGGTAATGTCTGTCGTCATGATGGCGCTGGTCCTCACCTTCTTCGCATGTATCGTGCCGGCATGGCGCGCAGCACGCCTCGATCCTGTTGAAGCGCTGAGGTACGAGTAATGACCCGGCCTGTTGTGATCGAACTCAGGAACGTCAACCGCCACTATGTTCAGGGCGAGCGCAAGCTTGTTATTTTGAACGGCTCGGATTTCTCGCTGAGGCGCGGAGAGATGGTAGCACTGGTGGCGCCATCGGGCTCTGGCAAGTCAACCCTGCTGCACACCGCCGGGCTTCTGGAGCGCCCGGACGCCGGCGACGTGTTTCTCAATGGAAAGTCCTGCGGAGGTCTGACTGACGAGCAGCGGACTGCAATCCGCCGCAATGAGATTGGCTTCGTCTATCAGTTCCATCACCTCCTTCCGGAGTTCTCGGCGCTGGAGAACATCATGCTGCCGCAACTGGTCAAAGGCCTTGCACGCAGTGAGGCTGAGTCCCGCGCGGCGCAGCTTCTCGATTACATGCAGATAGGTCATCGCGGAGCGCACCGTCCAGCCGAGCTTTCCGGCGGCGAGCAGCAGCGCGTGGCGATCGCCCGCGCCGTCGCCAACGCGCCGCAAGTTCTTCTTGCTGATGAGCCGACCGGCAACCTTGATCCGAAAACGGCGTCCTACGTGTTTGACGCCCTGGAGGCACTCGTACGCCAGTCTGGACTGGCTGCGCTGATCGCGACCCACAATCATGAACTCGCCTCCCGCATGGACCGCCAGGTCACGCTGGAAGACGGAAAGATTGTTCCGCTGAGAAGGTAGAGTTCCTTTCCGCAACCAGCCTGCAGAGACCTGAATCGGTCACAGTGCGTCAACGGAAGATGCCGGGCCTTGGCAGGCCCGCCGCCGGCCCGCGCCTGGCTCAGGTCAATACGCCTGCCTTCGCCCCGCCGCTGGTCCATTGAACCCGATGTTGTTCGGGATGGCGGCGATCTCGGCGCTCGTGGATGGCGCGTCCGCATACAAGTTTGAACGCCGCGCGAGCAGAAAACGCTCCGGCTCTAAAAATTTGCGTTGACATTGAACAAAATGAGAACATAATAAGAATTATAAGAGAACAGGAGAGTGGAATGAGCGAGCTTATCCAGGATGTTGCCTCCATGGTTGTCATGAGCGTGTTCTTGATTTCGAGTGCGGTCTGGATTGGCGCGCTTTGATATTTGCTGCTGAAATCGGTGCTGGGCGGCTGATTGACAGCTCTCAGCTCAGGTTCTGCGCCGGGCCGAAAACGTCCTCGAACGACGCTTTGAGGGCGATGTCGAAATCGGTCATCGTTACCGGTAAACCGAGATCGACCAGACTGGTCACGCCGTGATCGGCGATGCCACATGGAATGATGCCTGAGAAATGGGCGAGGTCCGGCTCGATGTTGATCGCGATGCCATGCAGGCTGACCCAGCGCCGTAGCCTGATGCCAATCGCTGCGATCTTCGCTTCGGCAGGCGTACCATCTGGCAGTGGGGGACAGTCGGGCCTGACAACCCATACACCTACACGATCTTCCCGGCGCTCACCTTTCACATTGAAGCGGTCCAGCGCGCCGATGATCCAGTCCTCGAGTGCAACCACGAAAGCGCGCACATCTTCCTTGCGTCGCTTGAGGTCGAGCATGATGTAGGCCACGCGCTGACCGGGGCCATGGTAGGTATATTCGCCGCCGCGGCCCGCATCA
Source organism: uncultured Mesorhizobium sp. (assembly GCA_964480545.1). Lineage (GTDB taxonomy): Bacteria > Pseudomonadota > Alphaproteobacteria > Rhizobiales > Rhizobiaceae > Mesorhizobium_G. The sequence continues at coordinate 23,414 of CAYZQP010000010.1, read as the reverse complement.
TAGACGGGAAAGCGGTCGGGTTCGACGAGGTCTTCGCGGCGGGCGCTTGTTCCTGCTGTGTAAAGAGGCGGGTGCTCCAGCAGCCAGACCAGTTCTTCCGCCTCGCCATTTCTGATTGCAGCAGCGCGCGCTTCCATCTCACTGAGTGCCACCTCATACGCAACGGGTTCGGGTGAGATGCGCCACTCGACCGGCGGCGAGCCGGGCAGGGGGTGAAAAGCGGCAACGGTTGCTAGTCGGTTGGTCATGACGTTTCCGACATATGGCGCCTGCACAGGCTGGCGTCGAGTCCCCGGCGCGGCGTCACTGACCGGTTTTTCTTCTGCTGGACGCCTTGTGTCCCAAAACACTCTTTGCTACATGCGCCTGGCCGGCTCGACCGGCCCTTCGTGATGACGTGCGGTCGTGGCGGAATTGGTAGACGCGCAGCGTTGAGGTCGCTGTGGGGCAACCCGTGGAAGTTCGAGTCTTCTCGACCGCACCATTACTCTCTCGCAGGCGTTGTAGACCGTTTACGGACTGTTGAGCCGGTTGTGGTCTTTTGCGCGCCAGTTGAATGGAGCGCGGCTTTGAGCGGGAGACATCTACTGAACCGTTCGAATCAGCGGCCGTGCCAGGCATGAGCCTGTTCGACGTTCCCCATCTGAAGCGCAGCGCCAAGTTTGCGATTATCAGCGGCGGCCTGGAGGCCGCATCGCTCGTACCAGCCTGGCTGACGCCGGCGGGTGTCGCAGGCAGAGGGCTGATCTTTACACTGCATCACGTGCGTCCTGCTGAAACGCACTCTTATCTGCCGAACGAGTTTCTCTCGGTTACGCCGGAGTTTCTTGACGAGGCGATTGCGACCATTCTGCAGAGCGGCCTCATTCCGGTAAGACTGGAGGAACTGCCTGAGCGTTTGTCGGGCAGCGGTAGTCCTGATGAACGCTATTTTGCGTTTACTCTGGACGACGGATACCGGAACAACGCCGAGTATGCGGCACCTGTCTTCCGCAAGTATGGTGTGCCCTATACGATTTTCGTCACGAGCGGGTTCTCCGAGCGGACGCACGCACCGTGGTGGGAGACCGCAGAACGTCTCATCCGGGAGAATGACCGCTTCACCTTCGATTTCGGTTTCGGCCCCGAGGCGCTGACAGCAGAAACGGTCGACGAGAAGATGGGGCTTTTCGACCGGTTCACCAGCTTCGTCAAAACACTCGATGAGGGCGTTGCCGTAGAAAGGATCAATGCGGCAGCCCTGCTTCAGGGCGTCGATCCCATGCAACTGGTCGAGCAACTCGTAATGGATGAGGCCGAAATTCGCGCGCTGTCAGTTGGCGATGACCTGGTTTCGATCGGCGCGCACACTGTCTCGCATCCAAATCTCAAGCGTGTCTCTGACGCGCGCCTTGCGCAGGAGATTGAGTGGTCGGCGCGTTCGGTTGAGCGTTATACCGGCAAGCGTCCCACAACGTTTGCTTTTCCGTATGGCTGGAAGCAGGCAGTCGGAGATCGCGAGATGAGGGCGATAGAAACTGCGGGATTCCGGCTGGGCGTCACCACGCAGCCAGGCGTCCTGTGCACAGGCGCCCGGTCACCGCTTCACGGGTTGAAACGGGTCTCGCTCAACGGCTACTACCAGAAAGCGCGCTATGTACGGGCTTTCGCGTCAGGAATCCCCTTTCGCTTCCTTTAAACGGCATCTCCGCGCATTTGGTTTGAATTTCGGTGTTGATCCTGCTTAAGCAGGGCTCACCATTGGCCGGACAGGAGGCGACGTTGGACGACAACGCAGATAGCTCGCCGGACCCCAGCCGGCACGAACCGGATCACGATCATATCTACGACGCGGACGGCAATGTCCGCTCCGCATTCCTGACGAAAATTGGCGCGGCAATAGCTGACGGCGACACTTTAACGCTCCGCCGCGAGGCTGCGGACCTGCACCAGTCCGAAGTCGGAGATGTGCTGGAGGCGCTGCAACCCGAGCAACGGCTCGCGTTCGTGCGACTGCTTGGCGACGAGTTCGATTTCTCCGCGCTGACCGAAGTTGACGACGCAATCCGCGAGGAGATTGTCGAGGAGCTGCCCAACGAGCAGATCGCGCTGGGCCTGCAGGACCTCGACTCAGACGATGCGGTGTACATTCTTGAGGATCTTGACGAGGAAGATCAGCAGGAGATTCTCGCCAAGCTGCCGTTTACGGACCGCATCAGGCTCAAGCGCTCGCTCGACTATCCTGACGATAGCGCCGGCCGGCGCATGCAGACCGAATTTGTGGCCGTGCCGCCGTTCTGGACCGTCGGCCAGACCATTGATTACATGCGCGATGACAATGATCTGCCTGAAAAATTCAGCCAGGTGTTTGTCATCGACCCGACTTTCAAGCTCCTCGGCGCTGTCAACCTCGACCAGATTTTGCGCACCAAACGTGCGGTCAAGATCGAGGACATCATGCATGAGACGCGCCACTCGATCCCTGCGACACTGGATCAGGAGGAGGCGGCGCGGGAATTCGAGCAGTACGACCTTCTGTCTGCCGCCGTTGTCGACGAGAATGAGCGGCTGGTCGGCGTTCTGACGATTGATGACGTCGTGGACGTTATCCAGCAGGAAGCTGAGGAAGACCTGATGCGCATGGGCGGCGTTGGCGATGAGGAACTGTCCGACACCGTGCTTTCAACGTCCCGCTCGCGCGTTCCATGGTTGCTGGTCAATCTGGTCACCGCTTTTGTCGCCGCGTCGGTGATCGGGCTTTTTGACCACACAATCGAGCAGGTCGTCGCGCTTGCTGTCCTGATGCCCATTGTCGCCGGCATGGGCGGTAATGCCGGCTCGCAGACCATGACGGTGACGGTTCGGGCGCTCGCGACCAAAGACATCGATATCTACAATGCCGGCCGCATCATCCGTCGCGAAATGGGGGTTGGCTTCATTAACGGCGTTGTTTTCGCCATTCTGATTGGCCTGGTTGCAGGGCTTTGGTTCCAGAGCAGGGATATCGGAGCGGTCATTGCGGTGGCGATGATCATCAACATGTTTGTTGCGGCGCTGGCAGGGATTCTTATCCCGCTGCTTCTGGATAAGGTTGGTGCTGATCCGGCTGTGGCCTCCTCGGTTTTTGTTACCTCGGTGACGGACGTGGTCGGCTTCTTTGCCTTCCTCGGCCTGGCTACCTGGTGGTTGCTATAGCAGCCGGCAAACATTGTGCGCAGCTTGACACACAGCAGCAGACGCGCAATGCGGTGAAACCAACTGGGTGGAGACCGGCGTGTCAGACAGCGTAACCACGAATCAGTGGCCAGCCGGCGGAGTCCTGCCGGTCCGGTATCGGAACATTTTCCTTTTGATCCTGGGTCTTTGCGCAGCCCTTGCGTTGCTGGAAACCGGTCTGCGCGCGCTCGGCTCGCCCTGGCTTTTGACCCAGCGCGGCGGCCCGGGCCAGGTCACCCTCTATCTGCTTGGACTTGGCGCAATCTTCTGGTTCTGCTTCAGGGTCGTCAGGATAAACCCGTTCGCCTATGCACTTGCCTATCTAAGTGACTGGCGTCGCGCCCTGGCAGGCTTTTTGCTCACCTGGGCGATAGGCACGGCAGGAATCGTCGCGCTTCATGCGGTCATGCTGGCAACTGGATCGGCACACATCTCGACTGCGACAATTTCCGGTTTTGGGCCCCAGGAGGTCCTCAAGACCATCACTGCGTTGCTCGTGGTGCTGGTGCTTGTCCTGACGGAGGAGGCTATTTTTCGCGCCTTCCTGCTCCGCTACCTGCGCTGGTCGCCGGCGCCGGGTGTCACAATTGCAGCGGTTCTGGTTTCGGCGGTTATCTTCTCGCTGTCGCACACAATTATTCTGGGCAACCGGCTGGCGAGCGACGACCTGTTCGAACTGCTGATTGGTCTGTTCATGCTCGGCGTTTTGTTTGGCACCGTCTATGTGACGACCGGATCGCTGTTTTGCGCCATGGGCATTCACGCGGCGCTGCTGGGTTTCAAGGTCTTCCTGAGGAAGACCGAAATGATCGTTTACTCCGGCAGCCAGTTGACCGGCGGCCACGATTTGCGGACAGGCCCGCTGGTCTGGCTGATCATGGGCGCGTTTGTCCTGCTCTTTGTCCTCTGGCGCAATTGGCTGTGGCCAAGGTTCTGGATCGAACCTGCGTGTTCACCTGACGGAGACAATATGGGCTTCCGCCTCTCGCAGGCCCACCCGGACGGGCGCAAGGTTCTGCAGCCTTGATTTACAAAGAAATTTCGCCCCGATTGACTTTTACGTAAGTGCCGTGAGAGATTGACATTCGATCAGGGCGTTCTGGATGCGCGAATATTACTCAATCACCGAACTCACCCGCGAGTTTGACATTTCCACGCGGACACTGCGCTTCTATGAGGATGAAGGTCTGGTTCAGCCTGTCCGCCGTGGACGCACGCGACTGTTCAGACCGGCTGACAGGCTGCTGATAAAGCAGATCATGCGCGGCAAGCGGCTCGGCTTCTCGATCAGCGAGATTCGCGAGATCATCCAGATGTACAAGGAACCACCGGGTGAGGTGGGTCAGCTTCGGCTGATGATCCAGCGCATGAATGAAAAGCGTGACGACCTCAGGCAGAAGCGGCGTGATCTTGAGGAAACGCTGGCCGAGCTCGACCAGGCCGAGGATGCCTGTGTCGAACGGCTCGCCGAGCTTGGCGTCAAAACCTGATTCAGGCCTCCACGGCGACTTCGAGTGCCAGTTGCACCATATCTGTGAGAGAACTCTGCCGGTCGGCTGCGCTGAGTTCCTCCTGCGTTACCAGACAGTCGGTCATGGTGCAGACACATAGCGCGCGAACGCCAAATCGTGCGGCCAGCAGATAGAGCGTCGCAGCCTCCATTTCGACCCCTAGCACGCCATGTGCCGCCAGCTTTTCGTAGGTCTTGAAGCCGTCCGCCGTGTAGAAGATATCGCTCGAGAGAATATTCGAAATATGCGCGCGTAGTTTGGCCTTACGTGCCTTGGTCACTGCGGCGCTCAGCAGGTCGTAGTCGGCAATTGGCGCATAACCATAGCCCGGGAAAGCGTCCCGTACGATGGCCGAATCCGTGGTTGCTGCCTGGGCAATAATCAGGTCGCGAACCTTGACCTTGATGTTCAGTCCACCGCAGGTTCCCACGCGAATGAGGCTCTTCACCCCGTAGATGTTGATCAGCTCGTGCACATAGATAGCGAGTGAGGGCTGGCCCATTCCTGTGGCCTGCACCGACACGCGCTTGCCATTGAACGTGCCGGTGTAGCCGAGACAATTGCGTACCGCGTTGACCTCGACAACATCCTTCAGGAAATTGTCGGCGATCCACTTCGCCCGCAACGGGTCGCCTGGCAGCAGCACCGCGTCCGCGTAGTCCCCGACGGATGCCTTGTTATGTGGCGTCATAGTTATCTCCCGAAATGCGTACTGTACCGGTACCCGGATGGGGTGTTGATTTCAAATCCACCGGCGGACCATCCTGGCGTAGTCAATGAACCGCTTGCCGAACTTCTTCGACAGATGTCGTTCCTCGCGCTCGATCGCCAGCTTCTGGGTCGCGAAGGCCGCGATCAGACCCAGAGGGATGAACCAGGCAATGCCCGTCACCAGCCCGATCCCGATCACCAGCATCGTGTTTGCAAGGTAGATCGGATTGCGGCTGAAGCCGAAAGGCCCCCTGGTGACCAGATGCTCGGCAGCCTTGTGGGGCATGATCGTTGTCCTGGCGCGCCGAAGCTCGCGCATGGCGGTCAAATCAATGGCTATAGTGCCGAGGATCATGACAGCGCCGACCGCAAACAGAATGTCCCGCGCAGGCGCGCCAACCCAGGGCAGGGGCCATAGCGTGTTCAGGATCACTCCCGCCGCAATTGCCGCTGCGTAGAGAATCGGCGGCCAGGGCAGCCGGTTCGGGGGCTCGACCATCATGGAGCGCCTTCCTCCTGCAGCGCATCTTCTGTCTGGAACGTGCAGAGCATGATGGTGTCCTGCAACGTCTGTTTTTGCGCATCAGTGTGGTCGGTTCCGACCACCGTGTCGAGAGCGTTGTTACGCTGAAGCTCGTCCAGCATGCACCCGCAATAGGACTGGCAGAAGGCCGTAGAGCGCTCGGCGACGCAGACGTTCTGGCAGGCGGGAATAAAGCGCGCCTCCTCGGTCACCGGCGGCGGCGGCGCGATCTGGCTCATCACCCAGACGATGCTGATCAGCACCGGCTGATGGATCAGGTAAAAGGCGAGGCTATGCCGACCGAAAAAGTCGAGCAGCCATGTCCAGCGGGGCATGGAAATCCTGCGTAGCCGCTCAAACAGTCCGGCTGGTGCTGCCAGTTTTGCAGTGGCAATTCCCAGCAATACCGCGCCGAACCATGGAAAAAGCGGCACGTAGTCACTTGAGCGCGGCCTGATCGACGACAGGCCCACCCACCAAAAGGCAGGCGTGTTGAACAGGTCGGATGCGTAGAGCCAGGGCAGGGCGATGACGGCAGACGCAACCGGGATCAGCACCCATGCCGTCAGGCGCAGGAACAGCAAACCCAGCAGGCTTGCCAGCGCGATCTGGTGCAGGATGCCGAAGAATACGAACCCTTGCGGGGTAGCAAAGTAGGTAGCTGCCGTGATCGCCGCTGCGCCGGCTGCCACCATCAGCCAGCGGTTCCAGAAGCCGGGCCAGCGCACACCATCCTTATGGGCCAGCCAGAGGCTGACACCGACCAGAAACAGGAAGCTCGAGGCGATGCAGCGGGCAAACAGCTTCCAGCCGCCATAGGCGGTGGTTGTCGGGGCGAGATATCCGAAAAACTCGAGATCCCAGGCGAAATGATAGATCGCCATCGCAACCAGCGCGACGCCGCGGGCAACATCAATTGCGGCTATGCGTCCGCCTGATCTGGAATCACCACTCACGCCGCACGGATAGCATGAGATTGGTCGCAATGGTTGCCGCGATGGTGCGTTTGCCTGTAGATCGCTTCAGTCTGGAGCGCATCTTGTCTGTTTTCCCGCCGGTATCGATGACCTTTGTTCTGGGCGGTGCGCGCTCGGGCAAAAGCGCGCATGCAGAGGCGCTGGTCGAGGCGCTGCCCTCTCCCTGGACCTACATTGCTACTGCCGAAGCGTTCGACGACGAGATGCGCCAACGGATCGCGCACCATCGCGGACGGCGCGGCGGGGGATGGCAAACGACCGAGACCCCGATTGATGTCGTGGGTGCGCTACAGGCGGTACCCGATGGCCAGCCGGTGTTGCTTGATTGCCTGACCTTGTGGTTGACCAACCAGATGCTTGGCGGCCGGCCGCTGGAGCCGGAGTTTTCCGCGCTTGAGCAGGCCCTGGCACATCCGCGCGGTCCGTGGTTCGTCATTTCGAATGAGGTGGGTCTGGGCATTGTTCCGGAGAACGCACTCGCCCGGCAGTTCCGCGATGAGGCAGGACGTCTGAACCAGCGGATAGCGGCCCGGGCTGATCGGGTGATCTACATGGTTGCCGGCCTGCCGCTGGTGGTGAAAGGATAAGAATGATTGTCGTATGCCCACTGTCGCGGATTGGCGAAACTGCTGACCGCATTGGCGCAGACCGCATGATCACGCTGATCAACGCCGGAACGCCAGTCACGCGGCCCGGGCGCATTGCGGAGGCGGATCACCTCTTCATTGCCGTGAACGATATCTGGGAGCCGCAGGACGGGATGATCTTGCCTGGCGAGCGCCACGTCCGTGACATTCTCGACTTCGCGGGGCGCTGGGACAGGAACAGCCCGCTGCTTGTCCATTGTTTCGCCGGCGTCAGCCGCTCAACCGCAACGGCCTATCTGGTCGCTGCCGCGCTTGCACCTGAGCAGGATGAATTTGAACTGGCGCTGGCGCTCAGAGCAGCGTCGCCGACTGCGACGCCCAACCCCCGCATCATCGCCGTTGCAGACGCTATTCTTGACCGGAAGGGGCGGATGGTTGAGGCGATCGCGAGCATCGGGCGCGGCGCAGATTGCTTTGAGGGAACGCCGTTCGAACTGAGGTTCTGAAGCTGTTCCACCCGCCAGCAGGAATGCGGCTATGGGTATTGCCTCGATTGATGCGCGAAACGCTACGTCAGCCAGTCGGCCAGCCTTGCCTTGCGGATGTCGAGCAGCAATCGAATGAAGCCCAGCGCCTGATGGCGGGCCGCGAGCTTGCCCTTCTCCGCCGTTGCCAGCGTCGCGTTTCCGACCACTCCCGCAGGGTTGAGGTCACTGGCGATCCAGGCAAAGCTGTGCGTTCCGTGGGGTCGGAGCAGTTCGAACTCCTGCGCCGCACGTGTCGATGACGACGTGAAATTCTGTGCCCTGGCCATATCAACCAGGTCCGGGCGGAAGTACCGCATCAGCGACGTCTCATAGTCACCGCCATGAATGCCAAGCCGCTGCTCTTCCTCGCTGAACAGGCCATCTGGCAGGCCAAAACGGCTCCAGCTGGATTTCACTGCGAGCATGTTTGCACGCACCCGCAACTCGCGGGTGACAATCGCCATGATTTCCTCGTTCCCGCCATGCGAGGTGATCAGCACGATCTTGCGAATGCCTGCGCGGGCAACGCTGAGGCCGATTTCTGTCCAGGCAGGAATGAGTTCCGCCGGTGAAAGCGACAAGGTCCCCGGCGCGTAGATGTGCTCATTGGACTTGCCGACTGCCTGTATTGGCAGAAAGCGAACATCCAGACTGTCAGGCATGAGGGCCGCAACCTCATCAATCATACCGGCCATAATGTCGCTATCTGTGGACAAGGGCAGGTGAGGGCCGTGTTGCTCGATAGCAGCCAGCGGCAGAACGGCGATTGTGGCGTCAGGGTCGATGGCGCCGAAATCGCTTGCCTTGTGGTCGCTCCACCAGATTTCACGCTTGTTGGACACGGCACCTCACCTCTGATGTCCGGCTGAATAGACGTCGATCCCACGCTTGTCGATTGGCGGGCCTGCGCATTGTTGCAGTGCTGTAACCAACTGTGTGCGGGAACAGGCGGAAATCCGTCACAAACTGTGTCATACGCGCGGTTTGTGAATATGATGAGCCGCTGATGCTAGCCAGAACGAAGACCAGTTCCGTGACAGACCAGGAAGTTGTTGACGAGGCGATCCTCTCGCGCCGTTCGGTGCGGGCCTTTTTGCCGATGCCGGTCAGTGACCAGACCGTCCGCGATATTCTTGAGGTTGCGCGCTGGGCGCCATCGGGCACCAATATGCAACCCTGGAACGCCTATGTCGTGAAGGGTGCGGTAAAGCAGCAGATTGGCGAGGCTGTTCTCTCTTCAGGCGTGCGCCCCGAGAAGATCGGATGGGAAGAGTACAAGTACTATCCCGACCAGTTCTTCGAGCCATACCAGACGCGCCGGCGCACGGTCGGCTTTGCGCTTTACAATGCGCTCGGCATTGGCCGCCGCGAGATTGAGCGCATGCGCGAGCAGCATGATCGCAACTTCCTGTTCTTCGATGCGCCGGTCGGACTACTGTTCACAATTGATCGCAGGCTGAACCAGGGCTCCTGGGTTGACCTCGGCATGATGCTGCAGAACGTGATGATCGCCGCGCGGGCGAGGGGCCTGCACACCTGTCCGCAGGCGGCCTTCGCGCCGTATCACAAGCAGATCCGCCCGATCATCGGTATGACGGACGTAGAAATCCTCGTCTGCGGTATGGCACTCGGCTACGAGGACGCGTCGAAGCCGGAGAACGAATTCCGCACCGAGCGCGCACCGCTCGAGGAGTGGGTCAAGTTCTGCGAGTAGAGCATGATGCCGAAAAGTTGCAGACTTTTCGGACAAACATCATGCGCAAAAAATTGAATTATAGAGCAGTGCCCTTCCACTTTGAGGGCCTCATGACTAGTCCCGCCAGCGCATCAGCGACATCATGACGGTGGCAATGATCAGGATGTCCGCCCCGTCAAAACTCATGCCGATGGGCGAAAACCCCGACAGCAGGTCGCTGCCGCTGCACAGGACAATCTGCACCGCCATCACCAGCAGCAGGATCGGGCCGTCACGTCTGAAAGACAGCCCGTAGCGCCAGGCGTAGAGCACCGCAAACAGGATCGTCAAAACCGCAGCGATTGCCGCATGGGTGCTCTGTATCACCGCCAACGACGGCGTCAGTCCTTGCCAGACAGTCCCGAGAAGCAGGGCGCTGGCGTAGTTCGCGAGTATTGCGGCGAGGAAGGGTGGCCAGAGCAGAAGTCCTGTCGGGATCGGACGGGGCGACTTGAGGTGCACCGGCCTGGTCTCCAGGGAGAGGTAGGCAAAGACGGCAGCCCCGGTCGCCCCAACCACCCCAAGTCCAAGCAAGACCAGATGCCGCGCAGGAACCACGCCGATGCGGAAAAGATCACCCAGCCGGGAAATCTCAGGCCAGAACTCAAGCAGAGCCGCAGCCGCGATCAAAAGCCAGATGCCGCCCAGCCTGGGTGTACTCACCGTCTCGGCTAGCCAGATGAGCAGCGCCGTCGCGGCGACAATCGTGCCGACGAACGCCACCATGTCGAGCGGTCCGTAGTCTGTGCCCTCCAATGAGCTATACTCGAGGGAGACCCAGATGACGTAACCCTGCCAGGCTGAGAGGGCGAGCGCTGCCAGGCGCATGCCGAAAGTGACAAGGTCGGCGTTCTGGTCGGCTGCAGCTTCCCACCGCCTGAACGGCGGGATGGCAAGCCGGGCGATTTCGGTAAAGCACAGCACCGCCAGCAGCGGGGCGATCCAGCCAGCGAACAGTGACACGTTCCAGTTGTTGCCCCCAATGAACGCCTGCTCGATCAGGCCGGCGTCCAGGCCCGGCAGCGGGGTGTGCGAGCCGATGGCAACGACGGCAATCAGCGCAGCAAACACCAGGACCGGCCTGCGTGCCGGCAGATAATCACGGACAGGTAGTGCGACAGTTTTTGCCATACAACCTCGGCGGGAAGTCGCTGCTGGTTTCCCACGCCCTCGCGTGTTCGGCAAGGCCTACCTGACCTGATACCCGGCTTCTGCGGAAGCTGTCAGAAGCGTGTGCCAGAACGACCGTGCAAAGGACCTAAACACATAAATATCAAACTGTTGCGGGCCGCTGCGCTGGATCTGCGCGAAGATTTCATGGTGTTTGGTCGCGATTCCCTGGCCGACCGCAAAAGCCCGGGGCGCGAAGTCGACAGCAAACAGCTTTGCAAGCACCCATTCGGCCTTTGCGCCGGAAATGCGTATGGCGGTGCGGCCATGCGACAGGTCGGTGACCGCGCCGATCAGCGAGGGGATCGCCTTGGCAAGCACCGCCTCCAACCCCTCATCTTCACTCACCACGAGCCATTTGCCGGGCGCAAGACCGAATGCCGCGAACCCGTCACCGCAGGCCCCTGCGCCCGGCGTGTTGGCCAGCGTCAGGCCGGTTGCCTTGCTGATCGCGTCGATGGCCGCATGCTCGCCACCCGGCCAGACCGCGACCTGGACGATGGAGCCGGGCTGGGTTTCCATCAGGGTGACGCCAGTCTGGCCTGCGCTGTTGCCATAGCGGCCGCGCTTGTAGTCGGGCTCGAGCGGGGACAGTTGCTCAACCATTGATGCGCTCGTTTTGCGGGTCAAACATGTGGTGGCTGACGATTTCAACCGGGCCAAATCGGTCGCGCAGCGGATCGGAGGTGAAGGCGCGAGTGCCGTGCCGCGCCTTGCCGCCAGACACCAGCGCCAGCCCGATATATTGCCCGAGCGCCGGCGAGTAACAGGCCGCCGTGATATGGCCAAGCGAGCCGTGCGGATTGGCGCGGTCAACCTGCTCGACAATATGCGCGCCGCCATTCAGCGGCCTGCCATCGAGCGAAATCAGGCCGACCAGTTGCAGCCGGTCTGCTTCTGTCATGCCGATGCGGTCCATCATGGCCGAGCCGATGAAGGGCTTCTTCCTCGACAGCATCCAGTCGAGATGCAGATCGCGCGCCGTGGTGCGGCCATCGATCTCGGCGCCGGTGACGTGCCCCTTCTCGATGCGCAGCGTGCCGAGCGCTTCCAGCCCGTAAGGCGTGATGCCGAACGGCTTGCCAGCCTCCATCAGCGCTTCCCACACATGGGTGCCGTGGCCCGCGCCGCAATAGACCTCGTAGGCGAGCTCGCCGGAGAAGGAGAGGCGGCAGATGACCACCGGCGCTTCGGCGATCACGCCGTGCACGATGCCCATGAACGGCAGGCTGTGATCATCGACTTCCGCCCATTGCACACAGCCCTCCAGCACTTTTCGCGCCAAAGGTCCGGCAACCGCAGCACCCGCCCATTGATCGGTCACTGAGGTAACCGCGACCTTCAACTCGGGCCACAGCACATCAAGGCAGAACTCGAGATGGCCCATCACCTTGCCGGCATTGGCGGTGGTTGTGGTCATCAGGAAATTGCTGTCCGACAGCCGCCAGGTGGTGCCATCGTCCATGGCAAACCCATCCTCGCGCAGCATCAGGCCGTAGCGCGCCTTGCCGACGGGCAGGGTGGAGAACAGGTTGGTATAGACGCGGTCGAGAAACTCGGCGGCGTCAGGGCCCTGAACAGCGATCTTGCCGAGGGTGGAAACATCAACAATTCCAACGCTTTGCCGCACGGCTTTTGCCTCGCGCACATAGGCCTGCTCGACCGTTTCGCCGGGCTGTCCATAAATCATCGGACGATGCCATAGCCCGGCTGGATAGAAGGTTGCGCCATGCTCGAGATGCCAGTCGTGCATCGGCGTGAGACGGTCTGGAAAGATATCGCCGTAGCGCTCGGCCGCCAGCGAGCCCGCCGAGACGGGCGCGAAGGGCGGGCGGAAGCGCGTGGTGCCGACCTCCGGGATAGGCTTGCCCAGGGTCTCGGCCATGATGGCGAGGCCCGGCACGTTGGAGGTCTTGCCCTGATCAGTGGCCATGCCGAGGGTCGTGTAGCGCTTCAGGTGCTCGACCGAGATGAACCCCTCGCGATGGGCGAGGCGCACATCATCGGCAGTGACATCATGCTGAAGGTCGACAAAGGCTTTGCCGCTGGCCTTGATCTCGAAGACCGGGGCAGGCGCCGGATCGCCGACAAAGCCCTCGACCATGATCGGCTGGGCAGCGCGCTTCAGCGAGCCGCCTGTCGCGGCAACGCCTGCCGCCTCGCCCTCGCGGATTGCGCCACCGGTGAAGAAATTGCCGTTGGCCGCCCCGCAGGAGATCCAGTTTTCAGTCGGGGGCGGGGGCAGGAAGGCCTGCAGGCGCTCATCCCAGACCGGCTTGCTGCCACCCTGGCTGGCCAGATGGATTGCAGGTGACCAGCCGCCGGAGACAATCAGGGCGTCAGCGCTGATCGAGCGCCTTGGGCCGGACAGGGTGCCGGTCGCAGCGTCGAATGATTGCACCTTTATGCCTGAAACCTTGCGGCCGCCTTCGGTTGCGACGACGGCATGGCCGGTCAGTAGTTCAGCACTGCAGATGCTGGCGGCATTGCGCGCATCTTCTGAAGTTTCGTTGCGCACATCGATGATCGCGACGATGGCAGCACCCGCCTCCCTGAGTGCGACCGCCGCGTCATAGGCGCTGTCATTATTTGCGAAGACGGTGATGCGCGCACCGGGCAAAACGCCAAACGCGTTTGCATAGCGCTTCGCAGCAGATGCCAGCATGACGCCTGGCTTGTCATTGCCGGGAAAGACGATGGGCCGCTCGAACGCGCCGGTGGCGAGCACGACAGCTCCCGCGCGGATCGCCCAATGCCGCTGCTTCGGCTCGCCAATGCCGCCGCCAGGCCGATGATCGGTGACGCGCTCGACGGCGGCAATCGTGTTCGTGTCGTAATAGCCCCAGACATTGGTGCGCGGCAGCAGGCGCACGTTGTCCAGCTTGCTGAGTTCCTCGACGCGCTCCGCTGCCCATTCGGCTGCCGGCAGGCCGTCAATCTCCTCGTCCGACCAGTTGGCCGATCCGCCCATGACCGGATCGATCTCGGCGAGCATGACCTGTTTGCCCTGTTCGGCGGCGGTGATGGCGGCCGTCAGTCCTGCGGGCCCGGAGCCTACGACCAGCACGTCGCAAAAGGCGTTCATGCGTTCGTATCGCGCCGTGTCGGCCACAAGGCCGGCGCTGCCGAGCCCGGCCGACTTGCGGATGAACTTCTCGCAGAACATCCAGAAGCACGTGCCTTTCAGCGGCCCGAGCACCGGCCCCATGAAGGTCTTGTAGTAGAAGCCGGCCGACAGCAGCTTGCCGCCAAGCTGGTTGACTGCATGGAGGTCCCATTCGAGCGAGGGAAAACGGTTCTGGCTCTCGGCCACCAGCCCCTCATAAATCTCCTGTGTCGTCGCCTGGATGTTCGGCTCGCGCACCTCGCCGCGCAGGATCGTCACCAGCGCATTGGGCTCGTCAAAGCCGGCACTCAGCACGCCACGCGGGCGGTGATACTTGAACGAACGACCGAACAGCGAAACGCCGTTGGCCAGCAGTGCCGAGGCCAACGTGTCACCCGGGTGGCCTGAATAGCGCTTGCCGTCAAAGGTGAAGCTCACAGTTTTGTCGCGGTCGATGCGTCCGCCGGATGTCGTGCGGCGCGGGCTCATGGTTTTGCCTTGCTGGTTCTGGCCGGTTTTGCAGACTTGGACACGGCTTTTACAGGCTTTGTCGGATCCGCCCCCGCTTTGCGCACGTAGGGTGCCTTGTCTGTCTGCGTCGGGCGGGCGAAGGCAGTCTGCGAGATCTTGTGGGTCAGCGTGTTTCTGGTGAGCCGGATATGCGTGCGGCAGCCACCGGCATGCTGCCAGATCTCTTCGTGGTCTCCGGCGATATTGTCGCGCTCATAGACGTAGGCGTTCCACGCTGCCTGATCGGTTGAGGATGGATCAGGGCGCGTGGCACCGCCCTCGCGCTGGTAAGTAAACTCCGAGCTGTCGCGTGGGCCGCAATAGGGGCAGGTGATCAGCATCTCAATGCATCCTCGCCGTGGCGCCCTGGCCCTTGTCGTCGATCACGGCACCCGAATGGAAACGCTCCAGCGTGAAAGGCGCGTTGAGCTCATGCGGACGATCTTGAGCGATGGTGTGAGCGAAGGTGAAACCGGAGATCGGCGTTGCCTTGAACCCGCCGTAGCACCAGCCGCAGTTTAGATACATGCCGGGCAGGGGGCCGGTGGTGATGATCGGCGCGCCGTCCATGGTCATATCGCAAATGCCGCCCCAGGAGCGCAGCACGCGCGCCGTTGCGAGCGAGGGAAACAGCGCCAGCATCTCTGCATGAACCTCTTCGACGAGCGGCAGGCTGCCACGCTGCGCATATGAGTTGTAGCCGTCGAGATCGCCACCATAGACCATGCCGCCCTTGTCTGACTGGCTGACGTAGAAATGGCCCATGCCGAAGGTCACAACGGTGTCGAGAAACGGCTTGATCGACTCGCTGACAAAAGCCTGCAGCACCATGCTCTCGATCGGCAGGCGCTCGACGCCGGCCATGCGCATCACTTCGCCGGTCGAACCGGCCACCGCGAGCGCGACCTTCTTCGCCCGGATTTCGCCGCGCGTCGTGGTAACACCCACCACCCGGTCACCTTCTTTCAGGAAGCCGGTGACACCGCAATTTTCCAGAATGTCGACGCCGAGCCGGTCGGCACCGCGCGCATAACCCCAGGCGACAGCATCGTGTCGTGCGGTTCCGGCGCGCCATTGCATCAAACCACCGATGATCGGGAAGCGGATGGAGCGGCTGGCATCGACCGCCGGCATCAGCCGTTTGATCGCTGTGACGTCCATCAGTTCGGCATCGGCACCCAGATGGCGCATCGTGTTGCCGCGCTTGGCGAAATCATCGAGCTGTCCTGGCGTATGCGCGAGGTTCAGCACGCCGCGTTGCGAGAACATGACATTGTAGTTCAGCTCGTGGGACAGGTTCTCCCACATCTTCATCGACTGTTCGTAGAAGCGGATCGACTTCGGCAGCATGTAGTTGGAGCGCACGGCAGTGGTGTTGCGCCCGACATTGCCAGAGCCGAGATAGCCGCGCTCCAGCACCGCAACATTGCGGATGCCGTGCTCCTTGGCGAGATAGTAAGCCGTCGATAGCCCGTGCCCGCCACCGCCAATGACGATCACATCATAGCTTGGCTTTGGGTTAGGCTTGCGCCAAGCTGGCTTCCAGTCGCGGTTGCCGGTCAGCGCGTTTTTGAGCAGCGCAAGCGCCGAATATTCCTTCATTTCTGCGACTCCCAGGCCACAAGGCTAGCATCGCTTCGGGGCCTGTCGACAAGGAAATCCGTCTTTTGCTTTTGATAAGCCGACCATTGCCGCCAGCTTCGCACTCAAATATCTGGTCCTGCCGCCTTGCGGTCATGTTTGACCGGCAACAGACCGCGCCTTGCGGCAAGACCCAATCCATCGCAATTTGCCTTCGATTCGTAGCCAGATATTCCAGATGAGTTTCATTCGCCTGCTTGTAGCGCTGCTAGTGTTGAGCCTGTGGGCGCTGCCGTCCATGGCGCAGCAGGCTGCGCCAGCCGCCCCGGCACCAGCTGTTGCACAGCCAGCGCCAGCTGCCGAGTCGCCCGCTGCTGCCCAGGCCGAGCCGCCGAAAGCTCAGGCGGCACCATTGACCGGCGTGGCGGCGGAACAGGATGCGATCCTCAATCGCCTCTCTGCCCGTGTTGACGAGATTGACGCTGCGATCACCGCCAACCCGGAGGATGACGCCAGGCTGGTCGAGATGCGCTTGCAGCTCGAGAATATCCAGAGTGACGCCCTGGAAAGCGGTGTGGCATTCCGCCCGCGGCTGGGCGAAATCAACGCTGCCCTGGAGCAACTCGGCCCGGCGCCCAAGGAGGGCGAGGCGGCCGAGCCCGAGGAGACCACGGCACGCCGAAGCGCATTGACCAGGGAAAAACAGCAGATCAACGCGGTTCTGGGGAAGGCTGAAGATCTGCAGATCCGTGCCAACGGTCTGGTCAACAAGATCTCGAACCTGCGCCGCAACCTGTTCAGCACACGACTTCTGAAGCGCTATGATCTGGACACCGCGATCACGTCGCAGGTGGGGGCCGAGCTTCAGAACGAGTTCCAGTCGGTCTGGCGCAACAATTCCTCCCAATGGCGCTTCATTACCAATTTCAAGCTGCATGCGGCACTTGCGGCCACGTTCTTTTCCCTGCTCGCGGCGATCGCCTTTCAGGTGGTTGGACGCCGCTATGTCGGCAGGTGGATTGACAAGAACCCTGCTGCCAACCCCGCCTATCTTGACCGCCTTGGCGTCGCGTTCTGGTCGACAATCCTGCCCTTTGTCGGGCTGATTGTTTTCGTCTCGCTGAGCTTTGGGCTCTTCGATTATTTCGAGGTTTTGCGCGGCGAGTCTTCGAAATATCTGGCCGGGCTTATCGGCGTTTCGCTGACCACCTACTTTGTCTACCGGCTCACACACGCGGTGTTCTCGCCGTCCTCACCGAACTGGCGACTGGTGCAGATCGAATCCCGTCCGGCGCGCTGGCTGACCTTCCTCATCACGCTTGCAGCTCTGGTCGTCAGCCTCGACGGGTTCCTCGCCAGTATCAGCGAAAGCCTGAGCTCGCCGCTGTCGGTGACGATCATCAAGAGCCTCATCGCCGCACTGATCGTCGGTGTCATTCTTTTGATCATCGCGCGCATCAAACCGTTCGCCTCGCCTGATGGCGTCGCACAGCCTTGGCCGACCTGGCTTCGGATCAGTTTGTACGTGCTTGGCGGCGCGACAATCATCTCCGCGCTGCTTGGCTATGTCAGCCTCGCGCAGTTCCTGTCGCGCCAGGTCGTGCTGACCGGAGCATGGGTGGTGACGGCCTATATTGGCCTGCTCGCCTCGCGCGCCATTTCGGACGAGGGCAGTTTTGGCAAGACGGCTATCGGGCGCTGGATGAAATCCAGCTACCACACAGAGGACACCAAGCTCGACCAGATGGGCGTGCTGTTCAGCGTGCTGATCAACATTCTGATCGTACTGACCTTCCTGCCATACGTCCTGTTCCAGTGGGGGTTCCAGCCAGGCGATATTGTCGTCTGGATGCGCCGTCTCGCCACCGGCTTCCAGATCGGCACCTTCACCTTCTCGCCGCTGGCAATCGTCACCGGCCTGTTCGTGTTCGTTATTGGCTGGTTCATCACCCGCTGGTTCCAGGGATGGCTGGACGGCACGGTCATGGCGCGCGGCAAGGTTGATGTCGGCGTCCGCAATTCGATCCGCTCGATTGCGGGCTATGCCGGTCTGGCACTTGCAGCGCTGATTGCGATTTCGGCAGCTGGCCTCAATCTCTCCAACCTGGCGCTGATTGCCGGCGGTCTGTCACTCGGTATCGGCTTCGGCCTTCAGAACGTGGTGTCGAACTTCGTGTCCGGCCTGATCCTGCTGGTCGAGCGGCCGTTCAAGGCAGGTGACTGGATTATCGCCGGCGATGTCTCGGGGACCGTGCGCAAGATCAGCGTGCGCGCGACCGAAATCGAGACCTTCCAGCGCCAGACCGTGATTATGCCGAACTCGGTGCTGATCAACGGCGCCGTGCGCAACTGGACGCATCGCAACAAGATGGGCCGCGTCGATATCCCGATTGGAGTTATCCACGCATCCGATCCGGAACAGGTGCATCGCGTGCTGCTCGAGATCGCGCGCGCTCATCCGCTGGTGCTCAAAAATCCTGAGCCTTTTGTGCTGCTGGCCGGCTTCTCCGACACGACATTGAACTTCGAGGTCCGTGTCTATCTTGCCGATATCAGTTCAAGCTCGGGTCTGCAGAACGACATCCGCTTCGCCATTCTGCGCGCCTTCGCCAAGGAGAAGATCCTGATCTCGAATGCTGTGCGCGACCCCGATGAACCGGAGAAAGTCAGTCTTGTCGTTGACGACGATGCGGCGGAGGCAGAACTGATCGAGCGCCTCACCAAAAATGCCGAACATGCCGCCGAACAGGCAAAAAAGCCGAAGCGAAAACCCGACCCCTCGTAATTGTGGCTTGCGCTTGGCTGAATGTGGCATTCAGATGGCGTTCAGACAGGATGCTCTATACGTCCTGCAACAAGGGGGGCGATGTGCTCCCTCAAACAGAGGCGGTGGCGACACCGGCATGTGTATGATGAAGTCCCTTCTGGTTGCTGCGGCCATTCTGACTGCGAGCGGTAGCGCGTTTGCGGCCAGTGCGGTCAATCTCGACAACGAACCGCGCACTTTGATTGTGACCGAGGGCGGTTCGAAGCAGGAGCTTGCAATAGCTCCCGGCGAGACAGTGGAGTTCTGCTCTGGCGGGTGCTTCGTGACACTGCCTAATGGCGACCGCGAAGCATTGACGGGCGTCGAGACAATCGAGATCTCGGGCGGCGCGGCCCGCATCAAGTAGAGCTTCGCGCATTTGTGTTCGGAAAGGCGGGACAGATGTCTCGCCTTTTATCTTTTCTGGTAAGCTTCAAGTAAGCATAGGCCGCAAAACAGGCTGCGCTGCCTCCCGTCTTAACGCAAACTTCCCACCTTCGGCCTATTTCTGGGCCCAAGCGCTGACAAAAAGCGCATGGACGGGTGGGCAGAGTAATGGACGCCAGATCGGACAAGGCCGCGATTCCGCTCGCGGTTGATCTTGATGGAACGTTGATCGCAACAGACCTTCTGTTTGAGGGACTGTTCCTGTTGCTGCGCAAGCAGCCGCTGGCCATATTCCTTGTCCCGTTCTGGCTGCTTGGTGGCGTTGCGCGCCTGAAGCACGAAATCGCTGAACGCGTTGATCTCGATCCCGCAAGTCTGCCTTACCGCGAAGAAATCATCGAAATGCTGCGTGCAGAGCGTGCGGCCGGCCGCAAGATCATTCTCGCCACAGGCACGCCGAAGCGATTTGCTGACGCCATCGCCGCGTATCTCGGGCTTTTTGATGAAGTCATGGCAACAGACGCCGGACACAACCTGACGTCCGGGCGCAAGTCGCGCGCGCTGGTCGAGGCCTATGGCGACGCAGGTTTCGACTATGCGGGCAACAGCCGGCACGACCTCAAGGTGTTCGATTCAGCCCGTGCATCAATCGTGGTTGCGCCAGATCGTGCCGCCTCGCGCTGGCAACGTCAGAACAACGCGACCTTGATCCCCGGCCAGAAGCCGACGTGGAAGACGCTGGTGAAAATGCTTCGCGTGCACCAGTGGCTGAAGAATGTCCTGGTGGCGGTGCCATTGCTTCTGTCGCATGAGGACTGGAGCGCCGGTATGGCGCTTGCATGCGTCCTGGCCTTTGCCTCGTTCAGCGCCGCAGCGTCGGCTATCTACATCATCAATGACTTCTTTGACCTTGCGCTCGATCGCAAGCATCCGACCAAGCGCAAGCGTCCGTTTGCCAGCGGGGTGCTGTCGATGCCTTTCGGCATGGTGTGCAGTGCATTGCTGCTCGCGATCAGCTTTGGCCTGGCTGCGCTGCTGCCGGCGGAATACATGCTGGTGCTGTGCGTCTACGTCATCTCGACCACAGCCTACTCGCTATCGATCAAGCGCATGCTCCTCGTCGATGTGATGATGCTGGCATTCCTCTATACGCTGCGCATCATCGCAGGCACTGCCGCGACCGGCGCAGACTCGTCGTTCTGGTTGCTCGCCTTCTCGATGTTCTTCTTCCTGTCGCTGGCGCTGGTGAAGCGCTTTGTCGAGTTGCGGAACACGCGTCTGATCGAGGGTGAGCGCATCGCAGGGCGCGGCTATCGCGCCGAGGACCGTGAGGTCGTGGCGCAGGCCGGCATGGCGTCCGCCTTTGCGGCAGCGCTGGTCATGGCACTCTATCTCGACAGCGACTCGGTGCGCGTCCAGTACGGTCATCCCGAAATGGTCTGGCCGCTGGTGCCGATCATCCTCTACATGACCATGCGCATCTGGATCCTGGCGCGCCGCGGCGAGATGCATGACGACCCTGTCGTCTTCATCATCCGTGACTGGCGCAGCCAGCTTGTCGCCGGCTTCGGCGGCCTGCTCCTGATGGCGGCGGCGTTCTGGCCATGACCGATGCGTCAGCGCAGAGCTTCGGCCGGATATTTCCGGCGACTCGCTCAATTGACCCTGACCAGGCGATTGGCCGGCTGAAGTCCGGTCAGGCGGGGCAGGGCAGCTTGCTCGCCTTCGGCAATGGCCGCAGCTATGGCGATTCGTGCCTGAACGCCTCAGGTGAAGTCGTTTCGATGCGCAGCCACGCAGCGCTGATCTCGTTTGATGAGGCGAGCGGCGAAGTGGTGGCCGAAGCAGGCATGCTGTTGTCGGAACTGATCGACCTCGCGATCCCGCGCGGCTACTTTCCGCCGGTTGTGCCAGGCACGCGCTACATCACGCTCGGTGGTGCAGTGGCCAACGACATTCACGGCAAGAACCACCATGTCGCCGGTACCTTCGGCAACCATGTGCTGTGGTTTGATCTGCTGCGCTCCGACGGCAAGGTGCAGCGCTACTCGCCGACGAAGAACCGCAAGATGTTTGCGGCCACGATCGGCGGCATGGGGCTGACAGGTTTGATCCTGACCGTCGCCGTCAAGCTGAAGCGCGTTGCCTCGCCAGACGTGATCGAAACCCGCACGGCTTTCCGCAATGTCGGCGAATATCTCGACCTGGCCGAGGAAGCCGACGCGCAGAACGAATACGCGGTGTCCTGGATCAACCAACTCGCCACCGGCTCCAATGCCGGGCAGGGCGTTCTGCTCTGCGGCAACCATGCCGAGGCACCAACGCCACAAAGGCCAGGTGGTGCTGCGCGCCTTGGCGTTCCGTTCAACCTGCCATTCACGGTGCTGAACCGCCCATTCATCACGGCCTTCAACGCCGCTTACGGGTTCGCAAAAGGCCGTCCGGCCAATGACCGCCCGGTCAGCTGGCAGAGCTATTTCTTCCCGCTCGACGGCGTGAATGACTGGAACCGGCTCTACGGTCCGCGCGGATTGTTCCAGCACCAGAGCGTAGTGCCTTTTGAGGCGGCACGCGAGGCGCTACCGCGTCTTCTGGCAGAAACCCACAAGGCGGGGCAGGCGTCATTCCTCACCGTGCTCAAACGTTTTGGCGATGTAAAGTCGCCGGGACTGCTGTCATTTCCGCGTCCCGGATACACGCTGACGCTGGATTTCCCGAACCGTGGCGAGCGTACGCTGAATTTGCTGTCAGAACTAGACGCGATTGTGCTGGACGCTGGCGGTGCGGTGAACCCGTACAAGGACGCACGTATGCCAGCGCACATGTTCGAGGCTTCGTTCCCGAACTGGCGCACGCTCGAAAGCCAACGCGATCAAGCCTTTGTCTCGGACTTCTGGCGGCGCACGGCACTCAGCCTCGAGACGGCTGTTGCCGAGGCGGCGGAGTGACCGCGATGGCCAGGGCACAAGAAAAGACGACATTTAGTTGCAATTTGAATGAACTCTTCACGGGTTCTTTTGCATCTCCCTGCTAGGACGGAAGCGGACGAGGGAAAGACATGAAATACATCTGGTTCATTCTGTTTACGGTGATGACGAATGCCGCAGCGCAGCTGATGCTGAAGCACGGCATGATGTCGCTCGGGCCGGTCGGCTTCGAGGGCGTCAACCCGATCATCAAGCTGCTGCAGATCGTGTTCAGCCCGTGGGTCTTCCTCGGCCTCTGCACCTTCGTGATTTCGATGGCGTCACATCTGTTCGTGTTGTCGAAGGTCGAACTGTCCTTCGCCTACCCGTTCCTCAGCCTGGCCTATGTGGCCGTGGCAGTGTTTGCCTATTTCGTCTTCCGCGAAGACCTGAACGCCTATCGCATCGCCGGCATCGCCGCGATCTGCGTTGGCACAATCTTGATCGCACAGGGCGGCGACGGTCACGAGAAGACCGCCGAAGCCAAATCTTCTTCCCAGCCTGTACAGAGTGAGTTGAGCTGATGAGACATATCATTTTCGGTGGCGACGGTTTCGTCGGCCGTCATCTGGCCCCCAAGCTTGTCGCCGATGGCGAAGAGGTCATTGTTGCTGACATCGTGAAGTCGGACCTGCCGCATTATCGCAAGGCGCAGTTCGTCCACACGGATGTCACCGACAAGGCATCGGTCAAGACACTCGGCCTCAAGGCTGACGACATGGTCTACAACCTGTCGGCCAAGATGCTGTCGCCGTTGCAGGTGCGCGCCAAGCGTCACGACTTCTTCTATCCGGTGAACTATTTCGGCACCGAGAACATCATCCACGCGATGAATGATGTTGGCGCGCCGAAGTTGGTCCACTTCACCACGGACATGATCTACGGCCACACCGTCACCTATCCGATGACGGAAGACCATCCGGTTTCGCCGCTCGGCGAATACGGCATGTCGAAGTGGGAAACCGAGCAGCTCGCCCATGTCTGGCGCGAAAAGGGCATGAACATTTCGCTGTTCCGTCCGCGCCTCATCATTGGCCCGGGCCGCCTCGGCATCCTGGAAAAACTGTTCAAGCTGATCGACAACAACCTGCCGGTTCCGATGATCGGCTCGGGCAGGAACCC
>CAYZQP010000009.1:24471-27982 GCA_964480545.1 uncultured Mesorhizobium sp. | reverse complement strand
CTTCAATCCGGATTAGATCGCGGGGGCAACGTCACAAGCAATGCGGCGGCCCCATAGAGATGCTCCTGAATCAATCGTGTCATGCTGACGTGCCTGAATGTCATCCAGCGGCGGTTAGAGCCTTGGCTATGACGGTTCCTATTGCCGTGTGGCAGCCATTGCCCGGGCATAGAAGGCAGACCTGCAAAGGGAATTCCAGACGACAGGGCGCGGAACGTTCGTTCCTCTGGCATTCGCGCCGGGCGAAGCATTCCAGTTCGACCGGTCGGAGGACTGGGCCATCATCGGCAATGAGCGCACCAAGCTGCAGGTCGCGCATGCGAAGCTGAGCTACAGCCGCGCCTTCATCGTGCGGGCCTATTTCCTGCAGACGCACGAGATGCTGTTCGATGCCCAAAACCACGCCTTCCGGATTTTCGGCGGCATTCCCGGCCGCGGCATTTATGACAACATGCGCACGGCGATCGACAAGGTTGGCCGCGGCAAGGAGCGAGACGTCAATGTGCGCTTCCTGGCGATGGCCAGCCACTATGTGTTCGAGCCGGAGTTCTGCAATCCGGCATCCGGCTGGAGAAAGGACAGGTCGAGAAGGGCTTGAGCTCCGGTGCAAGGAGTTCTGGGCAAAGACACCGCACGGTCAGATGCGTGGCACCATCGCCGACATCTGGGCTGGGAGGCTCTGGCATTGATCCCTGTCTCCCGGCCGTTCGATGGGTTGGTCGAATAGACCAAGCGTGTCACGCCGACTTGCCTCGTGCATCTGGAACGCATCGCTACAGTGTGCCGGCTCCTTCGCCAACCGACCCGCTGGCGTAGACGCGGAAGTGCGGGCCCTTGTCGGAGGGGTTGTCGACGCGCTCGAAGCGGGCCTTGACGTTGAGGGTGAGGGTCTTGATAGAACCGGTGAAGCCGTTGGCGGAGGAGGTGAAAGAGCCGATCGTAGCCATGGTGAAGTTCCTTTCTCGGTTTCGGGCCACGCCCTTCGCGGCCTCGATGGCAGTCGACCGGGGACGCCTGACCAGTTCCATATCCATAGAATCTGGAATTTCCCGCTCCTCCTCAACAATTTGGACGGCGCTGACCATCATCATCACCGGTGCAAACGATGCCCCGGTAACGAGCGGTGAAACGTCATTGTCACCGAAGACAACTCTGCCAGCGACAACGTTCTGCTCAACGATACAGACGTTGACGGCGACACCTCATCGTTACCGGTTTCACGGTTGGCGGCCAAGGGTAGAGAAGGCGAAGCCGCATACGTCAATCTCACCTCGCGACAATGCGCATACGGTCCCCGCGACCTCGCTGCCGGCGCAGAGCCGGTTCAGTGGACGCCCGCTGGTTGGTTCATATTGCCGTGGATCAAAGCCTTGCTTTCCTCCATCCCGCCGACCTGCTCCAACGCCATGCGTTGGGCGTCCTGCGCGCGGACCATTTCAACAGTCTCGTCCACCACAACCGCCGTTTCGCCGAGACGAAGCAGCGCCTCGCGCCCCATGATCATGGCTGATTCGTATGTCTCGCGGATATTGAAGGCCGCTCCGTGGCGCACCAATTCGATCGCGTGCTGACGCGTCAGGGCTCGAGCCAGCACCGGAACAAGTGGGAATTCATGCCGCGCCAATTCGACGATGCGCGAGATTGCATCGCGGTCGGATGCCGCGACCACAATCATACTGGCGTGTTGCGCCCCTGCAGCATTGAGGATATCCAGCCGGGATCCATCCCCGTAATACACCTTGAAGCCGAATTCTTCCGCGCCGCGGATCGCCTGGGGGTCGGTGTCGATGATCGATAGCGAGTAACCGCGTGCGAGAAGGGGTTGGCTAACGATCTGGCCAAAGCGGCCGAACCCGATCAGCAACACCTGTCCGGACAGGCTATTCGCTTCTTCGATACCATCCATCGAGATGGCGCGTTTCGGCGCAAGCCGCCCGTGCACAATGATCATAAGTGGCGTCAGCACCATCGAAATGATGATAATTGCCGTCAGATTTGCGTTCCATTCGGGCGTCAGAATCCCGAATTGAGTGGCGGCGGTATAGAGGACGAATGCGAATTCCCCGCCCTGCGCCATGAGGACAGCGCGCTCCACCGCCTCGTCATTAGGCGCATTCATCATCCGGGCCACGACATAGATGACCAGCATCTTCAGTATCATGAAGGCAGGCACGGAGATCGCGATGATGACCCAGTTCGCAGCGATAGTGTTCAGATCCAGCGCCATGCCGACACCAAGGAAGAAGAGACCGAGAAGCAGGCCCCGGAACGGCTCTACCTCGGCCTCAAGCTGGTGACGGAAACTGGATTCCGACAACAGCACGCCGGCCAGGAACGCCCCCATCGCCATTGACAAGCCGCCTGCATTCATCAGCGCGGCGGCACCCAGAACAACCAACAGTGCAGCGGCTGTCATTACCTCGCGTGCGCCAAAGCGTGCGAGCAGCCGGAACATCGGATCCAGAAGGTAGCGCCCGGCCACCACCAACGCCGCGATGGCGCCAAGGCCGATGGCCACCGACTGCAGCCGATCGGCCAGAGTCGTCTCGCCACTACCCGGCGCAAGGAAGGCTACGATGGCCAGCAGCGGCACAATGGCCAGATCCTCGAACAGCAGGATGGCGATCATGCGCCGCCCTCTCGGCTGCGCCATCTCCCCGCGTTCCTGCAGCATCTGCATGACGATTGCTGTCGACGTCAGCACGAAGCCGGTGCCCGCCACAAAGCTGGAGGCAATCGGATAGCCCAGCAGGATGCCGACCCAGATCAGGGCAAAAATTGCAAGGCAGACCTGCAGAGCGCCGAGGCCGAATATCTCGCCTCGCATCGACCACAGGCGTGACGGCTGCATTTCAAGCCCGATGACAAACAAAAACAGCACTACGCCCAGTTCGGCGACATGTATGATCGATTGGGCGTCGTGAAACATGCCCAGTCCATAAGGCCCGATCACCAACCCCGCCGCCAGATAGCCCAGTACGGAGCCAAGCCCTATGCGCCGGAAGATGGGCACGGCCACGACCGCCGCCGCCAGCAGGACGACGACAGGAATGATGTCAAAGCCATGATGCGCAGCCTCGACCGCAGTGGAAACGGAATCGGACATGCGTCAGCCTTTCACTTGACCGGCCAGCAGCACTGCAACTCCCGCCGGCACGGCAAATACTACCGCCAGGATCGGCAGCTCCTGTGCCACCGCATAGCCAGCTTTGGTGACTCCAACCCAGAGGTTGGCAAGCGCTATCCCGGCCCAGACCGGCACAAACCACCATGCCGCCTTGGCGACGCCGGCGACATCATGCCCCCAAAGGCGGCCGAACAGTGCAAAGACTGCGAGAAGCAGCAACCCGGCAAAGATGACCATAGCCATGTGCATTCGTTATCCTCGCTCTTGTTGATCTGCAACTTCTGCATCTGGCAATCCACAGATGGACCCTTGACTCTGATATCGAGGAAGACTTGATAGCTCAATGGTCTGCGCCGTGTTCCTTCCCCCCAGGCGGGGCGACCT
>CAYZQP010000009.1:15744-24461 GCA_964480545.1 uncultured Mesorhizobium sp. | reverse complement strand
CCCATCGTCAGCATTGGCCGGATCCAGTTCTTGATCGTGTCGCCAAGTCAAACGGTCCCACATCAAAGGCGGTGACGAGACGTCGGGAGGCAACCACGATCTGGGATGGAAGTGAACGGCCCGGCCTTTGGAGCCGGGCCGTTCATGGCTGTTACTTTGTAGTGTAGCCGCCATTGACGAGGACCGTCTGGCCGGTCATCCACCAGCCCTCGGTCACGAGGAAGCGGATCCAGGGGGCGATGTCTTCGATGTCGGTCAGACCAGTCTTCGAGTGAGGTGAAAGTGCAGCGGCTGACTTGTGATAGGCCTGCGCCTCCGGGCTCTCCTGGCCATAGAAGAATGGCGTGTCCATTGGGCCGGGGCCGATCGCTGTCACAGATATCCCGCGATCACCGAACTCCTTGGACGCAGCTCGAGTGAAATGCTCGACCGGCGCCTTGGTGCCAGCATAGCTGGAATAGAAGGGCGTATAAGCCCCCAGTAGAGACGTGACGAGTGTGCAGATCGCACCATTGTTGTTCACCGCTTTGCCAGCCTCTTTCAAGAAAAAGAAGGCGGATTTGGCATTGACAGCGCTCATCTCGTCGTACTCGGCCTCGGAGATCTCAGCTATTGGCTTCTTAAGCACTTTGCCGACGGTATTGATGGCGATATCCGGACGTCCGACTGCAGCAATCGTATCTGCGAACAGTTTCTCGACTGCACCCGCCGTCGTCAGGTCTGCCTTGAATGCGACAGCTTGGGAGCCTGCGGCTTGAACTGCTGCAACCGTCGCTTCGGCATCCGGCGCGCTTGCCACACTATTGTAGTGGATCACGATGGCCTTCGCGCCATGGGCGGCGAAGTCTCGCGCCAGCAAGCCGCCAAGGTTCTTGGCTCCGCCTGCGATCAGCACGGTTTTTCCTGAAATAGCGCTGTTTGTCATGATTTGCTCCTGTTTACCGAGGGCTATTTATGTGTTTCAAGATGACGAACAAACATCCGCTTTCTGACATCACATGTCGCTGATTTAGAACAATGGACCAGAGCAACCTCTACCGCATCTTCGTCCGCGTTGTTGAGGCGCGCAGTTTTACGCGTGCAGCGGACACGTTGCAGATGCCGCGTTCGAGTGTCTCCACAGCGATTGCCGATCTCGAGGTTCGGCTGGGTACCCGGCTTTTGAACCGCACGACGCGCATGGTTGCGCCGACTGATGAGGGCGAAGAATTCTATGAGCGCTGCCTAGGCTATCTCGCCGAGGGCGAAGATCTGGAGTCGATGTTCCGTAGCGCCAGCCACAAGATAGTGGGGCGCATCCGCGTCAATCTTCCCAGCCGGATCGGGCGGCTGATCGTGGCACCCGCCTTACCTGACTTTCTGTCCCAATGGCCGGGTCTGCGCGTGGAGTTGGGTATGACTGACCGCGCTGTTGATCTCGTGGGTGAAGGGGTAGATCTGGCTCTACGGGTCGGACCTTTGCCCGATTCCAGCCTGAAAGCGCGGCGCATCGGTGAGATTGCTCAGATCAACGTCGCCAGCCCAGGCTATCTGGAGCGGTATGGCATGCCCATTTCACCGGCTGACTTGGAGAGCCACTGGCAGGTCGCCTACGCATCGCCGTCAACAGGGCGCGTGGTGGACTGGGAGTGGCTGGAGGACGGTAGACCCCGGACTTACCCGGTGCCCTGGCGAGTCAGCGCCGATAGCGCGGAAGGTTACATTGCCTGCGCGCTGGCGGGAGTGGGGCTCATTCAGGTCCCGGCCTATGACGTAGCGGTCTATCTGACCTCCGGACACCTGATTGAGGTTTTACCGGAGCATAGACCGGAGTCGATGCCCATGCATCTGCTGTTCCCCGGCTCGCCCCGGGCATTGCGCCGGCTGACAATCTTCGCAGACTGGATTGACGAGGTGTTGCGCAGGAGCATCTAAAATGGAGATGGTGGTGGTGTGTTACGCTCAGGCTGGCAGCAGCAACCGCTGTCCTCCACGCCAGAAAACCCGGCTGGCACGGGATCGACAGAATGTCGGTGAGCCGGTCCTGCTGACTGGTCGGCAGCGCGTTCACAGCGGCCACTCGGGCCAATGCTTTCTCACGGCCGGCATTAACTTCGGATCGTTTATGAGATCCGTGCATCTTCCCGGTTTGTGGCCGCGCTTGATGTAAGCCATTGCCAACTCTGCCATCAGGGATACCGAACATATGGTCGGTCTGACTGGTGCGGCGCGGCCGCTGATAAAAGAGGCGCGCTTAAATTCGGCCATACGACCAAAGACCGTCAGCACCATGCGCCCATCATAGGAGTCCGTCTCCAAATGACGACGCGTGAGGGCTTTAGGAGATAGTGCATGACTAAAAGTGCTTTTGGCGAACGACAAGCTCCGTACGGAACACGTTCTCAACCGGCCTTTCTCCGCCATAGCAGATATTCAGGAGGTAACTGCAAGCATTCTTGATGATTTTTTCTACTGGGACATGGACAGTACTGATGTTCAATCCTGAATAGGTCAGCATGGTGCTGTCGTCATAACCAAAAATCGTCGCTTGCCGTCCAGCAGATTGGAACTGAGCATTGACGGCCATGGCCATCTCGTCATTGCCGCAGAAAATTGCAGTGAACGGCAGGCCAGTGTCCAACAGCTCTTGACCTGCATCCGCACCACTTGAGAAGCCGAAATTACCAGCCCGGATCAGCCTGGGGTCAATCTCGGTGCGGGCACCGGCAAGCCCATCCATGAACCCTTCGTGCCTCAGCCTTGCATCCTGGAGACGCAAAGGTCCATGGACCGTTGCAAATTCTGAATGTCCTTCGCGAACAAGGAAATGCGCCACTGCCATGCCAGCGGCGTAGTGGTCGACCGAAAAGCAAATCTCGGGACGCAAACTCAACTGCCGATTCACAAACGCAATCGCCTTGTGCTTATCCGCCAGCTTTATAATCTCGAGTTCTGACAACTGCGTACCCAAGACGAGAAGACCGTCGCAGTCACGCTCCTCAAGAAACTCTAATGCCTCCCTGTCCTTCCAATTCGAATCGTCGCGATCAAGCGAAGTGACGATGATGGAGTGCTTGCCCGCGTGCCTGATCTCCCGCTCCGCGACGCCAGCAGCCAGGCTGTAATAAGATCCTGTCAGGTGCGGAGCGAGGATGCCAAGCGTACCCGATTCACGATTTGAAAGCGCCCTAGCTATGGCTGAAGGGCGATAATTCAGTTTGTCGGCGGCTTTACGGACGGCCATACGTCTCGCCTCAGTGACATTTAGTACACCCGACATAACTTTTGAAGCGGTACCAACAGAGACTCCAGCCAACTTTGCAACATCGCGGATCGTGCTCATTCGCACCTCAAACTACTGTATATTATCACTTTTATCCCGACCGATCCGCCGGCGTCAACTTACCCATTGACAGGCTCAAATAATCCAAATATGAACCGGTTCATATAAGAATGAACCGGTTCATATCGAGAGCTGGGAGGAAACTTTGCTAGAATCGAAGTTGGGGGTTTTCCCCGACGACTTCATCTTTGGGGTCGCTACCGCAGCTTATCAGATCGAAGGCTCTGTCGATGTCGATGGTCGGCTACCTTCTATATGGGACACGTTCTCGGCGACGCCCGGCAAAGTCAGCAACGGCGATATCGGAGCGGTTGCTTGTGATCACTTCAGGCGTTGGCCGGAAGACGTCGGGTTGATTGCCGATCTGGGTTTCGATGCCTATCGACTGTCGATCGCGTGGCCGCGTCTGATTACCGGTGATGGTCATCCAAATGTGAAGGGTTTCGATTTCTATAAGCGACTGCTTGATGCGTTGGGGGACTTGGGGATCAAGCGGTTCGTTACGCTCTACCATTGGGATCTTCCGCAATGGATCGAAGACCGCGGTGGGTGGGTGAGCCGTGAGACAGCCTATCGGTTCGCCGACTATGCTGATTTAGCCACGCGAGAACTGGCGGGCCGCGTTGAATCATGGGCGACACTCAACGAGCCCTTCTGCTCGGCTTGGTTGGGCTACCGAGTGGGGCGTCAAGCGCCTGGCTTGAAAGACACAACGCTGGCCTTGGCGGCGGGGCATCATCTAATGCTCGGACATGGGCTCGCCATTGATCGGATACGCGCCAACGATAGATCTGCGGCTGGCATCGTTCTCAATCTCCAGCCATCGGTTGCCGCAAAAGACACTTTGGCAGACCGACATGCGGCGTCTCTTAGCCAGGCTGCTCAGAATGACTGGTTCCTGTCGCCCATCTTGAAGGGTGAATACGATTCACGCCTGCTTGAGCTGTATCCTGGCAGTAGGCCTGCAATCGTGCCTGGCGACATGGAGGCGATCAACCGGCCGATCGATTTCATCGGAGTAAATTACTATTTTCGCTCGGTCGTCGAGGCCGATGGGGCGCACGGCTTCAATCTCGCGAATCTAGGAGACGTAGAGCGCACCCAGATGGGCTGGGAGGTGTATCCCAGCGGGCTTTGCGAGCAACTCGTTACAATGAAACGCGACTATCCCAATATGCCGCCTGTCTACATCACCGAAAACGGGATGGCGCTCGATGATGAGGTCGTGGATGGCGTGGTCGATGACCAGCAGCGTATTGGCTATTTCGAGCGCCATCTTGAAGCAGTGAGTGCTGCCATCAAGTCGGGTGTCGATGTTCGCGGCTATTTCGCATGGTCTCTTCTGGACAACTTTGAATGGGCCTACGGATACGAGAAACGCTTTGGAATCTGTCATGTTGACTATGCGACCCAGAAGCGCACTCCAAAGAAGAGTGCCTTCTGGTTCAGGGATCTGATTAAGACCAAACGTGAATCCGGAACGATCACCGGAGAGCCGTCTGTGGCGTACCAGACCCTCTTTCCTGGTGGTTCAAAATTGGCAAAACGCCAATGAGGATCACAAGCATCCAGATTATCGTTTGTTGTCCTGGGCGAAATTTTGTCACGGTCAAGATTTGCACTGACGAAAGTCTGACCGGGATCGGCGACGCAACCCTCAACGGTCGCGAGAAAGCGGTCTACGCCTATCTGCAGGATCATCTGGTTCCTTTGTTGATCGGTCGCGATCCGCAACGCATCGAAGACACTTGGCAATATCTCTACCGCGGCGCTTGCTGGCGACGGGGGCCCGTGACGATGGCGGCGATCGCTGGCATTGATATGGCTCTGTGGGACATCAAGGCCAAAGCCGCCAGCATGCCCCTCTATCAACTACTAGGTGGGGCCAGTCGCGACAGGCTGCTTTGCTACACCCATGCGCAGGGCGCTGATATAGGCGAGGCGGTTGAAGCGGCTGCAAGGCGCGTCGATGAGGGCTATCGGGCCATCCGCCTCCAAGTTGGCGTTCCCGGGCTGACGAATGTGTATGGCACGGGCGGCGACATATCGACGAACAACGCGATGCATGACAGCCTGCCGCGCGAGGAATGTTGGTCGACCCCCAAATACCTGCGCCATATCCCAAAGCTCTTTGAGGCGGCTCGGAGCGCGCTCGGCGACGAAGTCGAATTACTCCACGATGTCCATCACAGGTTGACGCCGATCGAGGCCGCTCGTCTGGGAAAGGACCTCGAGTTTGCCCAGCTGTTTTGGCTGGAAGATCCAGTACCTGCCGAGCAACAGGAGAATCTACGTATTGTTCGCAACCACACGACAACGCCTTTGGCATTGGGCGAGGCCTTCAACACGATATGGGATGCGCGACTGCTCATAGACGAGCAACTGATCGACTATATCCGCATGACTGCGGTCCATGCAGGTGGGATCACCTCTCTACGGCGGATCGCAGATTTCGCCAGCATCTACAATGTCCGAACTGCATGCCACGGCGCAATGGACATGTCGCCAATCTGCTTCAGCGCCAATCTTCATCTTGGTCTGTGGGCGCCAAATTTCGGCATCCAAGAGTACTCTGGATACATTGACAATATTCTTGAGATTTTCTCCGGTAGCTGGAATTTTAAAGGCGGATACTTGCATCCTGGAGAAGGAATAGGCCTAGGAATCGAATTCAATTCTGAAATTGCAGAAAAATACCCTTACGAACGTTCGTATCTTCCAATCAGCAGATTGGAGGATGGAACCGTGTGGAACTGGTAAATATGGAATTACTTCTATCTCAATACTATGGAGGATATGAGATGAGAATGAAGCTTCTATCAACAGCAATTGTCATTATTGGGATGCTGACGCCAGCATACGCGCAGGACAAAGCCGAGGTCATACATTGGTGGACATCCGGTGGCGAATCGAAGGCGATCTCGGTGTTCGCCAATGCATTCAATGCTCAGGGCGGTGAATGGGTGGACAGAGCAGTGGCAGGCGGCGAAGCGGCGCGATTGGCGGCAGTCAATGCCATCACAGGAGGACAGCCGCCAGTTGCGGCCCAGTTCAACACCTCTCAGCAATTCAGGGAATTGGCCGAAGGCGGCCTGTTGGCAAATCTCGATTCTGTCGCCGCAGAGCAGAATTGGGATCAGGTGCTTCCTGAGGCATTTCGCAATGTGATCAAAATCGACGGTCACTACTATGCGGCACCCGTGAATATCCACAGTCATAACTGGCTTTGGTATTCAAAGGCCGCCTTTGAGAAAGCCGGCATTGAGGAGGAACCGAAGACCAAGGAGGAACTGTTCGCCGCGCTGGACAAGTTGAAGAGTGCCGGTATCATCGGCTTGGCTCAGGGCGGTCAGCCTTGGCAGGAGCGTCTGACCTTCACAGCGTCGATGTTGTTCTTCGGCGGAAAGGATCTCTACCTGAGGTTCTTCGGCAGTGATCCTGCGGCCCCTGAATCGCCTGAATTCAAGCAGATTCTGGCTGACTACAAGCGCCTGAAAGACTATATTGACAGCGGCTCGCCAAATCGAGGCTGGAACGAAGCTACTGCCATGGTGATCCAGGGCACGGCCGGCTTTCAGATCATGGGTGACTGGGCCAAAGGTGAGTTTAGCGCGGCGGGACAAACCCCGGGCACCGAGTTTGGCTGTATCCCCGGCTTCGGCTCCAGTTCGCCCTACGACGTCACGGGCGACGTGTTTATCTTCCCGAAGCTTAACGATGACGCGCGCTCTGCCACGCAGCTGAAACTCGCTGCGCTGATGCTTTCACCGACGGTAGCTATTGAGTTCAACAAGCTGAAGGGGTCGCTCCCGTCCAGATTGGACGTAGACACGTCTTCGCTGGACGCCTGCGCCCAGCTTGGAGCCAAGATACTTGCAGATCCTGTGCGTCAGGTCCCGGCTCCAGATCAATTGTTGTCACCTGACGTCGATGGCGCACTGCAGGATGTGATCTCGAACTTCTGGAATACGGACCAGAGCGTGGATGACGCGGCAGCGGCGATAGCCGCAGTGTTGAAGCGTTAACCGCGCCTCGTGGCGGTCGCGGAGCGGCCACCTCACGTTGTCCAACCGGAGGAATCAAAATGACTGTTGTCGCTGCATCTGCAGCAACGCCCAGTCGTGCGCGGAAAACGCCTGTCGCGTTGACGCCCTATCTGGCGCTGCTGCCACTTCTAATCGTAGTCGCCGTCTTTTTCGTGGGGTCGATTGGCTGGTCTGTCGGTGTTTCATTCACGAGTTCACGCATGCTGCCCGTGGCCGATTTTGTCGGCTTTGAGCAATACGCCAGGCTTTTCAATGAGGCTCGCTGGCTTCTGTCACTCAAGAACATCGTCGCATTCGGGGTGACATTCATGGTCAGCTGCCTTGTCTGCGGCTTCCTGCTGGCTATTTTCATAGACCAGAATGTCCGTGGCGAGGGAATCTTTCGGTCGATCTTCCTTTTCCCGTATGCACTCTCCTTCATCGTGACCGGACTTGTCTGGCAGTGGATACTGAATCCGGGCCTGGGCATCCAGAAGTTCGTACGCGATCTCGGCTGGGAGAGCTTTTCTTTTGCCTGGATCACGGATCAGAATCTGGCGATTTATGCCATCGTAATCGCAGCGTTCTGGCAAGGCTCTGGACTGATTATGGTCATCATGCTTGCTGGATTGCGCGGTATCGATACCGAGTTGTGGCGAGCCGCCAAGATCGATGGCATCCCGACATGGCGTGTCTATCTGTCGATCGTGCTGCCAATCCTGCGTCCGACGATAGCAACGGCAGTTGTCCTGCTCTCGATGGGCGTGGTCAAAGCTTATGACGTGGTGGTCTCCATGACGCAAGGTGGCCCGGGCATCGCCACAGAGGTACCTACCAAGTTTATCATGGATTATCTCTTCCAGCGCCAGAACATCGGCTTGGCGACGGCGGCCTCGACCTTCTTGCTTCTAATGGTCCTCATGCTGCTGGTCCCCTACCTCTACGCCACATACTTCAAAGATGAGGGGAGACGTTGACATGCGAAAGCATAGTGATTTTTCGCTAGCCAGATTCGGCACTTACGCCATTCTCCTAGCTGCAGCTCTTTTCTATGCTCTGCCGCTCTATGTCATGGTCGTGACTTCGCTCAAGACCATGCCCGAAATTCAGCAAGGCAATATTTTCGCCCTGCCGATTGCGCCATCATTTGATGCCTGGGTGAAAGCCTGGACATCGGCGTGCACCGGGCTTGCCTGCAACGGAATTCAGGTCGGATTCTGGAACTCTCTCGCCATTGTCGCGCCTTCAGTGACCATTTCGATCTTCATGGGCGCGTTCAATGGATATGTGTTGAGCTTCTGGAAGCCAAGGGGCGGCGTATGGCTCTTCTGTGGGCTCCTGCTTGGTGCCTTTATTCCCTACCAGGTCTA